>NZ_NKFM01000075.1:0-20661 GCF_002223085.1 Burkholderia sp. HI2714 | reverse complement strand
TCACGCATGAAGGCCGATCTGGTAACCGACGCATTGACGATGGCGTGGTTCCGCCGTCAGCCAGCGCCGGGCGCGATGCATCATTCGGATCGCGGCAGCCAGTACTGCTCGGATGACTTCCAGCGCCGCCGAAGCGAAAGCCGATCTGTTCGAATACATCGAAGTGTTTTACAACCGGAGGCGCCGCCACTCCACGCTCGGTCAGGTGTCGCCAACCCAGTTTTTTCACGACTGGCTCCGCACGCAGGACGAGCAAAATCTGGCAGCATAACGACTCGCCCTTGGTGCGCGAAAAACCGGGGGAAGCTCACCCGAGCATGCGGCGAATCGGCAACCGCGGTCGGCCCGCTGCGCTCACGCCCGCGCCGGCAAGTTGCGCTGTCGCGCCGAACAGATCGATCACCTGCGCAGCAATGCCTTCACGATTGCGATGCGCGAACAGCGGCGCCATCGTAGCTTCGAGCTGCGCCCACGGCATGCGCGTCGCGAGCACCGCAAGCGGATGGCGCAGGTCGATCATCGAATCAAGGCGGCTTCGGAAGAAATCGTCGGTCATGTCGGCGCGCTCCAGCTCCCAGGTTCTAAATCAGATCGATATTCGTTCTGGGAGTTCGCAGCATATCCGGCTCCCGGCAATCCCTTGCAGGGCTTGGTTCCACTATGTTTTGCATGTCCGACTGCATATGATCCGCAAAGGGCAGATGCGGGTGAAAGAAGGCGCCCATCCGTCAGTGGCAGCGCAGTTCTACTCACTGGTGATGTAAGGATTCCTGAAAATGGCGATCAACCTCGTCTCCCCTCCGTTATCGCGACAGAACCGCTCAAAAGAGCGGTAATTCGAGGTGCCCTGTAGTACTAGACATGCTTCAAGACGATTGGGTATGCGATTGGCTTTGAATCTGAAGTCGCCTCACGGTTCGGGGGTGAACGCCGAAGGTACGAGCGACTTCACTGATCGGGTTGGTTTTGAGCATCGTGATGGCGAGTGATCGTTGTGCCGCGGTGAGGGCCGGCTTGCGTCCAATGCGTGCACCGCGCGCTCGCGCTGCGGCAATCCCGGCGCGTGTTCGCTCGCTGATCAGCCGTTGTTCAAATTCTGCCAGCGCGGCCATCATATGAAAGACCAGCATGCCTCCGGCGGAGTGAGTGTTGATGGACTCGCTCAACGATTGGAAATTGACTTCCCGATGCCCGAGATGACTGATGAGCTCGACCAGCTTGCCGAGGGAGCGCCCGAGTCGGTCGAGCCGCCAGACCACCAGCGTGTCGTTGATGGACAGCTTGGTCAAGGCGTTCTCGAGGCCGGGGCGCTGGAACTCCGAGCCGGATATGCCATGATCGGTAAAAATATGTTGGCATCCGGCCTCGGTCAGGGCATCAATCTGCAGCGCAAGATCTTGCTCGTCTGTTGAAACACGCGCGTATCCGATTTTCATTGCTTGACCTTGTGTCTGGCCGGGCATCCGCGTGTGCAGGCGGACGACAGGATGGGCGGGCAGGGGCGACACAGGGGTGGTGGTTCGACAGATATCGAAGGTGAATACATGGCTGTGAGCGGTTGAATACTTGGGTGGCAGGGGGGCGTGAGGAGGGGGCACCGAACAAAGCGGGTGGCACAAATCTACTTTAAATACGGGTCTGACTCTATATTACCGTCGCGATCCGGCTCGCTAGCTCGCACTTTGAGGGTTCGGGCGACATAGAAAATTGGACAAAAAACGACGCTTTGTTAAGCAAAGTGAATTCTGGAAAACGCGTATCGAATTGTACTGGACAAAAGGGGTCCTTTTTGTCCGGCCTCTTGGCTCGCCCGCAGAGCCCCGTCCTGTCTAGGGCAACACGCTTAAAACTCACTTTGATACAAAGGACCCTTTTTTGAGGGGGCTCGTACCGGGCCGAGGTAGCGCCAAAAAGCAAACAGAATTGCGACTGTGCGGACGGGGAAATGATCATGAAAACCGGGACGACCTTCGGAGCATGCGGCAAGGGGTGGCGGACGCCGACTCAGGTCGTGAACCAGCCCCGTATCCGGCGCGAGATAGTGAGCGCAGCGGAGATGGCGCAAGCACTCCGGCGGGGAGCCATCGAATTGGCCTGTCAGTCAATTGTTAGACTTGAGCAATCCGGCTCGATCCTATACCGGGAGTCACAGGCGCGCCTGCGTTTAGGCGACGGGCTGCTGCTGTCGCCGAATCACTTTCTTCCCTACCTGCACCAACTGGGCGTCTTGGCGCGCCTGGATGCGCTAGTGGTGCGTCGCGCCGTGGCGTTGTTGGGTAGCGCGCCGTCCTTGTGTCTGGGAGTCAATCTGTCGTCGGCGGGTGTGAGCGATCCCACGTGGTGGGAGCCGGTGCTGGACGGGTTGGCGCACCGTCCCGAGGTTGCTCGGCGTCTGGTGTTTGAGATTCCGGAGGCGGCTGTGCTGGTGCCGGGCACGGGGCGCGAGATTCGCAAGGCGCTGCGGGCGGTCGGGTGCCATGTGGCCATTGATGGGTTTGGCGTGCGGTATGGGGTGCAGACGGCGATGGAGATCGACGCGCCCGACATCATCAAGCTAGACGGATCGCTGTTGTCGGGGCTGACCGCGAGGCGAGCTCGGCGCGTGGCTGACCTAGTCGCCCTGGCGCGAGACATGGTGCCGTGCGTGGTGGTGGAGGGAGTCGAGGACGAAGTCTCATTGCAAGTTGCCCAGGAGGCTGGTGCGCAATGGGGGCAAGGCAGTGGGTTGGGCTGTGAGTGCTTGCTCTCGAGGCCGGGATGGTCGAGCGGACTTGAGCGCGAGGTCGATCAGCTGGGTCGCTTCGCGGATCTTGCAACAACCTGACACGAATGTGGAGTGGTGGTGTGGTTGAGGTAAGCCGGCATCTGAATCGATGGGCTTAATTCGAGTGGGGGAGTGATGAGGCAAGACGGAGAGGCATTTTCAAATTTCGTCCAATCCTTGCTGGCGGTGCGGCCGGGATATGACTGGGCGGTGGATGACCCAGCCGAGATCGAGGAGTTGATGGAGCGGCTGAGGCAATCGGCGTACTTGTTGATTGATCTCTATCTGGACGAGGAGAAGCGGGTGTCGGCGCGAGAAGCATACGACGCCGGCATTGTCGTGGGGCTGTATGGAGCGGACTCGGCGATAGCGTGGCCATACAGGGCAGGCGCAGCTGGGGGCGAGACGCAGGGGCTGGCGCTGATGTGTAGCTTTCGGCGGCGGATGTACAGCTACGGGTACGAGCATGGCGCGATTTTGCGATTGCTGTTGAGGTGATGGGGCTGGCACTGGGCGGTTGGCAGTAAAGGCGGTATGTGACACGAGAAATGTGTGTGCATCAATTTGGATGCCTAATTATATAAACTAAAAATCTTAATTCATAAGGACTAGAAATGAATAAGATCTATCGAACGGTATGGAACAAGGCTCTGGGAGCGTTCGTAGCGGCTTCTGAACTGGATAGTGCGCAAGGCAAAGGGCGGACGGGGTGTGAAGTGGCAGATACGCGTGCGGGGAATCTGAACGTGTCGGCATGCGGATCTGGTGTCCCGATGCGCACGCTTGCGATAGCGGTGTTGGGGTGTATTCTAGGTTTCGGACTGTCTCAGCGAGCGGATGCGCAAGCAGTTGGAGGTGGCGTCGTCGTGCCAGGTGCCCCCGGTACGGCAATCAGTAACGTAGGCTGTTCGAGTCCTGCGCAGGCAGAAACATTCGCATTCAATACTGGTTTGGGGAATATTGCAATTGGATGTGGCGCACAGGCGGGCACACCTGGCGTTACCAATGGTGGCAATGGGATGAATGTTGCAATTGGACCTCTTGCTTATGCGGGGGGGCGCAACGGGGTGGACGATAACAGCACTGTCGCACTAGGATTTATGGCTAGTGCCTTAGACCCCGGGGCGGTTGCGCTGGGCTCGCGTTCAGAGACGGCGCCGGTTGTGAATACGCCAAGCGCGACGATTGGCGGTCAGACATATACATTCAGCGGAACCAATGCGATTAGCACAGTAAGTGTGGGGGGCGACTCCAACCAATTCCAACCGGTACGTACAATTACGAATGTTGCCGCGGGCCGAGTGTCGACGACTAGCACCGACGCGATCAACGGCTCGCAACTCAATGCGGCCGTGACAGCAATCAATACGCTGTCGACGTCAACATCGACCGGGATTAGCTCGTTGTCGACGGGGTTGAGCACGACGAACAGCAATGTCGGTTCGCTGTCGACGGGGCTGAGCACGGTCAACAGCAATATCGCATCGCTGTCGACCGGTGTCGCCAACGCGGTTCAATACGACAACGCGTTGCATACCTCGGTAACTCTCGGCGGCGTCGGCGCAACGACTCCTGTGCGGCTGACCAACGTTGCAGCTGGCACGGCTCCCACTGATGCGGTCAACTTCGGTCAGCTGTCGTCGTTGTCGACGTCGACTTCGACGGGGCTGAGCACGACGAACAGCAATGTCGCATCGCTGTCCACGAGCCTGGGCTCACTGTCGACCGGGCTGAGCTCGACAAACAGTAATCTCGGCTCGCTGTCGACGGGTCTAAGCTCGACAAACAGCAATGTTGCGTCACTGTCGACGAGCGTATCGAATCTGTCTACGACGCTGAACAACGTGAACGGCGGCAACACGACCTACTACAAGGTAAACGATCCGAACGCACCGGCATCGCAGGCGAGTGGTGAAGGCGCCGTAGCGGGCGGAGGCGGGGCCGTTGCATCGGGTGATCGGAGCGTGGCGCTGGGCAAGGACGCAACCGCGGCGGGTACGAACTCGGTGGCAATTGGTGCGGGCTCCGTGGCAACCGAGCGTAACACGGCTTCATTCGGCACGCCTGGCAACGAGAGACGCCTAACCAATATTGCCGCAGGCGTGAATCCCACGGATGCGACCAACCTCCAGCAAGTGAACAACGCGGTTGCCGCGGGTGTCGGACAGGCTAATAGCTATACCGACAAGCGCATCGCCGACACCAACAAGGCGATTGGCGATGTGGCCAAACACGCGTACTCCGGGATTGCGGCGGCGACGGCACTGACCATGATTCCTGAAGTCGATCTGGGTAAGTCGATTGCGGTGGGGGTGGGTGCGGCATCCTTCCAGGGGCACGTCGCAACAGCGATTGGTGTGAGTGCGCGGATGACGGAGAACCTGAAACTGAAGGCGGGCGTTGGGCTAAGTAGTGGTGGCCAAACTTACGGTGGCGGCGTGTCGTACCAGTGGTAAGTGTATGACTGGCCCGGGTTGTCCGGGGGGTGTCCCAACGTGCGATGTCAGCGCTGCTTCGACGAAGTGGATATCGAGATATCACTAAGGTTTACTAATTAAATTAGAGAAGGAGTTCAAATAATGAAGGCAATCAATCTGTTGCTGGCGCTTGGTGCTTCCGCGGTTCTGGCCGGCTGTCTGTCGAGCGGGCCGACCTTTACGGCCCGCTCGGTCGCCCGGGTGGACGGGCCTGCTGCATACGAAGTGACCTGCTATGGGATCTTCGAAGGTCGTAGTGCTTGTTTTACGAAGGCGAAGGAGATCTGTGACAAGTATGCCAAGGGCAAGCCGGTGTATCCGCTGCAAGACTATGCGCCGCTGGGTTCGCGCACGGAAGGCAAGCCGGATACGAACGCGCTGATGTTCCAGTGTGGCGCACCGGTTGAACCGCCGAAGCCGGCCGCGCAGCCGGTAGCGCAAACCCCGGTGCCTGCGCCGGTGGCGATGCCGCCGCAAAAGGTATCCCTGGGCGGGGACGCATTGTTCGATACCAACAAGTCGACGCTGCGCCAAGCTGGTCAGGAGAAGCTCGACAAGCTGCTGGAGGAGGCGAGCGGAATGCAGTTCGACCGCGTGACGGTTGACGGCTATACCGATTCGCGCGGCTCTGCGGCGCGTAATCAGGCGCTGTCGCAGCGACGCGCACAAATGGTCGCTGGGTATCTGGAGTCACATGGGTTGAAAGCGCGGGAATACGTGGTGAAGGGCCATGGGGCATCCAATCCGACGGCCTCGAATGCGACGGCGCAAGGACGCGCCTTGAATCGTCGAGTGGAGCTCACGCTCGAGGGGCTGCGGTAATCCTGGGCCGTTAATGCCGCCGAACTTGGCGGCATTAGCGGCGGCTACTGCGATGCGATAGATGGCTATAGAGCGGCCTGGCTGACTGGATCCACGAGTGGGAGTCCGATAGATGAAACGCAACCTTCATTTGGAAGCGGTGGATATCGCGCTGGCGCGAGGTGATGTGGTGGGTGCCGCCATGATGTTGGAGGCGCGCCGCGCTGCGGAATCGAAGGATCCTCACGAGCTGGTCCTACTGGCACGCGTATTGATGCTTCGTGGGCGAGGCCAGGAAGCGAAGGCCATGTTGGCGCACGCGCTGAAACAGGATGATCAGCACGTTGAGGCGTTGGTCGAGTGTGCACGTCATGCGATTGCGGCCGCTGAGCTGGCAACTGCCAGCGACTGGTTCGGCCGCGCGTGGCAAGAAGGCCGCCAGGGCGAGGCATGGGTGATCGAGTGGGTGGAGTTGCTGGTGCATTTCGGCGATCACCTGCGCGCGAACGAGATTATGCAGATGCACTGTACGTGTGCTCCAGAGAGTAGCGAGGCATGGTTCTGGCGAGGGTATGTCCAGCATCTTCTGGGGCAACACGCGTCGGCGCTGGTGTCCTATGAATGTTGTGCGCGGCTGACCCCGAATCGCCCGATGCTTACCAACAATCTAGCCGCGCTGTACCTGGAGCGTGAAGACACGGTACAGGCGCGGAAGCTGCTTGAGCGAGCACTGGTCGATGAGCCGCGCAACGAGATGGCATGGACGAACTACGCGACAGTACTGTGTCGGCACGGCGAGCTTGCAGCGGCATTGATCGCGGTTGAACGGGCTTTAGCGCTTCAGCCAGGCTATTCGATTGCCCTTCAGGTCCATGTGAGTGTACTGAAGGAGTTGCAGGAATGGGATCAGGCGTGGGTGTCGAGCCAGCGCGCTCACACCCTGATGCCTAATGCGACGACGACATGGGTGATGGCGATGTTGCAGTTGATGCGAGGCGAATACGCCTCCGGCTTGGCCAATCATGAAGCGCGCTGGCACGGTTCACGCGAGTTGCGAAATCGCTATCCCGATTTACCTATCCCGCAGTGGGAAGGGCAGCTATTGAAAGGCAAGACGCTCGTGGTGTGGGGCGAGCAAGGGTTTGGCGACGTGCTGCAGTTTGTCCGGTTTGTACGTCCACTGGCGGAGCGCGTCAAGCGAGAGGGCGGCACGATCGTGTACTGCACGTACCCCGAGTTGCAACCTTTGCTTCAACGCAGCTTGGCCGACATCGTGACACCCATTGTGGCAACCCAGGACCCGAAAACGTTCCCGCCTGGAGATTGGCATGTGCCGCTGGCCAGTTTGCCGCTGCGCTTAGGTGTTCGTCTTGATGACTTGCCGATGAGTCACCGGTATCTGAAGGCTGATGCTGCGCGGGTGGAAATGTGGCGAGAACGCTTGCCGGGTTCGCGCGGAATGAAAGTCGGGCTGGCGTGGTCCGGCAGTCGCACGCATCAGCGCAATCCGATGCGGTCGGTAAATCCGGTTGCGTACGCGCAAGCATGCGCGGGTATCGAAGGCGTCGAGTTCTTCAGCCTGCAGAAGGATGCCCAAGATGACGCCCAGTCGATGAGACGAGGCGGTTTGCAGATTGCCGATCATACCGAGGAATTTTTCACGTTTGACGATACGGCGGCCTATCTCAAGAATCTCGATCTGGTTATCACCGTTTGTACTTCTATCGCGCATCTTGCCGGTGGGTTGGGCATAGCGACATGGCTGCTGCTGGATGTAAATCCGCACTGGACCTGGATGCTTGGACGCGAGGATAGCCCATGGTACCCATCGGTCAAGCTTTATCGACAGACGCGGTACGGGCAATGGGATCCTGTTTTGCAGCGTGTGGCAGCGGACCTCTCGAAAGTGGCCGAGCGTTGTCATACGACATGACGAATAGACCGGATAGACAAATCAGGGGCAAGCGAATGAATCATATCCATCATTGCGACGAGTACGACCAACAAGTCTGGTTCGGCAGAATTTTAGCAGCAGAAAAATTTTTTTTTGCATTGGCGATACCAATTGCGGGATTTGCTCTCTATCAGTTAATGAGATTGTCTATAAATTTAAGTTGAAATTGTGGTAATGATTTTTAAAGAAGGGGATGTACTTAGTTTGTCAAGCGCATGTCAAGCGTATGTGTTGGGTGAGTGTGAACCGGTATGGTTGGTCGCAGGCACGCAATTGACTGTGGTCAAAACGCTTGGCAATCAGCGGGCGCCATCAGGTTATGTGCTTGAGGCGTTTGTACGCGAGCGCTGTCGTCACGCACTCGTGACGCTGTGTTTTGACGAGGTTTGTAAATGAAATGCGGACTATGGACGGGGATCGTGTGCATGTTGGCATGCAGTGTACTGACAGCATGTGAAACAGCACCCGATGTTCCGATGAAAGATCAATTCGAGACGGAGTTGCAGGGCGTCAAGACTAACGTGATCACCCAATTCGATGTGGCCGGGCAACCCGATGTTCGAGAAAGCCATGTTGTTGACCCGGTGGGACCATCCAGTAGGTCGATGCGATCGAAAGACGACGTTGTTCAGATTGGTACGGCGTCCTGGTACGGCAAGCCGTTTCACGGGCGGCGTACGGCAAGCGGTGAACGCTTCAACATGTATGCATTGACAGCGGCTCATCGAACATTGTCGTTGGGAACGCACGTACGCGTTACACACCTGGAGAGCGGTCGCTCGGTAGTCGTTCGAATCAATGATCGCGGCCCGTATGTGCGCGATCGAATCGTAGATTTGTCGATGGCGGCGGCCGAGCAACTGGATTTGCCTCGAACGGGTACGGCGCGGGTGATGATCAAGTCGGTATCGACGCCTTAGGCTTCGTGCAAAGCAAGCGTGATACGCGAGGCTACGTATGGAGTGGAATGTGAAAGAGTACCGAGAGCTAGTCTTGATGCGTGCGAAGCTTGATGAGGAAATAGAGAAGATGCGCGAAGCGGAACGCCATACCGTTATACGCGAGATCGGAAAACTCATCGTAGAGTTCGGCATTAGCGCTGCCGAGATGCGTGAAATTGTAGGGAATGCGAGGCACAAGAGAGAGGCCAAGTATTGGAATCCCCTCACGGGGGCCACGTGGTCGGGGCGCGGGCGGCGGCCTAAATGGTTGGAAAAGGCAGATATGGAGTCGTATCGCTTGCCGTCATCTGAAAAGCGACATGATGCGAGGGAGACGCCGGAATCCAATGGGAGCGCAGAGCAGGAAAGTGGCTCGCAGCCCGACTGATCGTCTTGGGCGGCACGCAAGAATGGATTTCAAATCGGGAAAGTCACGGACAAATCGTTGAACTGTTTTAGGGTGTTTTAAGCGGGAAATCCATTTTGAGGGAGCGATATGTCGCAGCAACAACGCTTTGCAGCAGAACTGCTGGGGACGATGTGGTTGGTGCTGGGTGGGTGCGGCAGTGCGGTACTCGCAGCAGCTTACCCGTCCTTGGGAATTGGGTTTATTGGCGTATCGCTCGCGTTTGGTTTGTCCGTATTGACCATGGCGTACGCGATCGGCCATGTGTCGGGCTGTCATTTGAATCCGGCTGTGACGGTTGGTCTGTGTGTTGCCGGACGATTTCCGGCACGTGATGTCATCCCGTATGTGCTGGCCCAGCTTCTGGGTGCGGGATGTGGTGCTCTGGTCTTGTGGATCATCGCCGCCGGAAATTCGAACTTCGATCTCGTTGGCAGCGGGTTCGCCACGAATGGGTATGACGATCGTTCGCCTGGACACTATTCGATGTTGGCCGCCTTCGTGTGTGAGGCAGTGCTGACTGGATTCTTTCTTCTCGTGATTCTGGGGGCAACGGATTCTCGTGCTGCCGGCCGATTTGCGCCGATTGCGATTGGCTTGTGTTTGACTTTGATTCACCTGATTTCGATTCCGGTCACCAACACCTCGATTAATCCGGCGCGTTCGACTGCACCAGCATTGTTCATCGGGGAGGCGGCTGTGAGCCAGTTGTGGCTGTTTTGGATTGCGCCACTCGTTGGTGCATGCGTGGCAGGCCTGTATTACCCGATGCTTGCCGGGGAGCGGCCGCCAGCAGTGTAGTGGAAATTGGCGCGATTCGAACGTCGGGGGACTTCGTTCATGAGAGCGTCGAGGGCGCCAAGAAGACTTGCGCGCGATCGAGGTGGGGATCTGGCTATAGATGGAATGAGAAAAGTCGATGCTTGACGTGAGCGTAACCGAACGATATTTCGCGATGCCATGAACGACACATTGATCGAGGCAATGCGTCACGAGGATATTCAGAGAGAAGCGACAGTGACGATGTGTGGCAGCTTTGCTGTTTGATGAGCGCTGACAGCATCGATAGCTGGAGTGAGTAAATGAATGGCGGGCACTGTCGCTATGCGATTGTGTGATGTAATAGATTTGAGATTGGGTGCATCTTCTGCGATTTCATTTGTCTTGGCAATTAATATCATATGTCAGGGAGGCGGCATGTCGTTAATATCGAGCGAGAGGAGCGAGTTGGGCGATATTTTAAAGCAGCCCGTGATGCGATCGTATCAATCCCGCATAGCAGTGGTAGATGTCAATATCGATCGAGCAAGTTCAATCGGACATATTCTGTCAGAGTCGGCGTGGATTTGTCTGCAATATATGTCTGTCCGTGAGTTTATTCTTGATCAAAGTACCCAACCCAGCGATGTGATCGTGTTGGGTGGCGAGGTAATCGGGAAGTCTTGCAATAATGCGCTACGTCAGATTCGACAGAGCGAGCAGACGCGTCGCATACCCATCTTGGTCGTGGGGGCAGCACCCGACTATCAAGCGGTTTCGATGATGGAGTCTGGGGCTGATGTTGTGGAAATCTGGCCGATCAGCGCGAGCGTCTTGGTGGCCCGGGTCGACGCACTCCTTCGTCGTGGCCAGGTGCGCGAGTTCACTCCGAAGCACGAATCGTACGGCGCATACATATTTGATGTGCAATCTGGACGTGTCTGGAGACATGATCAGCTTGTCTTTCTGACGCCCAAGGAATTCAAGCTTGCCTTGTATATGTTTCGTCATCAGTCGTTGATTATTTCGGTCGAAGTACTGGCGGAATGGGCATGGAAGCGTGGTGATGTGGGGGATTCAATGCGACGAACGGTGGTCGTGCATATATCGCGAATTCGGAAGAAGCTTAATTTAACTGGAATTGATGGGTACTGTTTGAGCTTTGTGGCGAGGCGCGGATACCGCCTTCTGAAGATTTAGATTGATGATGATCTATTGATGACTTCTCGAATCATCAATATTTGTTTGATAAAAATTCGGATGACATCATGTCAATCGGAAGTGCGAGTCGAACGCGTCAGATCACGCTGCTGGTACGAATTCAACCGACGCCGTCAATGTTCAGAAGCTCAATTAGTGTTTGGAAAATACATTCGATCAGACAAGCAGTCGCACAAACAGTCAGATTCAAAGATTGCATAACAGTATAAATGACGCGCACAAGGATGCTGACGGTGGTGCCGCAGCAGCAATGGCGGTTGCGGGACGGCCTCAGCCGACGGTGCCGGGCATGAATATGGTGGCCATTGCAGGTAGCGTCTACCGCGGTCAGCCTGAACAAGCCTTCATCTTGAGATTGTATGAGAACGGGTGGTGGATATACAAGGGTTCGGTCACAACCAATACGCGAGGTGTAGTGAGGGGCGTGGTAAGTGGCGGGTATCAGCGGTGATTGGGAAAGGGTCCCGTATCTGACGGACATCGGTTCTGATGCACCCCCAAAGTTTGGGACGAAAATCATTGATTGAATTGATATCGCGAGGCCGAAATGGGTTAATGCGCCTATTAATTAGGCTTCCATGGCTGCAAGGATACGAGGTTGCATCGATCTCGAGAGGCGAGCTCTATTTTGACTCGCCAATACAATGCAATCGATTGTAAGTCATGTGATTGCTTCATCAGTTCATGAAGGCTATTCCGTTCGTGGAAGTCACGGGAGAGTGACGGCACGTATGTGCGCCGAAATATTCGCAATCCGTTAGCGCTAGTTTGGGGGAATGTTGGAGTGAAAACTGGAAATAATAAAAATGAGTTGAGCGATGGCGCGTATGCGGCATCGACCAAGCACTTGGGTGCATCGGCTGCGATATTTGCTTTGCTGCTGGGGTGCGTGAGTGGGTTACGTGCGCAGCAACCGACGGTGCAGGACCGAGAGCGCGATCTCGATGAGAAGGCGAGACGACAACAATCGATCGAGCAGCAAATGCAGGAGTGGTCAGCCAAGCCGGAGGTCGTTGCGCCATCTCCCGTACAAGCGCCGGACGTGGGTGAGGCACGGTTTCCGATTGAACAAATTGAAGTCCGGGACGGTGCGAGGCACTTCCGGGAAATTGATCGAATTGTCGAGCGCTATCAGGGCACGACGATGGGAAAAACGGAAATATTCGCCCTGCTTCGGGACCTGACAAATTTTTATTATGAGCGCGGCTACATCACGACCAGCGTGTCTCTTGTGGAGCAAAATCTGTCGAGTGGGACGTTGATTTTGAAGGTCAATTGGGGCTATGTGAAGGGATGGCGTATAAACGGCCAGGAGCCCGAAACCATTCGCGAGCGCATGATGTTGACTAGCGCGATGCCTGGTATGGAGGGAGCTGTTCTGAATATTCGCAACATCGATCAGGCCATTGAAAATCTGAACGGTCTTGGCAAAGCAGCGAAAATCAATGTCGTGCCGGCTGAGGAGGTCGGGTACTCGTATCTGGACGTCGCCCTGGAACGTTCAAAGCCAATTGCCGTGTCGGCGTCGATTGACAACTCCGGTTTCAGTGATCGAGCGGATCAGGGCCTGTACAAATATGGCGTGAATTTTTCGATTGCCAATATATTGAGCATGAACGATATGTTGACGCTTTCGGCAGCACGTCGTTACTACAAAGATCCGGCGCATTATGCCTATGATTCGCTTGGAGTCTCATACGGATTTCGTGTTGGATTCTGGAGCGCCGACCTGCGATATACCGCTCAGCCGACAAAAAGTGTGCTGTCGGGAATCTATGGTGATTACCAGCTCAGAGGTAATACGCAAGATGCTAACTTCCGAATTTCGCGAGTGGTCAATCGCTCGCAGACGGGTAAGGATACTGTATATGTCGCGCTTGATCGTAAACGAGTGCGTAACTATATCAACGATACACTGATTGAAATAAATAGTAATACGCATACGAGCATTCAGATGGGCTTCAACCGAGTGAATAGCCTGTTCGGCGGCACCGTCTTTGCCGATGTAAGTTGGACTCGCGGTATTGGCTGGTTTGGAGCAACGGTTGATCCGGAGTTTGGAGGCGAGGGACCGAGTTCCCGTTATGACAAGTTCAATCTGAATTTGAACTGGTCACGCGACTTCTTGATTGGAGGCCTGCGGACCAATTACACGCTATCGGCAGGTGCGCAGTATTCGAAAAACAGCTTGTATTACGACAGCAAACTTGGGGTAGGCGATCAGTACACGGTTCGCGGCTTCAAGGACCAATCGGCCTACGGCGATACAGGATTGTATGTATCGAACACCATCAGTTTTCCGTTTTTGACGCCGATCGGACAAGTTACGCCGTTTGCCGGCGTCGACTGGGGAGTGGTCACGAACAAGGACAGTACGCAGCGTGGTGGGTCGATTGCCGGGGTCGCGGGCGGTATCAGGATGTCCGGAAGGTGGGCAAGCGTGGCGGTCACGGCAGGCAAGCCGTTCAAAGTCCTGCCAGGTATGGGCCACTCGATGGTCTGGTACTTGAGCGCATCGGCCAATTTCTAAGCGTGTTACGTGAGATCGGGAAATTTCAATCAGGAGCCGCGTCATGAAATCGGCAAACAAGATAGGAACTAGCACCATGCCATCGTTCAACATTATGTCACGCGCTGTGGTGGTTGCCGTGTCGTCAGCATTCGTTCTTGCCGCATGTGGTGGTGACGGAGAAACGCCGATTTTCTCTGGTTTGGGTGCGTCGGACAATCGTCCCCAGCATCCACCCCGCGACCCGGGGGCGACGGGGGCTACTCCGACGACGCCGATACCGGATACCCCGACACCATCGACCGGAACGCCTGCGCCAACGTCGCCACTCTCTTTGGTCGACCTGTCTTTTGCGCAGTCTCACGTCATCCCGAGCGCAGGTCGTAGCTGGCAGCTTGCGCAGATTGCAGCAACGCTCAGAGTCGTGGGAAATCGCACGGCATTGGCACTGGCAAGTATTGCCCAATCTGACGTCAAGAATCCGGTTCTGGTGGCGTGGCGTAATGGTATGAGGCTGGGCGTGCTGGCACTGAACCCGCCGTCTGTACTGCCGGGAACGGAATCGCGAGGCCGCGCGTATGCGACGGACCGCTGGAGTGTGGAAGTACCCGCAGCGTGGATGGCGCCAGGAACAACCTTTGTGGTGTCGGCCGACAACTATTTGGCGAGTGCCGCTCAGCGGCCACTGTTCAATAGCGACGGCGAAATGCGTCTAACCATCACGCCGTTCTACCTGTTCGGCGCAAGCGACAAGAACAGCGTGCCATTGGCGGATGTGGCCGTGCCAAACGAGAAGACCCAAAGTGAACTCTTCGCCAAATGGCCATTCTCGAGCGTCAACATCTATACGCATGCGGCAGGATACTTCTCGTTGCCATACTTGGTCGTTAGCCCGAGACAGGATGCGTCGGGCACACCACAGGCAGCGTATGGCATCACGTCCATGGATCAACAGAAGGACGGATACGGCACGATGTCCGCAGTATTGTCGATGATCCAGGCAATGCGTATTGCGAATGGTGAGGGCGACATCAATAACCAGTACTACGCCCCGATCATTGCGTTGAATTCCGCCGGTACCGTCGCCGATGTCGGCGGAGGCTTGGGTGGGGGCAACGCGGGGGTGGGCGATCATGACTATTCCGGCGTCTTCATCCATGAACAAGGCCATGCGTTCGGCTTGCCGCATGCCGCCGATGCTTATGCCGCCGGTACGTATCCCTACGTGGGCGGCAGCGTCTCAGGCAGTGCATGGGGATACGATCAGATCCGCCGCGAATTTCTTGACGTCCTGATGCCATCGAGTGCAGCACACTACGCTGGATGTCGCGTCGATCATCAACTCGACTCGCAGGGGCGATGCTTCAAACAGGATCCGATGCAAGGCGGGGCGGGCGATCAGTCTCCTGGCTATCAGTTCACGATGTTTTCGGATTTCAGCGTCGCACGCTTGCAGGCATGGATGGAGGGGCGAATCCTGATGGATGCCTTATCAGCGACCGGGTACAGCAAGTGGGATACCGCCACCCAACGCCGTGTTCCATATAAGCCGATGACCGACGACAAGGGATTGTATGGCATTAACCACAATCTTCCCGTGGTGCGCGACACGAAAGTGAGCGCGATCGTCATCGCTTTCAGTCGTGCGAATTCGGCTAGTGCTTCATACATCTACGAACCCAAGCAATTTACCGGCAACTTGATTCGAACCTTCGATCCGTCGAATGCTGCGGATCTACAGGCCATTACGGCCAATACGGGGACTTTTCCATGGTATTGCGTAGCGAGCGGATGCGATTTTACTCTGCGCGTGACGTACAGCGATGGGTCGCAAGTGCTTCGTGTGCTAAAGGACGGGTTTCGAGAGTGGTTTAAGGCGGAGGATCCGGAGCCCGCATCGGCTGTTGATCCTTTGAACGCAGGCAGCTTCAGGCAATGGGCAATCAATGTGCCGGGCGATAGGCTAATTAAGAAGATTGAATTGCTTGACACGCCGATGGTATGGAAAGGGATGCCGCAAAATCCGAAAATTCTGCTTAGTAGACAATTTTAATGAATCGACTCTGAACGGCGGTCGAGTCACGAAGCGGAATTGGTTCGGCTGGGGATGGAGTAGGGAAAGCCCTTGTCCGACGACCACAAATGGTCGTCATCGGTGCTGGTGGGTGTGAATTTCGGCGGGAGCACGACGGTTTAAATTTTTTGTAAGGAGAAGTTGCGCGCGATTGCTTTTTTGTAAATATTAAATTTTGTATTGCTAAATATTAATTGTCAAATTGAATTAGGTGATCTATGAACAAGATCTATCGAACGATATGGAACAAGGCGTTGGGGGCGTTTGTGGTGGCCTCAGAGGTGGACCATTCTCAAGGCAAGGGAGCGGTGGGAGGTGATTCGGTCAGTAGCAAGCGGACACAAGGCGTGGGTGGTGTACCGATGCGGGCAATCTCAGTGGCGATGGGGTGTGTGCTGGGCTTCGGGCTGGTTCAGCAAGCGCAGGCTCAATATAGCGCGGGCGGTGGGTCGGCTACTGCCCCAGAAGCCGTTGGTATTGGCGGGACGAATTGTGTGAATTCGGCGAACGCAAACTGGCCCACCAACCGTGGCCCACTCGCGGCAAACAATGCCGGCAGCACTGGCGCCATTGCTATAGGCTGCAGCGCCGTCGCGAACGACAACCTCAATATACCAGGCGCCCTGGCGCCTGCTACAGCTGTCGGAAATGGCGCGACAGCGTCGGCCGCAAACACGACAGCGATTGGGGCTGGCGCCTTGGCGTCGAATGCGGTCGCAACAGCAATAGGTGCTTATGCGACCGCATCAGCGGCCAACAGCACTGCTTTGGGTTTTGGAGCTGTAGCATCGGGGGTCAATGCTGTGGTTCTGGGTATGGGGGCGACCGCGGCAAACCGATCGAGTGTTGCGTTGGGCATGGGGGCAATTACGGCTGCGCCGAACCCGACCGCGAGCGCTACGATCGGCGGGCAGACTTATAACTTTGCTGGTCCGACGCCAACCGCCGTGGTGAGCGTCGGCAATCCGACTGGGACGACGACCGTAGCTGGCACGCAAGTTGCCGCCACAGTCACACGCCAGATTACCAACGTCGGGGCGGGGCAAGTGTCGTCGACGAGTACGGACGCGATCAACGGCTCGCAACTCAATGCGGCCGTGACAGCAATCAATACGCTGTCGACGTCAACATCGACCGGGATTAGCTCGCTGTCGACAGGGTTGAGCGCGACGAACAGTAACGTCACGTCGTTGTCGACCGGCTTGGGTTCGCTGTCGACGGGTCTGAGTACGGTAAATAGCAATATTGCATCGCTCTCGACGGGTGTTGCTAACGCCGTCCAATACGATAGTCCGTTGCATAACTCGGTAACCCTCGGCGGCGTCGGCGCTACGACTCCTGTGCGGCTGACCAACGTTGCAGCTGGCACGGCTCCCACTGATGCGGTCAACTTCGGTCAGCTGTCGTCGTTGTCGACGTCGACTTCGACGGGGCTGAGCACGACGAACAGCAATGTCGCGTCGCTGTCCACGAGCCTGGGCTCGCTGTCGACGGGGCTGAGCACAACAAACAGTAATCTCGGCTCGCTGTCGACGGGTCTGAGCTCGACGAACAGCAATGTGGCGTCACTGTCGACGAGCGTATTGAATTTGTCGACAACGCTGAACAACGTGAACAGCGGCAACACGACCTACTACAAGGTCAACGATCCGAACGCACCGGCATCGCAGGCGAATGGTGAAGGTGCCGTAGCGGGCGGAGGCGGGGCCGTTGCATCGGGTGATCGGAGCGTGGCGCTGGGCAAGGGCGCGACCGCGGCGGGTATCAACTCGGTGGCAATTGGTGCGGGCTCGGTGGCAACCGAGCCTAACACGGCTTCATTCGGCACGCCAGGCAACGAGCGGCGCTTGACCAATATCGCTGACGGTGTGAATCCGACTGATGCGACGACCGTGCAGCAGGTGCGTCAGGCCGTCTCATCCGGGGTGAACCAAGCGAATAGTTATACTGATCAACGTATCAATGCGACCAATAACGCGATTAACGATCTATCTAAAAATGCATATTCTGGCATTGCTGCGGCAATGGCGATGTCCGGGATGCCAGCGATGGACAATAACAAATCGTTTGGTGTCGGTCTGAGTATGTCTACGTATCGTGGCTATCAGGGGATTGCAGGCAGTCTGGTTGGACGTGTGACTGAAAATGTAAAGGTTCGAATAGGCGTTGGTGGGGCGACTGGGGGTGGTGGGATTGGTGCCCAGATTGGTGGTCTGTATCAGTGGTAAAGATGGCACTGGGCATGATGAGGCGAAAAATCACATAGATGGCTAAGCTCACCAGGGTTGAGTGTCAGGTTCTATTATTCTGATGCGCTTAAATCTGGTAATTATCGAAGATGTCGTGGTGACGGGAGATTGAGGTGTGCTCAATCTCCCACTTAACTCACTCTTGCTGACTGGGGTGGGAATTGTAGAGATCACACTTGGAGTGTTGATTGATGACGTGTGCGGAGTACGGCCTTCGCTTCAAGCGGCCATGAAGTATTGAATTGATAATTATAGGAAAATGTATTAATAAATATAACGAATCCGTAAATTGTTTGGGCGACGGGTGGAATGAATATCCTGCGTGTGACGTTCGGCGATAGACTGAGGATATTGTGTTTGCTAAAAGGAGTGAATGTGATTCAGGAAAAATCAATCGGAGGTAGTATCAGTCTTTGGTCTAATGAGCGCAGGCTGCTTCAGCAACGAGAAGTCAATGTGCGAGGCGACAAGTTCATACAAGCGAACAAATCAATTTAGACGCCGTTGGCATGAAAGGGAATGGCATGGAATTGAAAAATCCTGCTCGAGCGTCAACTGGCAGCCTCGAAGCTAACGGACGCAGTGAACTGTGGGAGAATATTATGACGAGAAAGAAACGAGTTTTGGTGCTCGTTGCCGCTGTGGCACTGAGTGCGTGCGGTGGTGTGGATGCGCCAAGCACGGACGCCAATACAGGGGGCGGCAGCAGCAATACAAATATCGGTGGTGGCAGCAATGGTGGTGGAACAATCCCCTCGGGCTGCGTCGAGACAGGTGTTGATCCCAAGTACGCATGTAAGACTGGCAGCACCGAGCCACTGTACACCTATCAGTGGGCACTTAAACAGGCCACGAGCTTTTTTGCCGCGTTTGGTTTGGTTGCTGATGGCACGACTGACATCAATTTGGAAAGCGTGCATGCTGCCGGAATCAAAGGCCAAGGTGTGAACGTATTGGTACTCGACGATGGGTTAGAGGTGAGGCACGAAGATCTGGCTCCCAACATCAATGCGTCCATGACGTACAATTTTTTCGATGGTTCGACTGATCCGACGCCCCCCGACACAGCGGCCAACATCGATACTGCGCACGGCACCAATGTCGCTGGCATCATTGCGGCGGCTCAAAACGGCAAAGGGGTCATGGGCGTTGCGCCGCGCGCGACGCTGGGTGGTGCGCGTTACGTCGGCGCGGCTAATGCAGACACCAATATGGCCTATGGCGGCGCCGCTTGGTCGAAGGATGCGCACGTTATCAATGCGTCGTATGGCGACAACCCGCTCGCGCCCCCGGAGTACGACACCGCAACCTCCACGCAAGCCGCGGTGCGTGCGTTCCCGAACCTGCGCAACGGACGCGGTCTGGTCATGCTGAAGGCCTCAGGTAACGAGTATGAGCAGATTAGCGACGGTGCAAACATCCCGCCTCGTACCTGCCCTACCGTGGGTCGCCCTGGCATGATCAGTTGCGAGAACCCGGCTAACGACGTCGAGGCGCTCGAACCCGGTGTGATTGTGGTCGGCGCGGCCAATGCCATGGGCGTGAAGGCAAGCTATTCCGATGCTGGCGCAGTCAACTGGATAACAGGTCTGGGCGGTGAATCGGCCAATGGGGGAGGGTACGGCGAGGTGGGCACCGGGCCAAAAATTTTTTCAACCGACCTGAGCGGTTGCGGCCGCGGCTATAGCCGAGTCAACCCGGAGGATGTCTACGATTTTGCTATCGCGAACACGCCCATCAACCTTAAAGAAAATCCCAACTGCAACTATTCCAGTATGGACGGCACGTCGGCGGCCACGCCCACGGTGACTGGCGTGGTGGCCCTTATGCTGACAGCCAACCCCAATCTGACTTGGCGCGACGTGCGCGACATACTGCGCGTCACTGCGCGCAAAATCGATCTCGGTTATGGTAGTCGAGACGAGCGCAACGTTAGGATTGACCTCACCACCGGGAGTGCGACAACCGACACAAGTACGTCGCTCGTTGATGGCGCCACCACGGCGCGTTTGGATTACGGCTGGCAGACCAACGCGGCTGGCAACGCTTACTCGACGTGGTACGGCTTTGGTCTTGTCGATGCAGCCGCCGCGGTCAAAATGGCGAAGAACACCACCACCTACAAGTCACCTGCACTTAAGATCCCCGATTTCACGAACGCTTTCGGCAACGTCAACCAGTTCAATTACGGCTCGGTACAAAAGCTCGGTCAGTTCAACGTGACGGGTGGCGACAAGGTAGATGCGCTGCAATTGCGCGTGTCGGGTTCGGTATGTATAGGCAGCATCGGCTTCTTCGTGAAATCGCCATCGGGAACGATATCGGCCTTGTCTCTACCGTATAACGGCTACTATGGTAGCGGAGTCAGCAGCGTCAGCAATTACGGCCTGGGGAGTTACGCATTTTACGGCGAGAATGCAGCCGGCACGTGGGAGGTCTATGCCGTGAGCGGTGTGCCGACAAGTGCTTGTGTGGAGTATCAGCCGCAAGGCGGCACGCACGCTGT
>NZ_NKFM01000064.1:0-22457 GCF_002223085.1 Burkholderia sp. HI2714 | reverse complement strand
ACAACCAGGCACTCATCGCGCTGGCACGGCGACGCTGCGACGTCCTGTTCGCCATGCTGCGCGACGGCACCATTTACCAACCCAAGTCAGCCCCTAACGCTTGACGAAAGACATAGGGGCACCCCCCGATCCGGCACGCCGACGCGCCGCCTGCTCCGCTCCGGATCGCAGCGAATCGATTCCCGCGCGAATGCCCTCCTTCACGACAAAAAAATCTACAATCGACGCGATGCATTGCAGGCATGAAGCGCCAGCCGCCCACTCTCGCTCGCCACCATGAACGCACCCGCCGATTCCTCCCCCTCCGCCCCGTCGGTACTCGGCGTCTATCGCCAACTGGCGGCCCCGTCCGCCGGGCAATGGATCGTCAGCCGCTCAGAACGCGCGCACATGTACCGCATCCAGCATCACCGGCCTGACGGCAGCACCTCGGTCGATACGGTCGTCGATGCGGACAACCTCGATGCGAAACTGCACAAGTGGATCCAGGAAGGTTTCGTCCGGCGTGAAGCCGGCGATCGCGCGGCGCCCGCTCATCGCGGCGCATTCATGCAGGCGCTGCGAAGCGCGAACGCGTCGCGACCGGCGGCAGCCGGCGACGCGGCGCACGTCGCGCAGGTGGGCGGCGTGCCGATGCCGCGCGGCCCGGGCGGGCCGCTCGTGCCGCCGTTGAACCCGGCCTACCTGTTCACCGCGCGCGTGACGAACGTGCTGGAAGACATCGTCGAGAACCGGCGCATCCTGCTGATCGGCCACACCGGCACGGGCAAGACGAGCCTCATCGAGCAGGCCGCCGCGCTGGCCGGCCATGGCGTGCTGCGCTCGAACATGAACGGGCAGACGACGGTCGGCGACTTCGTCGGGTTCTGGACCGTCAAGGGCGGCGAGACGATCTGGGTCGACGGCGTGCTGCCGACCGCGATGCGTGAAGGGCTGTGGCTCATCGTCGACGAGATCGACTTCGCGGAACCGGCGATCCTCGCGGTGCTGACCGCCGTGCTCGAACCGGCCGGCCGCTTGTTGCTGAAGGAGAAAGGCAACGAGATCGTCGTCCCGCATCCGTCGTTCCGGCTGTTCGCGACGGCCAATGCGGTGGGTGCGATGGGGCAGTTCCGCCATCTGTACCAGGGCGCCAACGTGATGAACGAGGCGTTTCTCGACCGCTGGCGCGTCTACCGCCTCGACTACCTGCCGCCACCCGACGAGGCGCGCGTGCTGCAGCGCACGTTCGGCGCGGCCATGACCGCGGCGATGGCCGACACGCTCGCGGCGATCGCGGCCGACTGCCGCGCCGCGTTCGTCCGCGAGGATCTGGCCAGCGCGTTCTCGACGCGGCGCCTGATCGACTGGGCCGAGCTGATGCTGCGCACCGGCGATCCCGAATCAGCCGCCGGCCCGACGATCTATGCGAAGGTCGGCGCGGAAGACGCCGACCTGATCCGCAGCATCATTCGCCACTACATCGACGTCGAGGCCTGACGCGATGGACCGGAACGACGACGCGCGGTCGCTCCACCTGACCCGGCTGGCCCGCACGCTCACGCAACGGCACGGCATCAAGGTGCGGTTTGCACGCCAAGCGCCGGTCGCGCAGCACGACCTGCTGGTGCTGCCCGACACGCTGCTTGCCGGCGACGTCGACGACGATGCGATCACCGGCCTCGTCGACCTCCACGCGGCGCGCACCTGCTTCGGTGCGATCGATGACATTGCCGCACTGGCGTCGCCCGCGGTGCGGGCCATCGCGCAGGCGATCGACGACCGGCGCGCGGCCGGCCGCCTCGCGGCGATCTATCCCGGCGCGATGACGTTCCTGCGGCGGATGCGCGCAGCGACGGCCGCCGACACACTCCGCCGGTGGCCGCGAATGGCATGGCGCGACAGACTGGTGTGGCGCATCGAACGGGCGCTGTGGGACGAACCGCCGCCTTCCATCGAGCGCGTGCCGTCGCTCGACGCGACGATGACCGCATCGGGCGATCTCATCGACGCAGCGCGTGCAGCCACATCGACCGCCGACAGCATCCGCGCCGCGCACCGGATCGTCGAACGCGTGCGCGCGCTGGCGTCGGCCGGTGCGAACAACATGATGTTTACGGCCGATCCGGGCAGCACGATCGACAGCGACCGTATCGCCGCCGAATTCGAGCCGGACGGACAGGGCGCGCCGGACGACGCGCGTGCGCCCGTTTCCGCCGAATCGGGCGCCGGGTCGATCGCCGACACGGCATCGTCCGCCGACGCGCCGACGCCGGGCGATGCGGCGTCCGGCACGATCCGCCTGTCCGCGGACAACCGGCCGCTGCTGTCGGTCCCGCTGACGACCGCGTTCGACACGGTGACGGACTTCACCGGCAAGGGCGAACCGGCGCGCTGGCACCGCCTGCGAAGCGCGGCCCGCGAGCAGACCGAGCCGCTCAAGCTGCGACTCGAACGTGCATTGAAAGTGGACGAGCAGACGCGCTGGAAACGCGAACAGGAACGCGGCGAGCTCGACCGGATGTCGCTCGCCCGCCTCGTCACGTCGCCCGGCTATCGCACGCCATTCCGCGTCCGGCGCGCCGCACCCGGGCGCGACGCGGCCGTCGGCCTGCTGATCGATTGCAGCGGATCGATGGCCGGCAGGAAGATCGAACTCGCCAGGCTGTGCGCGGCAGCGCTGTGCGATGCGCTGACGCAGCTCGGCTTCGCGTGCGAAGTGCTCGGCTACAGCTCCGTCGAGGATGCCGCGATGCGCGCGCACTACCAGCGCTGGATCGACGCCGGCCGCGACACGTTCGGCTATAACCGGTTCGTCGAACGGCTCGACCTGCGCGTCTACAAGCGGTTCGATTCCGACAATCCGAGCGGCCTCGCGTGCATCGAATGCGGCCACGAGAATCCCGACGGCGAGGCGTTGAGCTGGGCCGCCGAGCGGCTGCTGGCGAAGCGGGCGCGGCGACGAATCCTGATGGTGCTGTCGGACGGCTATCCGGCCACCGGCGACGGCAACCCGGCGATCCTGCGCACCGACCTGCGGGCACGCGTCGATGCGCTGCGCGAGCGGCGCGTCGAACTGATCGGTGTCGGGATACTCGACGATGCGGTCGAAACCTTCTATCCGGTCAGCAGCGTGGTCGAGCATCTGCACGAGTTGCCGGGCGCGGCGTTCAGCGTATTGAGCGATACACTGCTGGATCGGCGCTAGCCTCGCGCGCGACAGGGTCGAAGCACACTTCGATTCGCCGGCGCGTCACATCGAACGGTTAGCCTCGCCGATGGCCGACTCGAATCGCCACGGTGACGCAGCATCCCGCGTTCCGTTGCATTCGACCGGTCGACCGGTTTCGATGTGCACGCGGCCGGCAGCACGATCCTTGCTCCGCGCCCCCTTTCGATTGTCAACGCGACGGCGGAGTCGGCCGTGTCTTCCTGCCACGGTCGGCCGCCGGCACGAAACTGCACATGCCCAGGAAAAAAACCAGCCTCTGGTTGCGGCACCTCGAACTGCTCTCCGTCGCCGCCGGCACGCGCCCGACGAAGCGCACGAGCAAGCCGCGACCGGCCGCCAAGCGGACGGTCAAGCCGGTCGCCCGGCCGGCCGTCACCGTGCGTACCGCCCGACGCACGACGGGCACCGCGCATCCCGCCCGCGCCCCGGCGGACAAGGTGCCCGGCACGTGGCTCCGCTCGTTTCATTCCGCCGGCCCGAGCGCCGGCCGCTACGTGAACCACCTTGCCTACGCGCTGTATCTCCCCGCCGCGCCGGCGACGACGGCCGGCATGCCGGCCGTCGTCATGCTGCACGGCTGCAAGCAGGGCGCCGAGTCGTTTGCCGCGGGCACGCGCATGTGCCGTCTCGCCGAGCGGTCGGGGTTCGCCGTGCTGTTTCCCGAACAGGCGAAGACCGCGCATGCGCACCGCTGCTGGCACTGGCATGGCGACGCGACGGAGTCGGAAGCCGCGGCCGTCACGTCGCTGGTCGACGCAATCGTGCGACAGCACGGCTTCGACCGCGACCGGATCTACCTGGCCGGCATGTCCGCCGGAGCAGGGCTCGCCGCGGCACTGGCCATCCGGTATCCCGACCGCTTCGCGGCGGTCGGCCTGCACTCCGGCCCGGCCATCGCCCCACCGTCGTCGACGTTGGCGGCGATGAACCTGATGCGTCGAGGCCTGCGCGACGACCCGATACGCGCGGTCGATGCGTGCGCCGACGTCGCGTCCTACCCCGGGATGCCGGCCCTCGTCATGCACGGCGCACTCGATACGGTCGTGACCGACCGGAACGCGACGCAGCTCGGCATCGCGTTCGCGCGGCTCAACCGGCTCGTCGACGAACACGGCGCGATACGGGTTGGCGAGCAACGCACCTATGCGCGCGACGATGCCGACTACGTCGACTATCTCAAGGGCGGGCGTCTCGTCGTCCGGGTCTGCATCGTCCGCCGGCTGCCGCATGCATGGAGCGGCGGCGACCCGCGCGAGCCGTTTCATTCCGCCACGGGGCCGGACGCCACCGCGATGCTCTGGCGTTTCTTTCGTCGCCAACGCCGCAAGCGGCTGCGATGACGTGCGACGCCGTCACGCGATCACGCCCGTTGCTCCAGTTCCGCCGTGTTCGCGCGATCGCCCGCCCGCCGGATCGGTATCCGGACGCAGAACGTCGTGCCGCGCCCGGGCTCGCTCGTCACGTCGATGGTGCCGCGATGACGCTTGACGATACCGTGCGATACCGACAAGCCCAGCCCCGTGCCCTGCCCGACCGGCTTCGTCGTGAAGAACGGATCGAAGATCCGCCGGACGACGTCGGGCGTCATGCCCGTCCCCGTGTCGCTGATCGCGATCGACACCTGCTCGCCGTCGCTCGACGTGCGGATCGTGATCACGCCGCGCTCGGGAATCGCGTGCGCCGCGTTCACCAGCAGGTTCATGAAGACCTGGTTCAACTGCGACGGCAGGCATTCGACCTGCGGCACGTCACCGTAATCGCGCACGATGTCGGCCTTGTACTTGAGTTCGTTGTGAACGACGTTGAGTGTGCTTTCCAGGCCCGCGCGGAGATCGACCACGCTCCACTCGTCGCTGGCCGGACGCGAGAAATCGCGCAGGTCCTGCACGATGCGCCGCACGCGCAGCGCGCCGTCGATCGATTCGTCGATCAGCGTCTCGATCTCGCCGCGCACGTAGTCCAGGTCCGCCGCGCGGCCCTTCGCCGCCAGCGCGTCGCGCGCGGCCGGGTCGAGCTGCGGCAGCGCGGCTTCATGCGCCGCGATCACGTCGAGCAGGCTGTGCACCCACGTCTTCAGCGTGTTGAGGTTCGCGCTGACGAAGCCGATCGGATTGTTGATCTCGTGCGCGACACCGGCCGCGAGCTGACCGATCGACGCGAGCTTTTCCGACTGCAGCAGTTGCACGTGGGTTTCCTCGAGCGCATGCAGCAGGCGCCGCTGCTCCTCCTTCTCCTGTTCGAGCCGCGTCTGCGCGGCCTTGCGTTCGTCGATCTCGGTCGCCATGTTCTCGCGCGTACGCTGCAGCATCGCCGTCGTCTGCTCGTAGCGGTGCAGCGCGCGTTCCAGTTCGACGGTGCGCATCCGCACGCGCCGCTCGAGCGTATCGGTCATCCCGCGCAGGAAGGTTGTGCGCGCATCGAAGCGGCTCAGCAACAGCGTGACGACCAGGGTCCCCGTCGTAAACAGCGCGACGGTCGTCGCGAGCCACGGCGTGTCGACGCCGTTCGCGGCCCCGCATCGCGCGTCCGGCGCGAAATGCGCGGCCGCCATCGCCGTGTAGTGCATGCCGGTGATGGCGATGCCCATCACGAAGGCCGCACCGACCCGCTGGGCGGTCGCATGGCGCGCCTGCTGCACGCGCAACGCCTGCGCGATCCAGAGCGCGGCCGTCGACGCGATCACCGCGATGCCGATCGACGCGGCGAACAGCGCGGCATCGTAGCGGATGCCGGGTTCCATGCGCATCGCGGCCATCCCCGCGTAGTGCATGCCGGCGATCCCGGCGCCCATCAGTGTGCCGCCCACGAGCAGCCGCCGCCAGCCCAGCCGTGCGCGCGTGACGACAGTCAGCGCGAAGTAGGACACGAGCACGGCAATCGCCAGCGACGCGCCCGTATCCGGCCATGCGTAGCCGAGCGGAATCGGCAGCGAAAACGCGAGCATGCCGACGAAATGCATCGACCAGATGCCGGTGCCCATGGCCGCCGCGCCGCCGCCCAGCCACGCACGCTTGAGCTTCGGGTTGTCGAGCAGCGAAATGAAGGCGGCGAGGTCGAGTGTCGTATAGGCCGCCAGCGTCGCGATCGCGAGCGACAGCAGGACGAGCGGGAGATTGTAGGTGCCGTACATGATCGAGCGCCCGGATCGAGGTGAGTGCGTTGCCGCGGTGCGCAGTCGTACACCGCGGCCATCAGGCCGCGCGGCCGGGCTCAGGCCGGCGCCGCGCCCGCATTCGGCCCGCTCTGCGCCGGCTTCGCCGCGGCCTGGCCGGCCAGCACGAGGATGTCGAACGACGTCCCCTCCCGCGTCTCGAAGCGGCGCACGAGCTCGATCTGGTGCGCCGACATCACGCTGCCCTTGGTCATCAGCAGCACGCCGCGATGCGTGCGCAGATCGTCGGCGAGCTGCATCCCTTCGCGCAGCTGCGTGGACTTGATCTCCGCGACGGATGCCGCGATGCCGAGGCTCGCCGGGTCCCGCATCAGTTCGGTCAGGCCGTCGACGATCCGCGGGTCGTAACGCACGCCGGCCTGCGAGCGCAACGCGTCGAGCGCCTGCTCGACCGAATGCGGCGCACCGATGTCGCCCTGGCGCAGCCCTTCGAAATCGCGCGCGATCGCCAGGATTCGCGAGCCGAGCGGGATCGCGTCGCCCGCCAGGCTGTCCGGCGTGCCGCGTCCGTTGAAGCGCTCGTACTGGTGCAGCACGATCGACGCGACCTTGTGCAGTTGCGCGACCGGTGTCAGCACCATCTGCGCGCGCAGCGGATGCTGCAGGAACAGGCCGTGCTCTTCCGTCGTCATCTTCGCGAGCGGCTTGCGCAGCAATTCGTCCGGCAGCGACAACTTGCCGATGCCGTGCAGCAGCCCCGCGAAATAGACGTCCTGCGCATGCAGCTCGCTCATCCCGGAGGCCAGCGCCAGCCGCCGCGCAATCTCGCCGACCCGCATCGCGTGACCGCTGGCCGACCCGCAACGCATCTCGATCATGCTCGCGCAGACCTGGACCATCGCGGTGAAGCTGCTTTTCAGGTCGCGTTGCGCGGCTTCGAGGAACATCACGGTCTGGCCGAGTTCCTCCGTGCGTGCGCGAACCTGCGTTTCGAGTTCCGTGTTGAACCGGCGCAGCGCTTCGTTCTGCGCTTCCGTCAGCGCGGCGAGCCGGGCCGCTTCACGTCGCAAACGCCGTTGCTCCAGCGCCTGTTCGAGGGTCAGCAGCAGGTCGTGATCGTCCCACGGCTTGTTCAGGTAGCGATAGACGCCGCCGTCGTTGACGGCCTGCACGATCGACGCGATTTCCGCATAGCCGGTCAGCAGGATGCGCATCGTGTCCGGGTAGAGCGCGCGCGCACGGGCCAGGAACTCCGCGCCGCTCATGCCCGGCATCCGCATGTCGGACACGATCAGGTCGACTTCGGTCGACGCCAGTACCTCGAGGGCCGCCTCGCCGCTTTCCGCGGTCAGGATCTCGTAGCCGGCGGGCCGGAACACGCGCCTGAGCGCCGACAGCACGCTCGGCTCGTCGTCGACCAGCAGGATCGACGGCACGCCACCCACATCGTCGGATGTCGCTGCCGCCCCGGTCGTTTCAGGTGATACCGCATTCGGTCCGTTTGTTGCAGATGTCGTCATGATTGGCCTCGGATCATGTATTTGTATTCTCTCTGCATCATCGGCATGCGCCGCGCGTTCCGTATCCGTGAAAACGCTGACGCGCTCGCCCCGACCCCACCGCGAATACGATCTACACCGTCGCCGAACCCGGTGCGCGCACGTAGTAGATGTCCCACTCCGCTTCGTCGGCCTGCACGAAGCCGTGCCGGGCATAGAAGCGGTTCGAATCGCTGCCGCGCAGCGCGCCGACGCGAACGGGCACGCGCTGCGAATCGGCGTCGGCAAAGATGCTGCGCAGCACCGCCGCGCCGATCCCCTTTCCCTGATGCTCGGGCACGATGTACAGATGGTCGAGCAACCAGTGATCTTCCTGCGGCCGGACCACGAAAAAGCCCGCGTTCTCGCCGTCGACTTCGATCAACCGGCATAGCGCCGGGTCGAACGACGCGAGAAACCGGTCGCGCGCACGCTGGGGATCGAAGCGGCCGATGCGCTCGAGGCTGTCGCGCATCGCCGCGATGCGGATGGCGACCAGCGTCTCGGCGTCGGATCGGGTGGCAAGGGGAAAGGTCAGGTTCATTGGCTGGTTGCGCTCATGCGGAGAAACGCCCGGCGTCCCGGCACAGGCGTCGGTCGATACTCACTCGCGACGGCGACGGCCGGCGGCACGAACCACGCGCGTCAGGGCGTCTCGATGCCTTCCGCCCGCGTCGCCAGGAATCGCAGGTACTTGCCGTCCTCGTCCTCGAACAGCTCCGGCCCGCCCCCCATGTACGCACGCATCAGCTCGTCGGCCGCGCGGTCGAGATCGCCCAGCTCGAACTGGCACTGACCGAGCCTCAGGTGCAGGAACGGGTTGCCGATCGCGTTGGGAAAATGCATCGACTGGGCGAGATTGTCGCGTCCGGCCGCGTAGTCCTCTTTCAGGAAATTCGCGTCGCCGATGGCGGCCATCAACCAGGTGCCGGCTTCCCAATTGGTCTTGGGTTCGGGAAGCAGATCGAATCCCGCCCAGAATTTCTCGAGCGCGCCTTCGTAGTCGCCGTCTTCCATCAATGCATCGCCCGCGTCGCTCAGCGCGCCGATCCGTTCGTACAGCGTGTGGTCCAGTTCTGCCATGTCGAATCCCTGTTCCGGCGTTGAAATCGGCCCGGTGCGGCCGGTGGTTGCGATACGATCGCGGTGATTGTTTGCAGTTTTGCCGTGCTGGTCGGTCATCCGGACGGCATTCATCCAGCATACTCGAGCTGTATGACGCGCGTGCCTCGACTTTCAGCGCACCGTCGTCTGCCCGGGCGCATCGCTTGTCGCATTACACTATCTGCCGCAACGCTACGCGTCCCGACCATCCGTGTTGCCGGGCCTGCCGCTGACCATGATGTGGGTCGCGCTCACCTGGCGAATTTTCGTTTGATTACCGATCCATGCTCCGCTTCCACAATCTCGGCAAGCGCTACGACAAGCGCGTCATCTTCAAGGGACTCAACTACGCATCCGGCGCCGGATGCATGGCACTGTGCGACGAAACCGGCAGTGGCAAATCGACGTTGCTCGCCATTCTCGCCGGCACCCTCGACGCGGACGAAGGCGAGGTGTGGATCGGCGGCCATTCGCTGCGCACCGCGCCGCACGATGCGAAATCCGCGCTGGCGTACGTACCCGACGATTGCCTGGCGTATCCCCTTCAGACCGGCCGCGAGTTTCTCGATCTCGTGGCGGCCGGCAGGAAGACCGTCGTCGACGCGCGCACGCTCGAGCTGGCCGATCGATTCGGGCTCGGCCCGCATCTGGAGAAGCGCTTCGAGCAGATGTCGTTCGGCACGCGCAAGAAACTGTTCCTGACGGCGACGACGCTCGGTGCGCCCGCCGTCGTGATCGCCGACGATCCGGACAGCGGGCTCGATGCCGCGTCGCGTGCGGTGCTGATCGATCTTTTCAAGACGTTGGCTGCGGACCATGCCGTCTTTTTTTCGACGTACGATCCGGCGCTGGCGCGCGCCTGCGACGCAAGGGTCATCACTTTTGCCGAGCTTGGATTCGCTGGATAGGCGGCATCGTCGCCGACGCGGTCGCGGGGAAGGATCGGGTGTGGCTGTTGGTTGGAGGGAGAACTATGCATCGACGCTCGATCGCCGTCTTTTGCCGCAAGGAAATGCGAAACAGCCCCACCCGCCTCGCACTTCCGTGACCTTCACGATACGCATGTCCGGCGCGCCGGGCCCCGATAACCGACTGTCCGACACCCCAGCCGGTCATCGTTCGACCCACGCACACGCCCGGCCATGCGTCCCGTCAGGCCTTCAACGCCCCGAACACCTCGTCCAGCATCTTCTTCGCGTCGCCGAACAGCATCCGGTTGTTGTCCTTGTAGAACAGCGGATTGTCGACACCCGCATAGCCGGACGCCATGCTGCGCTTCATCACGATCGAGGTCTTCGCCTTCCACACCTCGAGCACCGGCATGCCGGCGATGGGGCTGCCCGGATCTTCCTGCGCCGCCGGGTTCACGATGTCGTTCGCGCCGATCACCATCGACACGTCGGCTTCGGGGAAGTCGGCGTTGATCTCGTCCATCTCCATCACGATGTCGTAAGGCACCTTCGCCTCGGCGAGCAGCACGTTCATGTGCCCCGGCATGCGGCCGGCCACCGGATGGATCGCGAAACGCACGTCCACGCCCTTCTCGCGCAGCGCTTTCGTGAGTTCATGCACGGTGTGCTGGGCTTGCGCCACGGCCATCCCGTACCCGGGCACGATGATCACGCTCTTCGCATCGCGCAGCAGCTCGGCCGTCTCCAGCGCGCTCACCGCCACCACTTCGCCGGCTGGCTGCGCACTGCCGCCTGCCGCCGCGGGCGCACCGCTGCCGGTGCCGAAGCCGCCGGCAATCACGCTGATGAAGTTGCGGTTCATCGCGCGGCACATGATGTACGACAGGATCGCACCCGACGAGCCCACCAGCGCGCCGATCACGATCAGCAGGTCGTTGCCGAGCATGAAGCCGGTGGCCGCCGCCGCCCAGCCCGAGTAGCTGTTGAGCATCGACACCACGACGGGCATGTCCGCGCCGCCGATCGCCATCACCATGTGCACGCCGAACAGCAGCGACACCACCGTCATCACGATGAGCGGCGTCATGCCGTCCTGGACCGTCTCCGCATGCAGGAACGCACGACCGAACACGATCACCACCACCAGCGCGGCCAGGTTGAGCCAGTGCCGGGCCGGCAGCAGCAGCGGCTTGCCGCCGATCTTGCCGGAGAGCTTGCCGAATGCGATCACCGAGCCCGCGAAGGTCACCGCACCGATCAGGATGCCGACATAAATTTCCACTTCGTGGATCGCGTGCTCGGCGCCCGTGAACTGCACCGACGTATCGATGTAGCTCGCGAAGCCCACCAGGCACGCTGCCAGGCCGACCAGGCTGTGCATCAGCGCAACCAGCTCGGGCATCTGGGTCATCTGCACCTTCTTCGCGGCATAGAGGCCGACCGCGCCGCCGACGACCAGCGCCGCCACGATGTACGGAACGCCCTCAACCGAGACACGCGGGCCGAGTACCGTGGCGAGCACGGCGATCAGCATGCCGATCATGCCGAGCAGGTTGCCGCGCCGTGCGGTCTCGGGATTGGCCAGCCCGCCGAGGCTGAGGATGAAGAGGATGGCCGCGCCGATATAGGAGACGGTAGTCAGATTGGAAGTCATTGTTGTCGTCTCCTTACTTGCGGAACATCGCCAGCATGCGTCGCGTCACCGCGAAGCCGCCGAACATGTTGACGGCCGTGAGCGTCAGCGCGCCCACCGCCAGGCCCAGGATCAGCCCGGACGGACGCCCCCCCGCCGCCGCGTCGCCCAACGGCGGCGCGACCTGCACCAGCGCGCCGATCGCGATGATCGACGAGATCGCATTGGTGACGCTCATCAGCGGCGTATGCAGCGACGGCGTGACGTTCCAGATCACCATGTAGCCGACGAAGCAGGCCAGCACGAACACCGTGAAGTGCGCCAGGAACGTGGCCGGCGCGAACTGGCCGACCAGCAGGAACGCCAGTGCGCCGACGGCGAACGTGATGGCGAGCGACTTCGCCGACATCGGCGCGCCGCTGCCGTGACCGTGCCCCTTGGACGCGGTTGCCGCGACCGGCGGCGTGGCGGGCTTCGGTGCGGCGGCCGGCTGCTGGATCGGCGGCGGCGGCCACGTGACGTTGCCTTCCTTGACGACCGTGAGGCCGCGGATCGCGTCGTCATTGAAGTCGACGTTGATCGTGCCGTCCTTGCCCTTGCACAGCTCCTCGACCACGCGCAGCAGGTTGGTCGCATACAGTGTCGACGACTGTCGCGCCAGGCGCGACGCGAGATCCGTGTAGCCGACGATGGTCACGCCATGACGCACCACGGCTTCGCCCGGCACCGTCAGCTCGCAGTTGCCGCCTTGCTCGCCGGCCATGTCGACGATCACGCTGCCCGGCTTCATCGACTGCACCATCTCGGCCGTGATCAGCTTCGGCGCCGGCTTGCCGGGAATCAGCGCGGTGGTGATGATGATGTCCGCCTCCTTGGCCTGCTGCGCGTACATCGCGCGCTGCGCCTGCTGGAAGCCTTCGCTCATCACCTTCGCGTAGCCGCCGCCGCCCGAGCCTTCTTCCTCGTAGTCGACCTTGACGAACTCACCGCCCAGCGACTTGACCTGGTCGGCCACTTCCGCGCGCGTGTCGTTGGCGCGCACGATCGCGCCGAGGCCCGCGGCCGTGCCGATCGCCGCGAGGCCGGCGACGCCCGCGCCGGCGACGAACACCTTGGCCGGCGGCACCTTGCCCGCGGCCGTGATCTGCCCGTTGAAGTAGCGGCCGAACGCATGGGCCGCCTCGATGACGGCGCGGTAGCCGCTCACTCCGGCCATCGACGTGAGGGCATCCATCTTCTGCGCGCGCGACAGCGTGCGCGGCAGCGAATCGATCGCCAGCACCGTGGCCCGCTTCGCGGCCAGCTGCTGCATCAGTTCAGGGTTCTGGGCCGGCCAGACGAAGCCGATCAGCGTGCCGCCCTCGCGCATCAGCGCGACTTCGTCGCTGCTCGGCGGGCGCACCTTGAGGAGGATATCGCTGCGGCCCCATAGATCGGCGGCCGTCGGCACGACTTCGGCGCCGGCCGTGCGGTAGTCGTCATCGCTGAAGTTCGCGCCGGTGCCGGCACCGCTTTGCACGGCCACCGAGAACCCGAGCTTGATCAGCTTTTCGACCACGTCGGGAACGGTCGCTACGCGCCGCTCCTCGTGGGCCGTCTCCAGAGGGACCCCAATCAGTAATGTCATATCCTGAACTGTCAGTAGTGGCCGTCGCGAGGAATTACGGCCTGCGTTTTCACGTCACCCAACTCAATCCGTGTACGACTTTGCTCCGCGCGCAGCTTGGCACTACCGCGCAGATTTCACAAACGATCGAGCCTCTAATCGATTGTCTTGTCAGGGCAAACCGGTTCATGCGCTTGCCTGATTATGCTGACGAATATCGGGCGTATGTGCCGATCGGATAAAACCCGTCAAGCATATCTTGTGCCAGAGTCTTTCCAAAATTTATATTTTGAATCGACGCGCATTCAATCCATGAATCCCCTGTCTGGACACAACGGGCCTAGCACCCTCCCGCTCACCGGCCAGCACCGCCCTGCACGGCCCGCCAGCACGTAAATCCGTTTGAAACCTGACTAAATGGCTATCGGCACAACAACGGCGGAATCGGTTTCATCGGAAATCGCCTTGCTTGTCGGCACAATGCCATTTGTCGCGCGCTAACGACATAATCCGTGTGGCCGACGCGCTTCAGTGCCGGCGAGTTTAATGGAGAACGCCGACTGACTGCCGGGCCCCATCCGGTGACGATCATTCACGCAGCGCGTCGACGTGGGCACGTATGCGGCGCGCGCCTTCCTCGGGCGTGCAGGTCGATGTGTCGATGCGCAGCGAGTAGGGACGGGAGAGGTTGCCGGTTATCCGGTTGTCTCGTTGCCGCGCTAGATCAGCTCGGCGACACGCACGATGACGAGCGCGGCCGGAACGAGCACTGCTTGCGCACACAACGTGCCGAGCACGCGCGCGCCCGCGAGCGTCGTGATGGCCCGCCGAAAGCTGTTCTCCGAGATCCGCCCTTCGATGACGTCGTCGGTCATGACGGAAACCTGCGGGTCGATGACGACCGCCAGCACGACGGTCGCGAAACCGTTGATGACGGACGACAGGTTCGCGCACGTCACTCTCAGGTCAGGCTTCAGGTAGCCCGCATACAGCGACGCGAACACGCCGACCGTCCAGATCGCCATCGCGGCGACGTTCAGCGCAATGACGCCCCATGACACACCGGCGTTCGCGGTCAGTTGCGTAACGTTCTGGCTGGAAGGCAGTCGTGCGCCGACGCGAAGATAGTTGATACCCGCACGGCTGCACGCATCCAGCAGCAGGCGGGGAATCGAGCGATTCGCCTGGAAGTGTTCGACGGCGCGACTGAAATAACGCTGGAACGTCGGGATCAGGAACGTCCCGACGATGGTCGCCACGGTGGCGGACAGCAGGAACCATCGGAAGTCGGCCAGCAACCCGCTCCCCATCCGGTGCGCGATGTCCATTTCAACGCGTTTCGCGATGAACGGCCCTTGAAACGAATTGGCCGTTCGGGACACGAGCGCGATGATCCCGAACAACGAAAACGACAACGCGATGCGACGAGTGCGCACGCCGGCGATCCGCACGGCATAAGCCAGCGTCGCGATCACATGGATGACGAAGGTAAGCCCGCAGATGATCCAAAGCTGACTGTCCATGCTGGTGCCGCGTGCGTGACGGGATCACGAGTGTACCCGAGCGCGGCGCATCAGCCTGGCGAGGCTGCCTACGCAGGCGTAACGGTCGGGCGACGAGCGTCAGGCGCTGCCGTGGGGCGGCAATCCGCGGGCTTCATTCAACATCCATGTCGCGAAGGCCTGCAGCGGCCCCGCGGCCAGTTCGATCGGTTCGGGCAGCACGAGGCAGAAGTTTTTCGTGATCGTCTTGCCCTCCGGCCAAGGCGCAACCAGCCGGCCCTGCTCGAGCTCCGCGTCGATGTAAAGGCGCGGCACCAGCGCGACACCCAGGCCGGCCAGCGCCGCTTCGATCAGCATCGAATGAAGGTCGTAGCGCGCGCCCACCGCCGAATTGGTCAGCACGATGCCGGCCTCCTGCGCATAGGCCTGCCACGCGTCGGGATTCTGTCGCCGATGAAGACGCGGCAGTGCATCCAGCGACGGGTTCGCCCCGGCGCCGGCGAGCAGCGCCGGACTGCAGACGGGCACCAGCACTTCCTCCAGCAGCGGATGCAGATGCATCCCCGCCCATGCCGGATGCTCGAAATGAATCGCCGCGTCGAAACCGCTTCCGGCCAGCAGGAACGGCTCCATCCGCTCGGCGATATGCACGGTGATGTTCGGATGCCGGTCCTGAAAATGTTTCAGCCGCGGGATCAGCCAGCGGGTGGCGAAGGTTGGAATGGCGGCGATATCGAGGCTCGCGCCTTCGATCGGCTGCCCCATCAGGTACAGGCTGTCCCGTTCGAGCCGATCCAGAATCTCGCGAACCTGCACCGCATAGCGCGCACCGTTCGGCGCCAGCCGTACCCGATTGCCGATCCGCTCGAACAGGGTGACGCCCAGGAACGCCTCCAGCCGGCCGATCTGACGGCTGACGGCGCCCTCGGTCCGGGCCAGCTCCTCGGCGGCTCGGGCAAAGCTGCCGTGTCGGGCCGCGGCTTCAAACGCCTGGAGCGCGGAATTGCTCGGGATCTTGCGGGGCATGGACGTCTCGTTGGTCGGAGTGTGTTCACCATCAGCTTGATCAAATGTCACTGAAGGCTGACTTTATTTCGTTTTATGGCTCGGAATGGCGAGCTTAGCATTACGTTAACGCACTGAACATCACACGCTCCCAGATGGATGTGCATCCTGCCCAAAGGACGATCCCATGATCTATACCGTGGAATGCAGCTTCGCCGACCTCGACAGCGAAGCCGAATGGAACGACTTCTACAGCCTTGAAAAGCTGCCCGCCCTGATCTCGGTAACGGGGTTTCACACGTCGCAACGGTTCAAGGCGATCACCGGCGGTTGCCCGGTCTATCTGGCGATCCACACGATCGACGGCCTCGATGTCCTGACCGGCGACGAATATCGCCGGAAAGGCGGCGGCAATTTCGCGAAGTGGCAACGACACATCACCGACTGGCACCGGAATCTCTACAGCGATATCGGCTTCGCGCCGGCCGTAAAGGACGGTGAACATCTCGCACTGAGCGCCGGCGGCCCTGATTCGCTGATTCGATTGGGCCTCCAACCGCTGGCCATGCAGGCCGTTGCGCTCGAGAAGTTTCCGGCGCGCCGTTGGCTCGCCGTCGTGCCACGGAATAGCGCGCGGCTTGTCGAGGCGCTCCCGGAAGGCATCCACCTTTACGCGCCGATGACGGAGCAGTTGACGAGCACACGCGCCCTTTCGATTGCACAGGAGTAGACCGCAATGCCGAACGTCACTTTCTCGATCGATGCGAAGCGGATGCCGGCTGATGAGGATCTCGCCGAGTTGTCGCGCGATTGCGTTGAACTCTGCACGCAGGTACTGGAGGCTGAACTCAAGAACGTCCACGTCATTTTCCTGGCGGTACGGCACGGGCATGGACATCCCGTCTTCGCCGACATCCGGTATCGCGTCGGGACGCCTCGCACGCCGGAGGTCATGAACCGGTTCATGGAAGCGCTGGATCAGGCGATCGTTCGCCGCACTGGCCTCACCGCGCGCATTCGGTGCTTTGGTTACACCGCGTCGACCATTCACGCTCGCCACTAGCCGATTCGGAGCCACACAATGTCCACCCTTACCTTTCCTGTTCAGCAAGTCGGGGATTTCACGATCACCGCCATCAGCGATGGATATCTCACTGCCAGCCTCGACTTCCTGTCGAATATCGATTCGGATGACGCATCAAAAATGCAGCGTGATGCCGGACAGAAAGAGCCGGCGGCCGTTCATATCAATTGCTACGTCGTACGCGGAGCAGGCCGCACCGTTCTCATCGATGGCGGGGCTGGCGGGTTCAAGCAATGGGGTGGCCAACTCCAAACGAACCTGATGCTTGCCGGTATCGAACCCGCTGCGATCGACACCATCCTGCTTACCCATGCGCATCCCGATCACGTCGGTGGGCTGGTGAACGATGCGGGCCAGGCCGCGTTTCCACATGCGGAGCTGGTCGTGCATCAGCGAGAGATCAAGTTCTGGCAGGACGACAGAAATCTCAGTCGCGCCAGTGAGCGTGCTCGTGGCAACTTTGCGAAGGCACGTCAGGTGTTCGACGCCTATGACGACCGGCTTCGCATGTTCAAAAACGGACAAGTGCTCCCCGGTATCGGCGCGTTGCCGCTGCCGGGACACACCGATGGACACACCGGATATGTTCTTGAATCCCGCGATCAAGGCCTGCTTGTGTGGGGGGACGTGGTGCATTTTCCGCATATCCAGATTCAGCGGCCGGACGTATCGATTGCGTTCGACCACGATGCGTCGCTGGCAGTTGCTACACGGTCACGCCTTCTCGACCAGGTCAGCGCGGACGGGCTTCTGATCGCCGGCATGCATCTGGGGGAACTCGGGTTCGCACGCATCGAGCGCACGAACGGCGGGTATGGGTTGCTTTACGAGCACGAAGGCTGAAGCCACACGTGTACGGACGTGTGATGCCGCCACCTGACGCCGAAATGCATGAGTCATCCGTTTGATCCAAGTGGCGTTTTTTGAGGGTTATATGACCTTTGCGCCATTTGCTTCGCGTTCCATACTGCACGTGAAGATCGAGCAGGGAAAGGCACAAACGCCATCGCGTCTTGAGCTTTCGGCCCGATCCATCACGACGTAGAAAGGAGCAGAAGATGAGGCTTAAAGACAAGTCGGCGTTAATCACCGGTGGTACCAGTGGCATCGGTCTTGCCACCGCGAAGCGGTTCATTGCGGAAGGCGCCCGCGTCGCGGTGACGGGTCGCGACGAGGCGGTGTTCGAGCGTGTGAAGGCCGAACTCGGCGAGCATGCGCTCGTTCTCAAGGGCGACGTCCGTTCGATCGAGGACATGCGGGCGATTGCCGCCGAGATCGACGAGAAGTTCGGCGGCCTGGATGTCGTGTTCGCGAACGCCGGCTGGGCGTTCCCGTCCGCCGTCAACGATATCGACGACGCGCTCTACGACGAGATCATGGACATCAACGTCAAAGGCGTGGTGTTCACGCTTCAAGCGGTGCTGCCGCAATTGCGAGAGGGCTCGTCGGTCATTCTCAACACCTCGTTCGTCGCGCAGACCGGCAAGCATGGCATCTCGTTGACGGCAGCCGCGAAGGCCGCCGTGCGATCGCTCGCCCGCAGTTGGTCGTACGAGTTTCTCGACCGCAAAATCCGCTTCAACGCGATCGCGCCCGGCGCGATCGACACGCCGCTGCTGACCAAGTGGGGCATGCCGGACGAATGGGTCCGCGACCGCAAGGCCGAGTTCGCCAGCACCATTCCGGTGGGCCGCATGGGCAACGCCGAGGACATCGCCAACGCCGCACTCTATCTCGCCAGCGACGAATCCTCGTACGTCATCGGCACCGAACTGGTCGTCGACGGCGGCGCCTCGCAGCTTTGAGCCTGCGGCGCCCGATTCCGGCGCCCTGCGTGTCATCGCGGCTCATCCGCCTATCCGACCTCACGTCCGCGACGCTGTGAGTCGCGGCGGCTATTTCATCCGGCCCAGCCTGGTAGCGCTCGCAGCGGGGCCGACGTGCAAGGAGAAATAATCTTGACCGACAGTAGCGAAAACAATACTTCCGGATCGCCACTCACCCGAGCCGGTCGTTCGCGCCGCGACGTGCTCAAGTTCGGCAGCATCGCGACGCTCGGCGCCGTCCTCGGTGGCGGCGCCCTGCTTGGACACGCCGCGCCTGCGCTTGCCCAGACCGGCGGCGACGGCGCACTTGCCCCGAATGACCCGCTCAATATCCTGATCGTCAATTACGACGGCGGCACGTTGCTCGACTTCGCCGGCCCCAGCGAGGTCTTCCATCGGCTACCGAATACGAACGTTCGCTACGCGAGCCTCGATGGCGGCAACGTGACACTCGAATTCGGCGTCGTGTACGGCAAGACCGAGCGGCTGGCCGATATCGACAAGACAGACGTGCTGCTGGTCCCCGGCGGGTCCGACCTGTCGGCGCCGATGCGTCCCGCGTATCAAGCGCAGATCCGGCGCCTGGCAGAAGGCGCCAGGCACGTGACGTCCGTCTGCAACGGATCGCTCGTGCTGGCCGCAACGGGCATTCTCAACGGCAAGCGAAGCGCCTGCCACTGGGCCTTCGTCAACAAGCTGGCCGAATATGGCGCCATTCCCGTGCCCGACCGCTTTGTCGAAGACGACAACGGCCGGTTCATGAGCGGCGGCGGCGTGACGGCGGGCATCGACTTCGCCCTTCGCGTGGCGGCGAAGCTGCGCGGTCAACAGGCCGCCGAATTCACGCAGCTCGTGATCGAATATGATCCCGCGCCGCCGTTCCACTCCGGCCATCCGAGCGATGCGCGGCCGGAAGTCATCGCGATGGTCGACAAGAAACTGCCCGGTGCATCCAGGGGGCTCGCACGCGTCCCAGGCGTTCGTTGAAACGCGTGCAGGCAATGTGAGCCCGTTCATCGACAGACTGCGAGGAACACCACAATCGACATTGCCTGCTTCATCCTTCAATTTTCGTAGTCCTCTCAATTCAGACCATGATCGGAAATCACTCGATGCAACCGACTCGTATTGTCACTGCCGCTCTTGCAGCCTGCGCCACCTTTTTCGCGTTCGCCGCACCGGCGACCGCCGGTGGTTCGCAACGCCCGCCCGAAGCGGCCATCAAGGCCGAGAATGCGCGATGGGCGGATGCCTTTGCGCGAGGGGATTACGAGGCGATCGGCCGCCTCTACACCCGCGACGGCACGCTCTTGCCGCCCGGAGGCAACAAGGTCACGGGAAGCAGCGCGATCGTCGGATACTTCAACAAGGGGTATGCCGGATCAAAGCCCGCCACCGTATCGTTCAGCAATGCCGAGTTCTACGGTAACGACCGGGTCGTGACGGAGGTGTCGGATGTGGAGGTCCACGACCACGATGGCAAGCTCAAATTCCGCGGCAAGCAGACGCTCGTCTTTCTGAAAGAGGGCGGCGCGTGGAAGTTGCATCGCGACATGTGGAACGATTGCGGCCCGCTGACGCCGGATGGCCATTGAGCGTCTGGCGAAATGCTTGGCGACCTGCCCGGAGCGCCGCTAGTCCGTCAGGGAGGGTGTACGGAATTCGCTGTGCCGCACTGAGCCATCAGCATGGAGCCGATGCGGTGCAAGCAGTGCGGCACCTCGCTCGAATGCAGCGCGGCGTTCGGCATAAAGAAGGCGCCGATTGCCTGCCCGCGCGAGCGGCTTTTGCGCTCATGCAATGGCCTCGCCCATCAGTCGTTCACGCATCATCCATCGGTTGCGCAGGGCGAACAGCGTAGGCCATTGCTGCGTGTTCTTCATCGGCCACGATGGCGCACCTTCAGATGCCACCGTGCGCGGCGATGAACATGGCGACGGCCGACCGGGAATAGGATTCGATTTCGTTGTCGTCCATCGCTCTCGCCTCATCGAAGCGTGCGATAAGCAGGAGATCGGATCCTTTGAAAAGCGCGGCAAACAAGCGGGCGGACCTGAGCGCATCGGGTACGTTCAAAATCGCTTTCGCGTGCAACTGACGCAACACGGCCTCGATTTGGGCGATGACATGGGCGGGCCCGGCTTCGTAATGGAGCTTGCTCAACGACTTTTGATTCGTCTTGTCGGCCAAAACCATGGCTTCGACACTGCGGACATCGGGACTCAACAGCGTGCGAAGCAGGGATGATCCCACCGCCAGGAGCTGATCTTCGGCCGAACCGTCGACGCCTTCAAAAAGGGCCTGTGGTGCGAACTGTTGACAGTGGGCCGCCATGGCCGCGCTGAACAGCGCCTCCTTGTTCTCAAAGTGCCGATAGATGCTGAGCTTGGATATCCGCGCCCGCTGGGCGACCTTGTCCATGGTCGTCGCTTGGAAACCCAATTCCACAAAGAGTTCGCAGGCGGCGTCGACGATCGTTTGGCGAAGCGCCTCGTTGGCGGGCCGGCCGCGCCGGCCCTGGTTATTTTCGGTCACGACAATTCCAGTACTTGACAGTATTCAAATTCTCACACTACGATACCATTCAGTATCGTAAATTTGCAAGCCAAGGGTAGCGTTCAACCGGGTGTCCCAGCCAGGTTTCCCTGGGCTGTCCGGCGATATCGAATGCGGCATTGTCCAGCCGGTGATTACAGCCATCGGCAATTTTTCATGCCAATGCCGAAGCACTGCTCGCTGACCGTCTCAAGCTGGTATCGCCGGGCGATATTGCCCACCACGCCCAGCTCGCCTCCCTCCACAACCCGGAGCCCCTCACCATGAATGACGTCATCATCATCGGCGGCAGCTTTGCCGGCCTCGCCGCCGCCCTGCAGCTCGGCCGGGCCCGCCGCAACGTCACGGTTCTCGATACCGGCCGGCCGCGCAACCGCTTTGCCGGTCACTCGCATGGCCTGCTCGGCCACGATCACAAGCCGCCGCTGGACATCCTGGACGAGGCACGGCAGCAGCTGTCGCGCTATCCAACCATCAGGCTCGTCAATGCCCGGGCAGAGAGCGTGACGGGCGCCATCGACGATTTCTGCGTCGTCACTGACGATCACGAAAGCCTGAGGGCGCGCCGCTTGATCCTGAGCTATGGCGTCGCCGACCAGATACCCAATGTTCCGGGCTTTGCCGAAAGCTGGGGCACATCCATCGTACCCTGCCCCTATTGTGACGGCTTTGAAGTCGCTGACCAGCATTGGGGCCTCGTCTGGTCCAGCCCGCAGTCGCACCAGTCTGCCAGGCTGTTCCGCGATTGGACTGACAAGTTGACTGTCTTCGCCGATGGTCATGACATTGCGCCCGATATCCAGGCCGATCTGGCGCGCCGCAACATACCAGTCGTCGAAGGCCGGATCGTCGAGATCGCCCATCACAACGGCCGTATCGCCACCGTCAACCTCGATACCCGCCGCCATGTCGCGGTCGACGTCCTGTTCGCCCATCCGCGCACCAAGCCGTCCGCAAGCCTGCATGAATCGCTGGGCCTCGCCACGGTCGATACACCCACCGGCATCGTCCTCAAGGTCGACGAGCGCCGCCAAACCAGCATGCCCGGCATCTACTCCGCCGGCGACCTCGCCACGCCCTTTTTGCCCTCGGTCACCCAGGCATCATCGCAGGGCGCGATGGCGGGTATTTTCGCCCAGCAGTCGATGCTGGTTTGAGCGCACCGATTCCCTTCTCCGGTTGCATCGTCGCCTTCGAACGGTTGGCGTAGATCGGCGCGGTGAAGGACGGATCGTCGAGTCAAGGAGAATTGAAATGAACGCGTCCCACCCACGCACGTGAGAGCAAGAGAGGGGTGGATCCTCACGGGCCAACGGCATCGATGTGCCCAGGTGGAAAATGCACGCATTTCCCGGCAACCGGAGGATCC
>NZ_NKFM01000074.1:0-23649 GCF_002223085.1 Burkholderia sp. HI2714 | reverse complement strand
CTCATACACCGCCTCCAACGTCAGTTCCTGTCGTCTGGCGATCTCTTTCGCTCGCACGCCGTCGCTGAACATCAGAATCGTCCGCGACCGGTCTCGTATTCGCCAATCACGACGGCTTCTCGCCATCGCTTCAAGCTTTGTACGTTCTTCCTGCGTCAGTTCCAGCGCTTTCAATGCCATCAGCTTCGTTGCTCGTCCCGTCCAGTTCGAACCATGATTGTAGAGACATTTCATGTCGAAGGCTTAGTGCTCTGCCATTGGGCACTCGAGACGTGCATCGATGTCGTCTTGGATGCTGCGGGAGTGGTGCCTGGGCGGAAACATAGTAAGCCCCATTGCAGTACTACCGGCACGCCACGCTGTGCCCTACGATCTGTTTCAAGAAGTCCTGCGGTGCGTCACATGTCGCACGCTTCATGAATTCATTCAGTAACGTGCGCTGTCGGCAGGTATTCCAAGGTGCAGGAACCGTGCTTTATAGCGATCTCTTCGCTCGTGTCGCCGCCGTGTTCTGACGGCCTTTGCGTACGGTGGTCGGCACGGTTCACATTGTATTCGCCACACAACTGAAGGGGTAACTACTTTGAAACGAAATATCGTGATCGTCGGCGGTGGCTTTGCCGGGCTTTGGGCGGCACTTGGTGCGGCGCGGGTGATTGACATGCAGCGCGATAAGGGATTCGACGTCGAGATCACGCTAGTCTCGCCGCGTCCGGAGATTCACATTCGCCCCCGTTTGCATGAGGCCCATCCGGAGCAGATGGCTGTGCCATTTTTGCCACTTCTGAATACCGTGGGCGTGAAGTTCATTGAAGGTACGGTCGAACGTGTGCATCCCGCCGATCACACTGTCGAGCTCGTGACCGCGCACGGCGAGTCGAGAAGCATCCGTTACGACCGACTTGTGCTGACTACAGGAAGCCAACTGTCCCGTCCGTCGCTGCCTGGCCTTGAGCATGCGTTCGCAGTGGATCAGCTCGAAGAGGCGGTCCAACTCCGAGAGCACCTCGAACGCCTGGCGGGAAAGCCGGAAACCGCGGCTCGCAATACCTTCGTAGTCGTAGGAGGGGGCTTTACCGGACTAGAAGTTGCGACGGAATTGCCGGCGCGACTCCGTGCCATCCTTGGAGAGGGCGTGCGTCCTCGTATCGTTATTGTGGAGCGCTCGAAGGAGATCGGCCCTGACATCGGCGCAGGTCCGCGTCCGCAGATCATCGAAGCGTTGGACCATTTGGGCATTGAGATGCGCACTGGGGCGGGGGTCGTATCGGTTGATGCTACCGGTGTTGTGACGGAAACAGGTGAACGCATCGATGCGAGCACCGTTATCTGGACCGGTGGTATGGTTGCGAGCGCGTTGACAACCCAGGTCACACCGAGTGTTGATCGTCAAGGTCGCATGGAGGTGACGAGCGATCTGCGCGTGATCGATGCGAAAGATATCTTTGGCGCTGGCGATGTGGTGCGTGCGCTCACCGATGACCACGGGCACTATTCGCTAATGTCATGTCAGCACGCATTGTTCATGGGCCGCTTCGCTGGCCATAACGTCGCTGCGGATCTGCTGGGGTTACCGACCCTTAAGTATCGTCAGGAGTTCTACGTTACCTGTCTCGATCTCGGTACTTGGGGGGCAGTGTATACCGAGGGTTGGGACCGGCAAGTCAAGCTGACGCACGCCGAAGGTAAGGAGCGGAAAATTCTGATTAATACGCAATGGATCTATCCGCCTGCGCCGGATCGTGAACTGGCGCTTGCCGCCGGCAATCCAGAAATCACATATGGTTGAACAGCTTCGTCTGACGCTAAGAATGAGCGCAAGTAGCCCGTCATAACGTTCGTGCCCGTTTGCCGGTGCTCTCTACCCCCCCGGAGCGCCGGCTTTTTTAATTTGCGACGAGGCTGTTCGAATGAAGATAATAATACAAATCTCCTGAATTTTGTCGAGTGTGTTGCGAGTGATAACGATGTGGAAGGGCTGGGTTTTGTATTGATAGATCGACTAAGTTGATTATATTTATATTGTCGGGTAAAGGTTTTAATAAGTCATCATGCGTTCGGAATTATTGTGTCGCTCGGCTCCGTCATTTGATGTGCTGCACGTAAATTGAGTTTCTTTGAAAGCGGGATATCCTGATTTTATATGGTTACTCTATCAATCGATCCATGGTTGCAGACGATCAATTTGTTGGCAGCGTGTCAGGATAGAATTTTGACACGAACGCACGTCATGGTTAGCAGTGGGGATATCCGTGCGCAGAGGATTCCGGCGAGCCTACCGCTACGGGCGTCTATCCGCTTAATAGAGCGCCAGAATTCAACCACAGTTACTGTGGCTTGGAGCGATCCGACTGTCGGTTATTTCGGAGATCAGACGTGGCGCTTGACTAGGGCGCGTCACACTGGAGTTTGTGCAATCAGTGGCCGGTTCATTGGGTGTGGCGATGAGATATATCGGCCAATGAGTCGGCCTATTCCTGTGAATGCAAAGGCTATGATATTGGCAGAAATAGTGGTGGAATTTGATAAGCATCATTGGGTGTCGTAGGTATCTTGTTGGTCGGGGGTGTCGGTGAAGTTTTGCTAATTTAATAAAACTGCAGGGGTGTATTGTGCTATCTCATGAATTAGTATCTCGATATGGACCTCTGATTGTATTTTTAAATGTCTTGGGATCTTCGCTTGGTTTGCCTTTGCCCGCCATTCCGACATTGATTACTGTTGGAGCCAGTATTGCCATCGCGACTAGTACGACGACATCGAATTTGTTGCATTTCTTTGTCATGCTGGTTGCTGCCGTCCTGGCTGGCGTCATCGGTGATCTCGTTTGGTTTCAAGGGGGAAAGCGATATGGCGAGCGAACTCTTCAAACGGTGTGCAAGCTATCACTATCACGCGATACCTGTGTGAGAAAAACAGAGCGGTTCTTTGGGCGGTACGGTGTCCGCGTCATGATCGTTGCGCGATTTCTGCCTGGCCTATCACTCGTTGCAGTGCCGTTGTGTGGTGCTATGGCCGTTAGATTGTCTTCATTCATTTCATACGATTGCGTTGGAGTATGTCTCTGGGCATTCGCCGGCTTGATATTGGGTTCGCTATTCTCGGAGCAAATTGGCATTGTATTCATTTGGATGTCTCGATTTGGATGGCAGGCTCTAGTTGTTGGTGGAGCCGCTCTTGCGCTTTATATTCTGTATCGGTACTGGCGCCGGATTCTCCTTGGGAAGGCGCTAGAAAAGGAGAGAATAAGTGTGGATGATTTGCATGCTTTGCTAATGGAAAATTCATCTCCACTGATATTCGATATCAGATCTCCGGAGCGTCGCCTGATTGACCCGTTCGTCATTCCTGGTTCGATTTTTGGTGACGAACGGAAGGCTCATGAGCTCGTTAATGAGTTCGGGACGCGCCGAATGATTGTAATTTATTGCTCATGCCCAGCAGAAGTGTCGGCTGCTTGGATGGCCAAGCGATTGCGAATAGCCGGTGCTCAAATTGCGTTGCCGCTAACTGGTGGAATCGATGCTTGGCGGATCGCTGGCTTTCACGTTGATCCGATTGAATAGATATTCTCCGCGAGTATGTGGATAACAGGATGCGGCGCGTGATGGAGCTTTGGTGGTACGGAAATCATCCTTCGCGAGTGCAACGATTGAGAGATTTATTGCCTATTCTTCGGAGTATGGTCGCATGAATTCATCGAAACCCTACCGCGATGACGAATTTTTCCAGACTATTGAGAAGCAAACCAGAGGCGGGCGAGCCGATGAGATTGGCTCGCCTGGGATTGGCGAACATGTGACTACCGATGGTGCTGATGAATTGTTCTCTACTGTCGAGTCAAGAGCCGAGCAGATGCGTCCATGTCTGTCTCTGCCCGAAATTGAGCGCATTCGTCGCTTCGGTATACCGAGGCGATATCTCGCAGGCGAAGGGTTGCTTCGGGCCGGATCTCCAGCTGAGGGACTGTTCCTGGTGCTGAATGGGAGAATCCGTATTACGCGCCGAGATGGGCGGGGAGAGAGACATTTTGAAGCTGATCTTCATCCTGGTCAGTTTCTAGCGGAGATCGGGCAACTATCTGGACATCCTGCGCTTGTCGACGCAGATGCTCTTGAAGACGTTAATACACTCTTGATCTTTCCGGAAAAGTTGCGAAGCTTGATTGTCGCCGAGGCGGAGCTCGGCGAGAAAATTATGCGCGCATTGATCCTGAGACGCATGCATCTCGTGGAAAGCAAGAGTGGTCCAGTTATCGTTGGTCATGCAGATGATCCGATGCTTGTCGCGCTGCAGGGATTTCTGACGCGGAACGACTACCCTCACGCAATGCTCGATGCACGGATGGATCCCGAGGCCGTGAGATTGTTGGAGGGAATGGCCACGTCGAGAGCTGATTTCCCGCTTGTGATCTGTCCGGATGGCACGGTGATGCGTGCTCCAAGTCCGAATACATTGGCTTCGAAGCTTGGTTGGATTCCGGAGTTTGAACAGGATTACGTGTACGACGTGGTCATTGTCGGGGCTGGTCCTTCAGGTTTGGCCGCTGCAGTCTATGCGGCGTCCGAGGGGCTTTCGGTCGCAGTGTTTGACAGTCGCGCTCCTGGTGGCCAAGCGGGTGCCAGTTCGCGGATCGAAAATTACTTGGGATTTCCTGAGGGAGTTTCGGGGCAAAGTCTTGCGGTGCGCGCATTTTCTCAGGCGAAAAAGTTCGGTGCACATATAGCGATACCAGTCGAAGTGAAGTCACTCCATTGTGAGTGCATGCCGATTGAGATCGAGTTGTTCGACGATCGCCGCGTGAAGGCACATACAATCGTGATTGCTGCGGGTGCGGCTTATCGACGTCCGGACTTTGCTCACGTGCGAGAAGGGCAGCAACGCGGGATATATTTCTGGGCTTCACCGGTTGAAGCGGGCTTGTGCAGAGGAATGGAGGTCGCCGTGATCGGTGGCGGGAATTCTGCTCGCCAGGCAGTGGTGTATTTGGCGTCTCACGCATCACACGTGCATATGCTCGTTCGAGCGACCGGGCTTGAGGCCAGTATGTCCAAGTATCTGATCGACCGAATTGCAAAACTTTCAAATGTCACGGTTCATTTGCAGACAGAAGTTCAGTCGTTTGAGGGCGACGACCCGAAGTGTGCCATATTGAACTGTAAAACATTTGGTAGTGAGGTGAAACTAAATATTCGGCATGTATTTGTCTTCACTGGGGCTAGTCCGAATACTGCATGGCTGCGGGACTGCGGCGTTAGTACGGATAAGAATGGATTTATTGTGACAGGGACCGCGGCGTCGCTGCGCTCGGCAAGGGCTGCGTTACCTTTGGAGACCTGCGTGCCGGGAGTATTCGCTATAGGTGACGTACGTGCTGAGTCGACAAAACGTGTCGCAGCGGCAGTCGGCGAAGGGGCGACGGTGGTGTCTCAAATTCACAGTGTGCTCCCGGAACGTAAAACGTTAGCAAACAGAGAGGCACTGCCTACTCAGTAAGCTAATTTAGTTCCTTTCGTTTTCTGCTGGGGGCGGCACGACCTCGATGTACGTAGTTGTTGCCGTTGGCGGGACTATGCGTTCTTGCGAATGATGATTCGGTGAGGGCGACGATTCGATGTGCTGGCGGAGTTGTGGCTTTTCGGTACCCATGGGTCCATTTGTCGCACCGAATGCAGATCTGATGACACCCGTTAAACATGCATAATAAACGCATGTTTGTGGATTTCTCCCAGAAACCCATCTCGCAAGGGGAACAGAAATGCAAGAAACCGTACTGATTTCCGGTGGCAACTCCGGCATGGGGCTATCGACAGCGCTGCTGTTGGCCCAGCGAGGGTATCGCGTCTTCGCTGGAGCCCGCTCCGAGGAAGGGCTCGCAACGATCCGCAGCAAAGCGAGAGAGCATGATCTACCAATTACACCGCTAGCGCTCGACGTACAGAATACGGATTCTGTCGCGACCGCGGTTAACGACGTGCTGATTTCATCCGGCCGCTTAGACATAGTGGTGAATAACGCCGGTTACGGTTTGGTGGCGAGCGTCGAGGATGGTACCGACGAGGAGTTCGTTCGTCAGTTTGACGTCAATGTCTTTGGCGTGCTCCGGCTCATTCGTGCGGCTGTTCCCGCGATGCGTCTAGCGAGGCACGGTGTCCTTGTGAATGTCGGCTCATTCCTTGGACACATGGGTCTACCACTGCTGACACACTACAACGCGAGCAAGTACGCAGTCGAAGGAATCACCGAATCGCTTCGATTGGAACTATCGCCCTTTGGTATTCGGGTGCACACGGTGGCACCGGGGCTGTTTCGGACCGGCTTCGCGTCCCGCGGCTTGACCGCCAATCCCCGCACAACTGCATCTGATTCTCCCTATGCGGTTGTGGCAAGCAAGCTGCTGCCGTTGGTGGCGAGCCGCATTAACGAGGGCCCGGATCCGATCGCAGTAGCAGACGCTGTTCTCAGTGCTATCGAGCAGCCGGATGCGCCGGCCCGCATTCCTGTAGGTGAAGAGGCAATTCGTGCCGACGAGTTGAAACGCAGCTTGGCGCCTGCGGAGTTCGAGGCCGCCGTACGCCGTCTCTACGGCCTGGCGGCTCCGACATGACGGACCGGTTCTTTTCTCGCGAGCATCGCGCCAATCGAAGAACTGTCGACAATGGCGCGTGCCATGTCGAGTTGGCCACGACGGCGTAACTCCGCCAGCAACGTCTCGTGGATGGGCTGCCAGACGCCGTCTTTTGCCATGCAACCAGCCGCCGTCAGCACGCCGTGCCTGAGCCGCAGCCAGCGTGCAACAAACTTGCCGTCGCGTTGGAGGGCCGTATACCAGCCAACCGCGGCCACTATATCTGCTATCCCAACCTCGGATCTTTGTCGATTTTATGATCGAACAGATTCGCACGTCAGCCCCGAGCTGTATAGCTCGATCCACTCCGGACAGTGGGGGCTACTGGTAACCAAGAAATTTTGGAATGCGATGTAATGTGCTCAGGAAAACGCCCTCCCTGTTATTGGATTGATGAGCGCGTGGGAGCGGGCGGCCAATGATCTCAACCAGGCGACAGACGAGGGCTCCAAGAGTGGCCTGGCTTCCGGCATAGCCTGTCTGCCATCACCTTTCTATTAACGAAGAAAGTGATCGGCGGAACGCGATCATCGCCGCTCGTTCGTGGTGACTCCCCGCAAGTTTGCATGCCCTTGATCGCTTCCGACTGGTGCCCGGGAGGCAACACCGTCGTGGCTTACCTAGGTCTACCGCTATACGAGGGGATCGCTTATGTTGACTTCATACTGAGTTTTCCCATATTTGATCTGAATAAGACGAACCGCTTCTAAACGGCTCGGCGCTTTCCTATCGACATCGTGGTCCCGCACACGCGCACCGCGCTATCTGCATGCTCACAATATTTCACCTTAAGAACGTTGCGATCGAAACACGTAATGTCGAGGTCGCTTACCAATGAATGAGCAGACCCTTCCCGCCGATCGTCCGACGAACGATGCCGGCTCACCTGGCACGGTATCAGCGCCGCAGCCTCAGTTCAATTTCCGGCTCGCTGTCGGGCTGATTGGCATTCTCCTCGCGTCACTTTCGTCCGGACTCAATAACCGTGTGACCGACATTGCATTGCCGGACTGGCGCGGAGTCGTCGGAATGGGGCATGACGAGGGTACATGGATCGCTGCGGTCTACGAGGCAGGCGAAGTCTCCGGCATGATGGTGTCCGCGTGGTTTGGAGTTACGTTGTCGTTTAGACGATTTGCGATCGGCGTTGCAATCGCATTTGCAGCATTGGCCGCCGTCTTTCCGTTTGTGAGCAGCTATCCGTGGCTCGTCTTTCTACGCGCGACTCAGGGATTGGTCGGTGGGTTGTTGCCTCCCCTGTTGATGACCGCCGCGCTCAGGTTTCTTCCGCCGGGAATCAGACTGTACGGGATGAGCGCTTACGCTCTTACGGCTACGTTCGGGCCGAATCTCGCGACGCCGCTTGCCGCATTGTGGACCGACAAGGTTGGCTGGCAGTTCGTGTACTGGCAGGTCATTCCGCCCTGCGCGTTGGCGGCCGTTCTCATGGCATGGGGTTTGCCTCAAGATCCTGTGCGGTTGGATCGATTCAAGCAGTTTGATTGGCGCGGCGCGATTCTTGGCTGCGGCGGTGTCTCCATGCTGGTTCTGGCGCTTGCACAAGGCGAGCGACTCGACTGGTTTGCATCCCCGCTCATCAACGCCTTGCTTGTATCCGGTGTGCTTTCGCTGACATTGTTCTTTGTGAACGAGTGGAACCATCCGTTGCCGCTCTTCAAATTGCAGATGCTTTCCCGGCGGAATTTTTCACATGGCCTGCTCACGCTCGCTGGGATCCTCATTGTGTTTATGTCGGCGTCTGCATTGCCTACTGCGTATCTATCAGAGGTTAGAGGCTATCGTCCGCTCGAAATCGGTCCGCTGACACTAACAATCGCGATTCCTCAACTGATCGCCGCTCCGTTGGCAGCAATGCTTTGCAATTTCCGATGGCTTGACAGCAGGGTAGTGCTCGCGACTGGTCTCGCATTGTTGTCGGGTGCATGTTTTGCGGGATCCTTTTTAACATCCGACTGGATCCGTGACAATTTCTATCTTCTGCAGGCGATGCATGCGTTGGGTCAGCCATTGGCGGTGCTCCCGGTTCTAATGGGGGCAACAGGGGTGGTGCGGCCGCAGGAGGGACCGTTCGCGTCCGCGATGTTCAATACGACACGCGGAATGGCGACGGTGTTAGGTGCGACGCTGGTGGAGTCGCTAATGACCCACCGGGAACACTTTCATTCAAACGTCTTGGTTGACCAGATTGGCCAACGCATTCATTTGCTGTCGCAATCGGCGGGGCTGCTTTCGCGTGAGAACTTGCATGTGTTTGCCAGGCAGGTGAGGCAGCAGGCACTCGTCATGAGCGTCGCCGATGTCTACCTTACGCTCATGGCGCTCGCCGTCTCATTGATTGCATTGCTTCTTTTGCTGCCCGAGCGGGCGTATCCCCCAGGCGTGCAACCTGGTTCTATCAAGTGAAAGTACCCATGACGAAGAAATTGGCGTTACTAATTGTCTCGGTGGTTGTCGTACTGATTGCCGTGTTTGTCGGATTTCGTACTACAGGGGCGTCCGGTCGAGGCACCGAGGCTACGGACGATGCCTATATAACGGCGGATTTCACACTCGTGGCACCCAAGGTTTCGGGACTAGTCTCGAAAGTCGCAGTTGCAGATAATCAGCGTGTACGCGCAGGTGACTTGCTTGCAGAAATCGATGACCGTGATTTCCGTGTGGCGCTGCAGAACGCACAGGGGGAGCTCGAGGCAGCACAGGCGCGCCTTGAGAACGTGCGGGCTCGCGATACTAGACAACGTGCATTGATCGAGCAGGCTGAGGCTGTAGTGCACGCCGATGACGCTGCGTTGGTTTTCGCCGGGCAAAATGCGAAGCGATACGAAGAGCTGTCCAAGCAGGGCGCTGGGACTCAGGAGCAGCAGCAACAGACAGCTTTCTCTCAACGACAGCAGGGAGCCATTCGGAAGCGTGATGCTGCCGCGCTTTCGGCTGCGCAAAAGGAGCTGGGTGTATTGGCAAGCGAGGATACGGAGGCACGAGCGGCCGTCGAGCGAGCCAAGGCCGCCGTCGAACAGGCTAGACTCAATCTCTCTTATACAACGATCGTCGCCCCGGTTGACGGCGTAGTGGGGCAGCGCAATGTGCGTGTCGGTGCGTACGTCAGTCCCGGAACGGCGCTGCTGGCAGTTGTGCCGCTCGAAAAAGCGTTCGTGGTGGCCAATTTTCGCGAGGTTCAGCTTACGCACATGAAGCCCGGGCAGCGTGTGCGAGTACGCGTCGACGCGATGCCGGACGTGGTTTTGGCCGGACGCGTTGAGAGCATTGCGCCGGCGACCGGGCTGACCTTTGCACCGATGGCACCGGACAATGCCACCGGCAATTTCACGAAGGTTGTTCAACGGTTGCCGGTCAAGATCGTGTTCGATGCAGATCAGACGGGCGTGGCACGACTGAAAGTAGGTATGTCTGTCGTGCCGAGCGTGGATGTGAGTGGCGGAGAGGTGCGATGAGGACGGCTCGGCCCCAGTTCGCGACTGTGATCGCGGCGCAGATCGCTATGCTGCTCGGTGGTTGCATGGTTGGCCCCGACTTCATCCATCCGGACCCGAAAGCGCCAGCTGCGTGGCGTGATCATGTGAAGGACGAGAACGAAAGCCGGCCCGTCGCGCGTGCGCCGGAGCCCCAATGGTGGACGGTGTTCGATGATCCGATTTTGCTGAGGCTCGTCAATCGGGCCGCGGGACACAATCTTGACATCCAGGTCGCAGCGAGCCGGCTCCAGCAGAGTCGCTGGGAGCGCCGGATCGTGAGTTCAGCCGGTTTGCCGTCGGTCGGCGCGAACGCAAACGCACAAAGAGTAGGCGCCAGCGAGAACGGGTTGATGAGCTTGACGGGGGTGGGTTCGCAACCTCCGGCTGCTGCGATGGCCAACGGTGTTGGTAACGGCGTCGCTGGTATCAGCGGCGCTGACATTAGTGCCCCACTGAACGTGTATCAATACGGGTTTGATGCGATATGGGAACTCGACATCTGGGGAAAGACGCGACGCAATGTCGAAGCGGCTGACGCGCTCAGTACCGCGTCGGACGAGGTTCGCCATGGCGTGATTCTTTCCGTCGTCAGTGAAACTGCGTCGAACTATGTGCAGTTGCGTACTGTGCAGGCAACATTGGCGGACACGCAGGAGACCCTTGAACTTGCCCGGAGAAGTCTCGAGCTGACAGAACGTCGTCGCGACGCAGGGGCTGCAACGTCGCTTGATGTTTCGGAGGCGGCTGCACAGGTTCAGTCAGTCTCGGCGAGGATTCCAGATCTGGAGTCACGAGAAGGGCGGTTGATCAATGCCCTGAGTTTGCTTCTAGCAGAGGAGCCTGGCGCACTCGAGACTGAGCTGAAGTCGGCGAAGCCGATCCCTCCCGTACCGTCGGCCGTGCCAGTTGGTCTTCCTTCCGAACTGGCGAAACGCCGGCCCGACATCCGGGAGGCGGAAGCGCGTCTGCATGCAGCTACCGCTGGCATTGGCGCGGCAAAGGCTGATTTTTACCCATCGGTGACACTCAGCGGCAGCTTTGGGATGCAATCTCTGAACTTCGCGACCTTGGGAACGTGGGCCTCACGTCAGTTTGCGGTCGGACCGACGCTTAGTCTGCCAATCTTCGAGGGGGGGCGGTTGACAGGTATGCTGCATTTGCGAGAAGCGCAGCAGAAAGAGGCAGCATTGAATTACCAGAAGACCGTGCTGACGGCCTGGCACGAGATCGACAACGCATTAATCGATTTCGACGCGCGTCAGCGGCAGCGCAAAAATCTCGCCGCCGCGCTCGATCACAGTCGAACGGCTTATGACGCAGCGGTTGCGCGATACAAGGCAGGGGCGAGCACATTCCTCGACGTGCTTGTGCTTCAGCAAGCACTTCTTGAAGCTCAGACTCGATTGGTCAGTGCGAACGGCGACGTATCTTTGACCGCGATTCGTCTCTACAAAGCGCTCGGCGGGGGGTGGGAGAGTCTCCCATCGTCTGGTGCAAGTCAAAAGGAACCAAGAACTTGATGCCGGGCCGGCGAAAGGCGGCTTTGTCGCGGTAACGCACGCACGAAGGGGACATATTGCCGACCGCCTTGCTCGCGTAGTTACGTTGAGTAGGTATTGTCGCTAGTGGCATCGGCCTTGGTGTGATGGCCCGTCGCTGGCGTGGATCCGGCAGGTTCGGTCAAGTGCGGGACAAAGCGACATGGACCACTATTCAGCACCGATCCATTGATGAGCTGAGCCATCGCGTGTCTTGACTACGGGAATAGTGTTCCCGTCGGGGAATTGGGTTGCAGGATTCTTTACGTAGAAGTATGCGGCACCGAGATAGACTTGCCCGCTGCTGTAACTCGCCCCGGCGTCAATCGAACTGTTACGGCGAAAATCACCAGCCTGTCCGCCGAAGGCGTAGAGCGCCTCGAGAGTAACGCCACCCATAGGTGCGGTGACGTACTTGACTGCATTGCCGACACGGGATCAGTTGCTGCTATTGTCGATGTCGCCTGCATGGGAGCCCGACGACTTCAGGCAGATCTCTCTAGCACTCACATTGAAATAATTGCATTAGGCGCATCCGCAGGATGCGCCTTCGAGTAGTTCCGCTGAAAATTACGCACCGAACGGTGGGTAATCGACATAGCCCTTCAGACCGCCACCGTAGTACGTTGCTCTATCGGCGGTAGCGAGCGGCAATCCAGTTTTGAGTCTGTGCACGAGATCCGGATTTGCGATGAACGGCTGTCCAAATGCAGCGAGATCGATCAGGCCATCATCAATGAGTACGTTCGCACGGTTAATCGTCATGCCTCCCGCGAGGATGATCGAGGTCTTGTCTGCCGCGCGCTTGATGCAGGACAGCAGTTCAATAGTGCGATCTTCCGAGGCCGTGGCGTCTTTGGGCGCGACCGAGACATTCGACTGATCCATGACGTGAATGTACGCTATGCGCCGCATGCCGAGCTCGAACGCCAGTGCTCCATAGGTATCGAGAATGCCCGGGTAGTGCGGCATATCGAATAGCTGCCCATACGGTGAAATCCGGATGCCTATCTTTCCCGCGCCGATACGTTCGGCAATGCCATCGACGACTTCAAGCGCGAAACGTAACTGATTTCCTGGTGTCGCCGAATAGCGGTCAGTGCGATCGTTGACCAGAGGATTCAAAAACTGCTCGAAGAGATATCCGTTTGCAGCGTGGATTTCCACGCCGTCGAATCCGGCCTCCATGGCGTTGGCTGCAGCGGAAACGAAGTCCTCGACTACGCGCTCGACTTCCATTGTCGACAATGCGGACGGCGTTGACGTCGGGACGAACCCTGGCTTCCGATTCTCGTCGTAGGCAAACACAATTGAGTCCTTTGCGAGCCGTGATGTGGCGCTGCGTGGCGCACCGCCGCCAGGCTGGAGGCTTGTGTGCGATACACGACCCACGTGCCACAGTTGAGCGAAAATCTTCCCGCCGACGGCGTGAACCGAGTCCGTGGTTAGCTTCCAACCGGCTACCTGTTCGTCTGAATAGATGCTCGGATTGAAAAGATAGCCCTGACCCTCACGAGAGATAGGGCTTCCTTCGGTCACGATGAGGCCGGCGGTCGCGCGCTGCGCATAATAGAGAGCGATGCGTTCATCGGCAATATTGTTTGCAGCGCGAGATCGAGTCATCGGCGCCATGACGATGCGATTCGTTAGTCGGATCTCGTTGAGATCGAAAGGCATGAAAAGTTGAGTCATGTCTGTTTCCTTGTGTGGTAACTCAGCCCTGCAGGTATAGTTCGAGTGCTTCGGCTCCGCCGATGTACTGGCTGTTTTGCCGGGATCTTGCGGTCGCCCGATCTTGAAAAGTGTTCTCACGGGCCTTCGTGCCGACGGTGCGGCGATTGAGCCGGCCCCAGTGACCTCAACGAGGCGCGCTAAGACTCAGAATCGATAACGTACGTAGCCCGTGTAGAAATTGCTTCCCGGGTTTGGCTCCTTAATGCCGGCATTAGAGATATGCTGGAAACGGAAACCAAATTCGATGGCGGAATTTTTCCCCAAGCCCATGCCTACGCCAACCATGTCCGAGAATTGAAACGCGCTACCCATGCGATGCTCGTCGGAGGTACCAGCGTGGCTTAAGATACGAACGCCAACTGAACCCTCAATGAATGGTGAAAAGTAACCCCCATGTTTTTCGAGGCGGATTATCGGCGAGAGTCCGAGTTCTGCTAAGTCACGTTGGTTTGTCTGACCGCGGGTGTTCCAGCCAGCCATATCTGCTTCCGCCTGGAGCCTTATCAGCCAGCCTTCTGGGTTTCCATACTGGATTGGGGTGTTGAAGTTGACGCCTAGCTCGTATTTATTGATGTCGTGGCTTGTGTCTCGACCAAATCCGAAATGTACGGCAGGGTGACTCCAGCCGACCAGCTCTTCGGCAATGGCATTTGAGTTGGACATAATTAATAATGCGGAAATCGTGATCGCGCGTGCGAGAGAAATGTTGAAAATGTAGCTCGTCTTGCACGAGTAAAAAGCTGGGTTGTAAGTGTTCATATAAGAGAAATGTGGAATTGCCATCCAGCTATCCGTTTGCCGCAATTTCATGCGACAAATCGTACATTCGTTGTTAATGCTTCGGTAGCTCGGGAGACTGCACTTGCATGTTGTCCGGACCACAACAATCAAGAACCGGTGGACGGCGAAACGCTTACGCCGTCGAGGCACGTCTATTTCCATAGACTCGATCGGATCGCGCGGTGGTCAGATCATGGACGGTCGCTCGTTGCCTCCACCATCAACCGACATACGCACGAAGATCATCGCGGATGAGTATCCTCATCTTCGCGACGTAGCCTGCATGTGGTCAGGTGCATCATGCGGGCGTTGTCCAGTTCGTCCGGACGTTCTGAGCCAGGTTCGGAAGCGTTAGTGAAGGGAGGTATTGTGCGGCTCATATCGTGTAACGGTAATGGTTTGGTTTGCCAGGCAAGATGTCCGGTTCGGCACATGCGAATTCGTGCGCAACGTTTCCGAAATGGAACGCCTGGAGTCACAAAGCTATTTGCGCCGCTTCTTTTGCACCGTCTGCTTCTTTGCTTGCAGCAGGGCATCGATTTCTTTCAGATAGATCATCACGGCACGCAGAGACGCATTTTCTTTGGGCAGTTCCTCACGCGTGGGCTCGTCCGGCACGCTGGGCTCGATTGGTTTCGATGGGGGGGATGTAGCCATCGGTCAGAGATGCCTTGGTCGATATTGAATTGGAGGATGCGGGCGGCTTCTAATTGCGGTGGCGGCTACCCGGCCCATGGGAGGTCAGGTGGTTATCCACCAAGTCCGATGTCGTTGAGTGCGTCTCGGTTGTCACTGCGTAAGACGACCACGTCTAGCAGCAAATCGGATCCGTTGGGGGAACGCACGTGTTGTCCGGCCATGTCACCGGATCGGCTGAGGAGGGACTGGTAGCCCTCATCGTAGTCGGCTGGGGGAGGCCCCCTTGGTGATTACCTGCATCCCGTAACCGTCGAGCCGTGCCGCGTAATGAACCGGGACCGAATTGTCCGTCGAAGGGTTACTGCGGTGTTTTGCGTCTTGTACGCTGCGCATGAAAAGTCTCCAAAGAAATCGGTCCATGTCCGAGCCAGCATGTCGTGTGAGTGGCTACTCCAGGCGAGCAGAGCCTAGCTTGAGTGGCAAGGATCACGCCGAAGCCGCATGCCCTGATCGTAGTGAGCAAGAGGGGGAGGCGGTAGACAGTGACGTGGGCGCATAGTGTTGTCCGGGACGCACCAAATTGAAGAACGCGCGCCTGAGTTTGACCTGTCGGTAAGCGATTGAGGCGGTGTGAAAACGTTGATCGGTATGTCTCCGGGCGAGGCGGCAACGAGTCAATTTGTGGGCGGCCTCCATCGCACTCAGAGCGTTTCGTGGAAGATGAAATGAGGGGGGGTGTCGATAGGTAAGTAGAACGACCGGGTTCGGGCACACTACGTCGACTGGAAAACACACATTGCCAATATGCTGTCCGTCGAACGATCCGGTAGTACTGCGGTCGCCGCGGGCGTGAGTCCCAGCCTGATATTGATCAGAGGGGGGCGGACGAGGGGCTAAGGCCCAGGCTTAAATTTGTCTGTCGGTCGCAGAAGGATTCAGGCGCCGAATATCTGCAACCTAGAGGCACCGACCGCCGACGCGGGGCAACGACCAGACTAGGTTCGTCGTGACGATAGTTCGTGAGCTTTGCCTGCCGCCAAGATGCTGCAAGGCAGACTTGCTGCGTGCCGGATAGGTCCGGTGAGTCGGCGGAACACGACGCCCCTGCTGAAAGTTGCGGATCCTGGCGTCCAGGACATGCCCAAAACGGCACTTCATTGTGGCGGTTAGTGGCACGATTCTTACGAAGGAGCTGCAGTACAATCCTGCCCTACATAATCTCGTATGGTTTTTGTAATTTCAAGTGGTAGGCTACCAACCACATGGGAGGTGAGGTAGCAGGTGGTTTTGCTTACTCACGGCAACGCAGGGCAAGGAGGGGGAAATGAGTTCACGGGCGCATCCGACGTTGCCCCAGTATCACGAAGACCGCACGGACCCGGTGGCTTACGTGGTTGATGACGACGAGTCAATGCGCCAGGCGCTCGATGCTTTGCTGCGCTCCATCGGGCTTCGCGTAGAGACATTTGAGTCAGCACAGGAATTTCTCGCGTTCCCGAAATACCGTGTCCCGAGTTGCCTGATTCTCGATGTCAGGCTCCGCGGAGAAAGCGGTCTAGCGTTTCAGGAGCAGATCGCAAGCAGTGACCTGCGAGTGCCGATCATATTCATGACAGGCCATGGCGATATTGCTATGACGGTCAAGGCGATGAAAGCGGGGGCCATTGATTTCCTGCCCAAACCGTTTCGCGACCAAGACATGCTGGACGCTGTTGCCAATGCGTTGGCGCGAGACGGGCAACGGCTGGCAACTGAGCAATCAGGTGCGGCGCTTCGTGACGCCTATGCTTCACTGACACTGCGAGAAAGACAAGTTATGGAACTTGTTGTAGCGGGCTTGAAGAACAAGCAAATAGCATTCGAGTTGAACCTCAGTGAGGTCACGGTGAAGATTCATCGCGGGCAGGTCATGAGGAAGATGGTGGTACGGTCAGTTGCCGATCTCGTTAGAACGGCAGAATCGTTGGGTGTCAGTTCGAAGCCGAAGAAGTAGTTGAGAGACGAACTCCTGGCGGAGTGCTTGCGCAACGATTGGCGGTCTGCTACGGCTGGTTCAGTGCTACGTTGAGCCAATGCTCGAGAGCGTCGGGGTCAATTGGCTTGCCAAGCACCATCAGCGCGCCGGCGTCGAGGGCCTTTGCTTTTAGGGCTGCAGTTGGAAACGACGTGATGAATATGGTCGGTATGACGTGATCCAGTGCCAGAATCTGAAGCAACATCTCGACTCCTGACATGCCAGGCATCATCACGTCGGAGATCAGGCATGATGTTTCGGCGAGCTTTCCAGAATTGAGAAACTCTTCAGCAGACGCGAACAGGCGTGTTTGCCTTCCGAACGAACGCACAAGACTCCCTGTCGCGAGTCGGAAGGCTTCGTCATCGTCAACTATCGAAACTATCTGAGTGGCACACAAGTGTTCGACCTCGTACATCGGGGAAGGGGCAGCATACGCCGGAGCGTAGCTTGAGCGTCGGCTTTTGCTTTGATGGTGGTCAGCGTATATCCCATACTCCTGACGGGAAATAGTACCTATGTATTAGTTGGCCTGGCTGTCGGTGAATTCGTTCAAGTACTGGGAATTGTTCTCGTTCTGCCGGCATCAGTTGGATGTGCGGCGAGGTTTGCACTGGGTAGGGTGTGCCCCTTCTTGGACGGTGCGCGAGCGGAGTTGCGCCCCTAAGGGGCGGCAGGACGAGCGGCATGAATCGTGACCGTGCAGATGAGTTTCGATCCTCGGAGTAGAGGGATGTCGCCCAGATCGCAATTGCGTGTTGTTGGCGGCAACCTGAAATGGCGCGGTATCATGCTAGCCGCGTACTTGTTTTAGCGATAATTTGTCAATGCAGAGCTGACTAGCTTTCGGCGTGTGTCGTGTCGGACTTCGCGATGGGAGCGGGGTTCGGCCGTATTGTTGAACCAAAGCGTGACGGCAGCATGCGGCAGATCAAGGTCTACTTAGGGCTCCAGTTCCGATGGGTGAGAGACTTCAGGTTCTATGGGACGATGGTGAGCGCATTGTCTCGCGAGGAACGCGCGAGGGTGGGGATGGCGACGGCAGCGTCCTATATGCATATCCGTCTGCTGAGCGTCCATTACCTTCCAGCATAGAGCGGCTCACTCACGAATTCGGCCTGAAAGAGCATCTCGATGGTGCGTGGGCGGTGCGGCCGCTAAAGCTGCTTCGTGCCGATAATCGCACAATGCTGATGCTCGAGGACCCCGGCGGCGAGCCGCTGACGCGCCTAATCGGTGCCCCCATGGAGACGGGGGTTTTCTTACGGATCGCTGTAGCGATATCTAAGGCGCTGGTCAAGCTTCACAAGCATGGGCTCCATCATAAGGATCTAAAACCCCCTCATATTCTGGTGAACTGCGCCGACGGGCGAGCGCGTCTTACTGGATTTGGTCTTGCTTCTCGGGTGCCCCGAGAACGACTGGCACCGGAGCCTCCCGAGACCATCGCCGGCTCGCTGGCCTATATGGCACCCGAACAGACGGGACGTATGAATCGTTCTGTTGACTCGCGCAGCGATCTTTACGCACTCGGCGTCACGTTCTATCAGATGCTCACCGGCGCACTTCCATTCAGTGCGACCGACGCCATGGAATGGGTACATTGCCATATCGCCAGAAGACCGGTGCCGCCGAGCGGGCGCGTTAGCGTTCCAGCCACACTCTCCCATATCATCATGAAGCTGCTCGCCAAGACAGCAGAGGATCGCTATCAGACGGCTGCCGGTCTCGCGCACGATCTTCAGCGCTGCATGGCCGACTGGGATCGTCAGCGCTGGGTAGATGATTTCTGCCTGGACGAGCATGGCACGCTGGACCGACTCCTGATTCCCGAGAGATTGTACGGACGGGAGCGCGAAGTCGATACTATGTGCGCTGCGTTCGAACGCGTAGTCAACACCAGTTCGCCCGAACTGATGCTGGTCTCGGGCTATTCTGGTATCGGTAAATCTTCCGTCGTCAACGAGTTGCATCGAGTACTCGTGCCGCCACGCGGGCTCTTCGCGTCGGGCAAGTTCGACCAGTACAAACGCCATATTCCCTATTCGACTCTTGTGCAGGCTTTCCAAAGCCTAGTGCGTACGCTGCTTTGCAAATCTGATGCCGATCTGGCGAAGTGGCGAGGTGCATTACGGGATGCGCTCGAGCCCAATGCGGCGCTCATGACCGACCTCATCCCCGAATTGAAGCTTATTATTGGCGAACCGCCACCCCTTCCGATTCTCGAGCCGCAACAAGCGCAGCAACGGTTTCTGCTCGTGTTTCGGCGTTTCATCGGCGTATTTGCCAAGGCGGAGCATCCGCTCGTGCTGTTCCTCGATGACTTGCAGTGGCTTGACACTGCGACTCTGGATTTGATCGAGGATCTGCTTGTCGACTCCGACTTGCGTTACCTCATGCTTATTGGGGCCTACCGCGACAACGAAGTCGATGCCACACATCCATTGACGGCCAGGCTTCAGGCCATTAGACACGCGGGTGTCAAGATCGGCGAAATTAAGTTGGCGCCACTTTCAAAAGAGCACATCGAGCAGTTGATTGCGGAGTCGTTGCATTGTGAGCCAGGGTGTATCGAGCCTCTGGCGCGATTGGTCGAGGAGAAGACCGAAGGCAACCCGTTTTTTTTGATCCAGTTCCTGCAGACGTTGGCAGATGAGGAGCTACTGACTTTCGATCATGACGCGTTGGCTTGGACTTGGGATACGGCTCGCATCCACGAAAAGGGGTACACCGATAACATCGTGGACTTGATGGTCGGCAAGCTGATCCGTTTGCCGGTTGAAACGCAGCTGGCGCTGCAGCAGCTTGCGTGTGTTGGGAACATCGCCGAGACCTCCACGCTGGCAAGCGTTTTCGGTGTTCCGGAATCTGCGGTCCCTGAGGCATTGTGGGAAGCTGTTCGTCAAGAACTCGTTGTGCGGCCGGAAGGCTCCTACGCGTTTGTTCATGACCGAGTTCACGAAGCTGCTTATTCGACGATTCCTGAAGATGCGCGCGCTGAGGCCCATCTTCGAATCGGTCGAGTGCTCGCCATGCAGACGCCGCTGGAACAGTTGGAGGAAGCGATCTTCGAGATCGTGGGACAACTCAACCGCGGTGCCGCTTTGATTACTGAGCGGGATGAGAGGGAGCAATTGGCAGAATTCAATCTGCTCGCCGGCCGACGCGCCAAGGCATCGACTGCCTACGCCTCTGCGCTCACCTATCTCGCTACTGGATTGGCGCTATTGAATGACGATTGTTGGGCGCGCAGACACGAGCTAGTCTTTGCGTTGGAGCTGAGTCTTGCCGAATGTGAGTTTCTGACGGGACAGCAGTCAGCAGCCGAAGCGCGTCTGGCGGCGTTGTTCAGGCGCGCCAAGACGACGGTCGAGCGCGCCCAGGTCGCGTGTTGGCAAATGGATCTCCATCTGATTCTCGATCAGAGCGACGATGCAGTGGCGGTTTGCCTCACCTTCCTTCGCAGCGTGGGGCTGGAGTGGTCACCTCATCAGGACGAGGTGACGGTCAGAAGTGAATACAAGCGAATCTGGTCATTGCTCGGGGATCGGACTATCGATGAACTCATCGATTTGCCGCCGATGCAGGACGAGGTCGCGCTCACAATCGTCGAGGCGCTGGCCAAACTGATCCCGCCTGCACTATGCACGGATCAGAACCTCGCTTGTGTGGCGATCTGCAAGGCGATCACCCTAAGCCTCGAGTATGGCAATGGTAATGCTTCGTGCGTGGCCTATGCCAATTTCCCTCGGGTTGCTGGAAGATTCTTCGGTGACGCCCGGGCTCGATTTAAATTCAGCCAGCTCGGCTGTGAGCTAGTCGAACGGCGTGGCCTCGAACGTTATAAGCCCAGTACGTATCTTTGCTTCTCCATTTTCGCTGCCCGTTGGGCAGAGCCAGTACGAACCTGCGGTGACCAACTGCGTCGAGTTTTCGACATGGCGAACAGGATTGGCGATCTCCTGTACGGTGCGTTCTCGCGCAATAGTCTCGTGTCGAATCTGCTTTTCATCGGCGAGCCACTGCTTGAGCTACAAAGGGAGGCGGAATCGGGCCTCGTTTACGCTAGGAAGGTTCGGTTTGGTCTGGTCATCAATTTCATCGAGAATCAGCTGGCGCTGATTCGAATGCTTCGCGGCCTGACACCGAAATTTGGCTGTTTTGACGACGGGCAATTCAATGAAGCTCAAGTCGAGCAGCAATTGGCCAATCCGTCGCTAGCGCTCGCCGCGTGCTTGTACTGGATCCGAAAACTGCAGGCATGCTGTATTGCCGGCGACTATCTGGCAGCGACACATGCTGCATCTCGAGCAAAAACGCTGCTGTGGACTTCGCACTTGTTTATCGAAGAGGGTGAATATCATTTTTACGGCGCATTGGCCCTGAGCGGGCTGTGCGATTCCGTTCCTGGTTCTCTTGGGGCTGAGCACTTGGAGGGCATGACGGTGCATTACAGGCAGCTTCAAGTCTGGACGGAACAGTGCCCGAGTAACTTTGCGGGTCATACCGCGCTCGTGGGCGCCGAAATTGCTCGGCTCGAGGGTCGGGCGATCGATGCCGAGATGCTCTATGAGCAGGCAATTAATCTGGCACAGGAAAGCGGCTTTGTCCACATCGAGGCACTTGCTAACGAGTTCGCGTCTCGCTTTTATGTGGCCCGTGGACTAGGGAAAATCGCGCGCATGTATATGCAAGATGCGCGCTATGGTTATCAGCGTTGGGGGGCCGATGGGAAGGTACGGCAACTGGAGGAGAATAATCCGTCGCTCGGTTCTTACCGTGGGAGCGACTCGTCCAAGCTAGGGCCGACGGCCACGATCGAGACGCCCGTCGAACATTTGGATCTGGCGACGGTGATCAAGGTGTCGCAGGCAGCTTCTGGCGATATCGTCCTGGAAAGGCTTATAGACATGGTTATGCGTACGGCCATCGAGCAGGCCGGCGCGGCACGAGGTTTGCTGATTCTGTCGGTCAAGGGCGAACACAGTATCGTGGCGGAGGCAACTACCAGCGAGAGTGGCATCCAGCTGAAGCCGCGCGATGTACCTGTGAGCGGAGAGATGCTGCCGGAAGCGGTTCTTTACCATGTCTTGCGTACCCGAGAGAGCATCATTCTCGACGAGGCTGCCGTTGCACCGGCATTTATAAACGATCCCTACATTAGCGAGCATCGCGCCCGTTCTATTCTTTGCCTACCTTTGATGAATCAGGCAAAGCTGACCGGCGCGCTTTACCTCGAAAATAATTTGACTGCGCGAGTGTTCAGCCCGGCACGTATCGCTGTGCTCAAGCTTGTGGCGTCCCAGGCTGCGATCTCGCTGGAAAATGCGCGCTTGTATCGTGATGTCGAGGAGCGGGAGGCGAAAATCAGACGCCTCGTTGATGCCAACATCATCGGAATTCTTGTCTGGAACTCCAACGGTGAAATTTTGGAGGCCAATGACGTATTTCTGCGCATTGTTGGATATGACCGCAACGACCTCGCGACGGGCAAGTTGCGATGGAGAGATCTGACACCTATGGAAGCGCATCAAGACGCCGATCAAAAACTGCGGGAACTTAGACAGACAGGCCGCATTGAACCTTTCGAGAAAGAGTACTTTAGGAAGGACGGATCTCGTGTACCTGTCATTGTTGGCTTAGCCACGTTCGAGGCCCGACGTAACGAAGGCGTCGCGTTCGTGCTTGATCTGACCGAGCAAAAGCAGGCCGAGGAAAAAATTCGCGAGACGGAGCGGCGCTATCGAGAGGTGCAGACGGAAATGGCGCATGCGAATCGTGTCGCGACTATGGGGCAGCTCGCGGCTTCGATTGCTCACGAGGTCAATCAACCGATCGCCGCGACGGTGACGAATGCTCAAGCAGCGCAGCGATGGCTCAACCTACAGCCGCCAGATATCAACGAGGCCGGTCTCGCGTTGAGCCGAATCGTTAAAGATACCAATCGCGCCTCTGATGTACTCGGTAGAATTCGGCAACTAATCAGGAAAGCGCCACCAAGGAAAGAGCCCGTCAACGTCAACGAGGCGATTCGTGAAGTGATCGAACTCACCCGATGGGAGGCTAGGAAAAGCGGTGCGTCGGTAGAAATACACCTTACTGACGATCTGCCGTGCGTTGAAGGTGACCGTGTGGAACTGCAGCAAGTGCTCCTCAACTTGGTTATCAACGCCCTCGAAGCTATGAACTGTGTCGGAGATGGCGAGCGAAAATTGCATATCAGTACTCGGATTTCCAAGACTGGTAGTGTGCTGGTGGCGGTGCGGGATTCGGGCCCGGGTTTTGGTCAAGACAACACTAAAAGTGTTTTCGCACCTTTCTACACGACGAAACCCACCGGCTTAGGGATGGGATTGTCGATCTGTCGCTCGATTATCGATGCTCACGGCGGCGAATTGTGGGCGAGCGACAATTCACCTCGCGGCGCTGTTGTCCAGTTCACGATACCTCTGCATCCGATTACGACGACGTAACGGACGAAAGGGGCCCGACTTGCATCTAGATGTGCCGTCCGCGATAAGTGCCGCTGAGCTGCACTCAAGGCTCACGAGAATGCTTCTTTTACCTAACGTGGCGACCTTCGACGGGAGGTAAGTCGGAGGGCGCCGCGTTGGTTCAACACGGGCATGTCAATATTCACGGCATTGCTCCGAAACGGTACTCCAATTTTTCCGGTAGTCACCTGTCGTCGGGCGCGGTGCGCGTCAAGGTAGTTGTCGCCTCTGTCATGCAACGTGAACCTGTTTATGAACCCTGATTCCGACCTCGTTGATGATGGCATCGCGCTCGGGATTGAGCGCGACGGGCCCGGCCGGCGTCCAG
>NZ_NKFM01000069.1:0-24550 GCF_002223085.1 Burkholderia sp. HI2714 | reverse complement strand
TGCTGACCGCGCAGACGGACCTGTACAGCGCGCAGCAGTCGCTGATCAATGCGCGTCTGGCACGCTGGACCAACCTGGTCAACCTGTACCGTTCGCTGGGCGGCGGGTGGATCGAGCGGGCCGGCGAGACGCCGCGCGCGCCGGATGCACCGGTCGACTACGACAAGGCGGCTGCTCCGGTGCCCGCGTCGGCAGCGGCGACGAACGGGTAAGCGGGATCACGGGCAGGGGCACGAAGCCATTACCCCTGTTCGCGGCGGCTGCCCGACGTGAAAACGAAAACGCCACGGATGAAAATCCGTGGCGTTTCTTTTTACGCAGTCTGCGTAGCCGCTTGCGTTGGAAGCGGCGTTACGTTACCCCTGCTTTTCCCAAAGCGTGCGGCCGAAGAACGTCAGCGTGCGATCCCACGCCATTTGCGACCACACCGGATCGAACTGCGTGCCGGCGATGCGGCCGGGGCCGACAGCCGTTTCGTTCGCGAATGCGTGATGCGCGAGATAGCGATGGAATTCCAGATCGACCTTCGCATCGGTCAGCTTCTTCTCCAGTGCATCGACCTGGTCGATCGCGAAGAATGCGTCCTGCGTGCCCCAGTGGCCCATCAGCGGCACCTTGAGCTTCGCCGGATCGAGATAGTCGAGCGGCGGGAGGCCGTACCACGTGACGCCCGCGTCCGCATCGGCGAACTGCAGCGACAGCAGCGTGAGTGCGCCGCCCATGCAGTAACCCGTCACCGCGACACGCGAGGCAAGCGTCTTCAGATGCGTCACGGCGCCCGGAATGTCCTGCGAAGCCGCGTCACCGAAATCGAGCCCGGTCATCAGGTGGTGTGCTTCTTCTTCCTCGACCGTCGATTTGCCGCGGTACAGGTCGGGCACGAGCGCAAAGTAGCCGCAGCGCGCGAGGCGATCCGCGACGCCACGGATCTGGTCGTTCAGCCCCCACCATTCCTGGATGACGACGACCGCGGGTGCGCCCTCGGTCTTGGCCGGCGTGGCGAGATAGCCCTGCAGTTCCTGGCCGTCCGGGCGTCGAAACGTGATCATGGAACCGGATGTTTGAGACATGAAACCGCTCCTATTCGAAAAATGCGATGAGTGCGGCATCGGTGCCGGCCTGCGGGCGCGGCGACGATCGGGCAAGCCGGGCGTCGTGGTTCCGCTCGCGTTCGTTTCGGCCGGCACCGACCACGCGGCCATTCTATGCGCAAACACCGGCTGCCGTCGTGAACGGAGCCGCGCAGCACGCGATCCGCAAGATCGCATCGATCGGGCGCGCAACCCATTCCGGCAGCGGGCGACCGGAAAACAAACACCCCAAAGGTCGGATCAAAAATCCAACTTTTGGGGTGCAGTTCAGAGCGGGGTGTTTCGTTTGCTGCGCGCGTATCGGAATACGCGGGCGCGTCTCCGGCTTACTGGCCGAAATACACGGAGTCGCGGCCATCCTGCTTGACTGCGATCGCGCGGCCGGCGCGTACGCCGGCGGCGGCTTGCGCGCCGTAGCCGGTTTCATCGGCGTTCGTCACGCGGGCCTGGGCGGTCTGCAGCGCGCGCGGGTAGTACGGGTCGGAGACTTCGGGCTTGTAGCCGGCCTGTTCGAGCTGGACGAGTTCCGCACGCACCTGCGCACGCGTCAACTGGCCCGACGGATTGGATTGTGCAAATGCGCCGTACGAGGCGGACAGGGCGGTTGCGGCGACGACAGCGTAGATGAACGACTTCATGATGACCTCCGGTTTCATTGATTTCGCGCTTCGCTTGTTGCGTTCAGCGGTTGATTGCATCGTAGCGATCGCGTTACCGGTCGGAAATACGCGTTCCAGCGAATGATTATTGCAACTGGGTAAACGATCCGGGGCGACGGCTATTTCGTCTGATTATTGCGAGGCTGTCCGGCGCTTGATAGGGACTGCGGACGGAGCGACGCGTGGGCGAAATCGTTGAGCGGAGGGGGCCACAAAACGATCGGTTAAATCGCATTCCGAAGTATCTGAGTGAGGCCGTTGATAGCATTCGTTCCGTATCGCGCGAACTGCCGCGTCACTCGACCGGTACCGCCTGCCGTTTCCGGTATTCGGCAGGCGTGATTCCGACGTGCCGGGTGAACGACCGCCTGAGCGTATCGACATTCGCGAAGCCGCATTTCGCGGCGACCTGTTTCGGCGTGTCGTGACCGTTCTCGAGCAAGTGGCGGGCGGCCGAAATGCGGGTTGCCTCGACCCATGCGGCCGGCGTCATGCCGACTTCCGCGCGGAACAAGCGTGCGAAGTGGCGCGGGCTCATGCCTGCATGCTTCGCCATTTCCGCCACCGAATGCTCGAGTTCCGGATTCGCCGCGATCCAGCGCTGGACCTCCTGCAGTACCGAACGTCCGGCGGGGCGCGCCTCGCCCTTGCGGCTGAACTGGAGTTGTCCGCCCGGGCGCTTGAAGAACATGACCAGTTGCGCGGCGACGCGCCGCGCGATCTCGCGGCCGAGATCTTCCTCGACCAGCGCGAGCGCGAGATCGAGCCCGGCCGTGACGCCGGCGCCGGTGCGCAGCTTGCCGTCGCGCACATACAGCGCGTCCGCATCGACGGCGAGCGATGGATAGGCTTCGGCAAGCGCATCGGCCGCCGCCCAGTGCGTGGTCAGGTGACGGCCTTTCAGCAGGCCGGTAGATGCGAGGATGAACGCGCCGGTGCAGATCGAGCCGTAGCGCTTGCTCTGTACGGCTGCCGCCCGCAGCCATGCGAGGACGTCGGTGCGCAGTGCGATCCGGCCGGCGCTCGGCGCGCCGGCGACCAGCAGCGTGTCGATGCGCTCGGGAATGTCGGGAACGATCCAGTCGGGCAGCAACTGCGCACCGGACGAACTGCGGATCGGACCGGATTCGCTGGCAATGATCCGCAACGTATAGAACGGCTTCCCGCATTCGGCGTTCGCTTGCGCGAAGACGTCGAGCGGTGCGGAGACATCGAGCAGTTGAACGCCCGGAACGGCGAAAATTCCTACGACCTTCGGCATGATCGATTGTGTGTCGTGTCGAACGTGACGGGTAGCAGTATAGAGGCGCCAACTGCGCACGATGCTCGCAGACGGGCCTGTTTCCGGTGTTCTTCTTGCTGCGCGGGCGCCGTGTCCGTCCATCGCGCAAAATGGCAGGATCTGACGTAACACGTCTATTGGAGACAGCTATCGGACTCCGGAGAATCGAGGGTGTTTTCAATGGAGGTCGATCATGACTGAGAACGTTGCAGGCATCACCATTCCCGATAGCCAACTGACGCGCGAGATCACCGAGCTCGTTCGCGATACCGCGTCTCCGTTGCTGTTCCATCATTCCAGCCGAGTGTTCTATTTCGCGGCGCTTGCGGGCCAGCGGCGCGGGCTGAAATACGATCCCGAGTTGCTCTACTGCGGCTGCATGTTCCACGACATGGGGCTCACGCACGAACACAGCAGCGCGTGCGAGCGTTTCGAGGTGGACGGCGCCAACGCCGCCCGCGATTTCCTGAAGGGCAAGGGCATCTCGCAGCAGGATATCGACGTCGTGTGGACCTCGATCGCGCTGCATACCACGCCGGGCATCCCGCAGCACATGCATCCGGTGATCGCGCTCGTTACCGCGGGCGTCGAGATGGATGTGCTGGGCCTGACGTATCCGGAATACAGCGACGTGGAGCGCGAGGCCGTCGTTCGTGCGCATCCGCGTACGCCGCACTTCAAGGAAGACATCATTCAGGCGTTCTACGACGGGATCAAGCACAAGCCCGACACGACGTTCGGCAACGTGAAGGCCGACGTGCTCGCCGACAAGGATCCGCATTTCCACGCAGGCAATTTCTGCAGCGTGATCCGGTCGTCCGCGTGGGCCGGCTGATTGCTCGCGGGATGGCGCACGATCCTGGGTATTGAGCGGAGGTCGTGCGCGAAAAGTGAATCGTGGCTCCTGGATTACTAAGTAGTGCGACTGTATATGGCAACCGCACGATCGACCCCGGGCACACGTGAACGCCGCATCGTCAGGCGGCAACGCCATCATTCAGACAGCCGTCCCGGGCGGCCCCGCACCGTTGCAGGGCGTCTGGCGCGATCGCGCAGTGATCCCGGTGCAGCGCATGCATGCGAAGCGTGTCGGCGCGTACGGCACGTTTGCCGTGACGGACGAGATCGGCCGATGCGTGAGGTGGAAACCGCCTCGGTAATCGGTAAGCAGACGCTGGTGTTTGCGTGCTTCCCGACGGTTAGCGGCGGATGGGGTGCGGCAGACGTCGTTGGATAGCAGCGCGCGTCACATCGCCCGGGTGTCGAAGGCCATCCTTCACGACAAGTCGACAACTGCGCGAAGTCCGGGCCGACTGTATGACGCGGGCATCGCGACGACACAGGTTCGGCTGGCTGCGTCGTCGAGGCAAGCAGGGCGGGTGGGTGTTGTGGCATCGGCCGCGTCGCGGGCGGAAAGGTACCCGTGTATGGGAGCGTGACTCGTTACGCTGCCAGATTTTCAACCGATACGAGCGTTCCAATGGCTTCCACACTTCATGACTTACCCGACAGCCCCTGTGTCGGTGTGTGCTCGACGTTGTTCGACGATGTCTGCAAGGGGTGCGGCCGAACGGCCGACGAGGTCTCGCACTGGGTGTTCATGAACGATGACGAGAAACGCGCGATATGGGAACGCATCCGGCGCGCGTGCACGGCGATGCGATTCCGTCGCGGCGGACGGTAAATTGCCGGGAGCGGCGTTCCCGGTGACGGGGGAGGATGAAGCGGCGAATGGGAGCAAATGAAACCAATTGAAAAGTTGTTACGTGACAACCGTCCGACATTTGCCATGACTTTATATACTGAATAATTGCATCCCACCCCCCAGGCGAATCTTCGATTCGCGGCGACAGAAGCTTGCCTCCAGGTGAATGGGACATGTCACCTTCGCACGCACCTTGCTGAGCACCTCAGGCGCGCCCATCATCCACGTCCGCATGTTTCCGGCAAAACGCCTATAATGATTGGGCAAATTGCCGGGAGAGGTCATGAGCACCATTGCTTTCCATCCTTCGGGCGTCGCGCATCCGCGTCAGGCCGAATTCACGATTCTCGAACAGCTGCTGGCGATCCGTGTCCGGTCGGGGGCCGATCTTGCCGAGCTGGCGAGCGCACGCGTCGACGTCTCGGTGATCGACCGTCTGTCCGAGCGCGGGCTGAAATCCGACGAGCTCGCCTTCATCATTCCGCGTCGCACGCTGAGCCATCGCCGTCAGGCGCACGAACGCCTGTCGCAGGAGGAATCCGACAAGGCGATCCGTCTCGCGCGCATCGTCGCGCAAGCGACGGCCACGTTCGGCGACCAGGAGAAGGCGATGGCGTGGCTGCGCAACGGGCTTCAGCGCTTCGGCGGCCGCACGTCGCTCGACATGGCGAGCACCGAGCATGGCGCGCGGCTTGTCGAGGAAGTCCTCACGCAGATCGACGAAGGGTACTTCGCTTGACGACGCTGTGGCGGATCAGCAATTTCGCCGACCTGAAAGGGATCGGCGGGTTGCGCGCCGGCGGGCGCTGGCATTTTGCCGGGCAGCCCGTCGTGTATCTCGCCGAGCATCCGGCGCTCGCACTGCTCGAGACGCTCGTTCATTTCGAAATCGCCACGGTGGCGCAATTGCCGAGCGGATACCAGTTGCTTCGCATCGAGGTGGCCGATTCGATCGATATCGCAGAAATCGCGGAGGGCGATGCGCCGGACGACTGGCGAACCAACGTCGACTGGACCCGCAGCGCCGGCACCGAATGGCTGCACACGCAGCCGAGCGCGCTGCTGCGCGTGCCGAGCGTCGTCGTGCCGCACGCGCACAACTTCCTGCTGAATCCGCTGCATCCGGCCGCTTCCGAGGTCCGTATCGCGGAAGTCATGCAATCGCCGTACGACACCCGGATTCTGCGGCTGATCCAGTCGCCGCCGGGCGAATAGGGCGCCGAACGACACGCGGCCCGCGCCGAGCGCGGGCGGGATCAGCGCTCGTGTGCGGCGCGGGCCGCGGCCGCATCGGGCGGCAGCGTCTGCCGGATGCGCGTGACCGTTCGCGTGCTGACAAGGCCGAGCATTGCACTGACGTCGGCATGCGCGTGGCCTGCAAGCAACTGGCGGCGTGCATACGTATTGCGCAGCACGCGCGGGCTCATGTCCGTCGCGTGGAAGCCGATCGCGGTCAGCGCGTCGCGCACCACGAGCAGCAGGAACATGTCGTTCATCGCGCCACCGCCGCGCGGCGAGGGAAACAGCAACGCGGATGCCGGTGTGTCTGCCGAGCGCACCCGCCATGCGGCGAGCGGCGCCAGCGCAAATTCGGCGAGCGTGATTCGACGCGCCGGCCGCGCCCGATCGCGCGGCACGGAGAGCGCAGGCGGCTGCGCGTCGAGATCGGGCGCGTCGCAGGTTGTCGCACGGATCTCGGCCGACGTGATGCCGCTCGCCAGCAGCAGCGCGACGATCGCGCGATTCCGGCAGTCGGTGGGCGTGTCGTTTGCTCGCGGCTGCACGTGGCGCTGCAGCGCCGCGTCGGCATCGGGCGGCAGATAGCACGGCTCGGGCTCGCTGTCCGGCCATGCGAAGTCGCGCGTCGTCCGGCCGGCCGGATGGAACGTGCGCAAGCCGACTTCGACCAGATGCCGGCCCAGCCGGTCGATCAGCTTCGCGTAGCGCGCGCGGGTCGACGTGCCCGGTGCGCAGGTGCGATCGAGTTCCGCCAGAAAGGCCACGACGTGGTCGGGTCCGAACGTGGCCACCGACACGCGTCGTGCGGTCAGATAACGCAGGAATCGCTCGAACATCGCGACGTGCTGCACGACCGATCGCGGCGCGAACGGTCGGCGATCGGCGCCGGTCGCGGCGGTTTCCTGCCACGCGCGGAAGGCGCCAACGGGGTCGTGAATCCAGCGATTCGTATCCATGCACGATTTATAGCCGGACGCGGTCACGCCGGCAATCGTCCCGATGTCCTTTGGGCCGTCCGGCCCGATGCAAGCGACGTGTCAGTGCGCGGTACGCGTGTCATCGATGCCGTCGTTGTTCATCGTCAGGTAGACGAGCACGAGCAGGAGCGTGATGAAGAAGCGGAACGCATCCGGCACGCCGTTCCATTGCTTCGACATCCACATGCCGAACCACTCGCCGCCGACCGACATGAAGGCGACCTGCCACGTGAGGAAGCCGAGCGTCAGGCCGGCGATCGCATACGCCTTGGCCGCGCGGAATGCCGCATCGCCGGTGCGTCGCGCGCGCAGCAGGCGGACCCCGCCGATCCAGCACAGCACGGCCGTCAGCGTTTCCATCGAGATGATGCCGAGATAGCCGGCGTGATGAACCCACGTCGTGCCGATCGCGCGATACATGATCCCGTTGCCGGGGAACGTCGTGTCCATCAGGAACACGTGATGCACGAACGCGAAATTCGTCGCGTAGTCGGTGATGTTGCCGAACGCGACGAGCGAGGCGAAAAAGGCCATGGCAAGCACCATGGCTGCCTTGGAAAGACGAACCATCATAATGGACTCCGAAATGAGTGGGCAGGCGAAAGCGCGACCGCGCGGCGATCAGCCGGCGTTCGGGGCGATACCTGCGTGAGCGTGTCCGGCGGGGCCGGCGGTTTGCGTGCGTGGCACGGCGGCGCGGAGATCGGGACTGGAAAACCTGAAGCCGGGGCGGCGTCGAGGAGACGCACACGCCGGCTGGATCGAGTGCCCGCGCCAGGAGGGAGCGGCGATTGTCGGTCGAACGACGGGTGTCGTCAAGCGGGGGTGGCTCTGCCGGCCGTCGCCGTCATGCGTCGCGCGAAGGCGCAGTTGCCGCTGCCGTTCCTGCCTGTCCGCGCAGTCGCGCCAATGCAGTGAACGCCAGTTGCGTCGCGATGGCCGCGAGCGTGCCGGCCGCCATGCCGTTGCCAAGCACGATCTGCACCGGCGCACCGAAATGGCGATACAGGTTCGGCACCAGGATCGGCGCAAGGCCGACGACGAGTGCGGCCGCGAGCGTGTACTGGTTGGCGCGTGCATGCAGGTCGACGCCGGCGAGCAACCGGATGCCCATCACGCCGATCATTGCGAACACGACCAGCGCGGTGCCGCCGACCACGGCGGCCGGAATCGCATACGCGAGCCGCGCGAGCGGCGCGAACAGCGCGATGACGATCAGGATCGCGCCGGCGGCGGCCGTCACGTAGCGCGAGCGCACGCCGGTCGTCTGCACGACACCGATATTCTCGGCGCTGGTCACGATCAACGGCGTGCCGAACAGCGCGCCGGCCAGCGACGCCAGCGCATCGCCGCGTACCGTCTTCGGCACGTCGCGCGACAGCGAGATCGCCTTGCCGCACGTTTCGCCGACGGCGACCGTCTGCGCGGTGGCCTCGGCCATCGAGATCGCGGTGAAGATCAGCAGCGGCAGTGCGGCCACCACGTCGAAGCGCGGCATCCCGAATGGCAGCCATACCGGATGGGTGAACAGCGGGCCGTGCCACACGTCGGCGAGCGCGGGCATCGCATCGAGCGCCCAGCCGAACGTCGCGCCGGCCATCAGGCCGATCAGCACCGCGAGTCGCCCGAGCGTGCCGCGGAACGCACCGGCCACGACGACGGTGGCGACGATCGTCGCCAGCGCCAGACCGAGCGCGCGCGGCTGCGCGAAATCGGCCGAACCGGGCTGGCCGACGACGATCGTCGCGTAGATCCGGATCAGGTTGACCGACACGAGCAGCAGCATCGCGCCGACGACGATACGCGGAAAGAGCCGCAGGCAGCGCGTGAAGACGGGCAACAGCACCCAGTAGAACGCGCTGGCGAGCAACGCCGAGCCGGCCGCCGTCGGCAGGCCCGATTGTGCGGCAATGCCGGCGAACAGCATCGTCGGTGCACCGCCGGGCACCATCACGAACGGCATGCGTGCGCCGATCGCGCCGACGCCGAGCGATTGCAGCAGCGTGCCGATTCCACACGCGAAGAACGTCGCGCCGATCAACTGGACCGTCAGGTCCGCCGGCAGCGCGAGCACTTTTGCGATCAGGAACACGGCCGTGATCGGGGAAGCGGCCATCGACAACACGTGCTGCAGCCCGAACAGCGCGAGCTGCCATGCGGGCAGTCGCGCGTCGACGGGCGTTGGGATCGGATCGTGCGACACGGCAGGCCCCTTCGAAGCGAACGGCGACGAGCGCCGGAAACCGGCGGTGAACGGAAGGTCAGGCCCGCAGCCAGGGCAGTTGCGCGGCGCTGTAGCGGAACGTCTGGAACACGCTGTTGAGTTGGCCCGGCCCGGTTTTGCGCGCGGCTTCGTCCGGGTATTCGGCGAACCACGGAATCACGTATTCCCAGACGACCTCGCCGGCGGGCGTCACTTCGAACAGCCGGCCCGTCGACGATTCGGTGACGTGCGTGTTGCCGTTCGGCAAGCGTTGCGCGTTGCCCATGAACGGCGTGTAGAACAGGTTCACGACGTCATCCGCATACGACCACACGACGCGCTGCGTCGCCGGATCGATCTCGACGACGCGCGAGAACACGACGTGCGCGCCGTGGCGGAAATTGCCGTTGTCGAACGCGAGGATGTTGCCGTTCGGGAGCGGCACCGGCGCATGCTGGTGCGACACGACGTCGGGCCCGATCCGCAGGTCGACGCGGCCGGTTTCGCGATTCACGCCGATGATGCCGGACGTCGTGCGCAGGCTCATCAGCACGCGGCCGTTCGCATCGACCGCGAGGCCGTTGACGAGCGGCCAGTGATAGCGGCCGAAACCGGCCGCGATCGGGAAATCCTCGGGCCGCAGATGGTCGCGCGCATGCCATTCCCAGACGATCTGCCCGGCCCGGTTGACCTCGCGGATCACATCCGTGTACATCACCTCGTCGTCGCCGTGCGGCGTGCCGCCCGGCACGCGCTGGGCGAACGCGGCGTCGACCGGTTCGCACGCGGCATAGAGCAGGTTGCCGTTCGGCAGCCACTGCGCATCGTGGTGGTGCGCGGGATCCTCGTAGCGCCACACGGTTTCGCCTTGCGGCGTGACTTCGTAGAAGTCGCCGCCATGCCACATCGACCACGTCGCATAGCGCGATTCGGATTGCGGATGGTTGCCGTTGTAGCCGAGGTTGCCGTTCGGGAGGATCACCGCGTGGCGGCCGGGGCGCACGGGCATCTTCCACTGATGGGCGACTTCGCCGTCGATGCCGACGAGATAGACGTTGCCGTCGGCCGTCTGCGGCGCGATGAGCGTATAGCCGCCCGCGGACAGGGCGGGATCGTGGGCGATGAGGCCGACGCCTCGGCGGCGCTGGGTAATCTGGTCGACGGTTGTCACGGCTGTCTCCATTCGAATCGGATGCGGGGATGCAGCGGAATCTAGACGATCCGGACGGTCAGTAAAATCGGATTATTCTTGACGGCCTGTTCGGAAAAATCTAACGGACCTTTCATGCGTTCGATATCGCAGACATTTCGCTGTTTCGACGAGGTCGCGAGGCGCGGCTCGATTCGCAAGGCGGCCGACGCGCTGCACCTGACCGCTGCGGCGGTGCACCAGCAGATCCGCAATCTCGAGGAGCAGGTCGGCGTGCCGCTGTTCGACCGGTTGCCGCGCGGCATGCAGTTGACGCTCGCCGGCGAGATCGTGATCGCGGCCGTGCGGCGCGGCCAGCGCGACTTCGACAACGCGCTCACGCAGGTCGAGGACCTGCGTGCGCTGCGTCGCGGGCACGTGAACCTGGCGGTACCCGCGTCGACCGCGGAAAGGCTCGTGCCCGACGCGATCCTCGCCGCGATGCAGCGCTATCCGGGCGTCACGTACAGTGTGCGCTCGGGAAACGGCGAGAGCATCGTGCGCTGGGTCGAGACAGGCGAGGCCGACATCGGCTATGCGTTGCGCCGGCGCACGTCGGCGGGCGTCGTCGAGGTGCGCGCGTTCGCTCAGCCGCTGGGTGTCGTCACGGCGCCCGGCCATCCGCTCGCGGCGTCCGGCGGCAAGGTGCGGCTGCGCGACTGTTTCGCGCATCCGCTGATCCTCATGACGCCGGACACGGAGCTGCGCGCGATGTTCGACCAGATCGATGCGCGACAGCCGCGCAACGTGCGGCCGTTGATCGAGACGGGCTCGGTGCCGATGGTGCGGCGCCTCGCGGCCGAAAGCGCGGGCGTCGGCTTCCTGATCGCCGAGAACGTCGCGGACGACGTGGCCGCCGGCCGGCTCGCGTGGACGCCGCTTGCCGATGCGGGTGCCCGCTCGTTCAGCTGCATCTACCAGCGGGCGGACATGAGTGCGACCGTCGCGATGACGATGTTCCTCGAATTCTTCTCCGAGGCGATCGAAGCGATGGAGAGCGTATTCGCGCGGGACGGCGGGGCAGCCCGCAAGCGCCGTCGGGCAGCAAAGTAACGCCATCGGCCGCGCGGGCGCATCGCACTGCGATGCAGTGCAACACGCGAACCCGCGTGCGAAATCGGTGATGTTGCGCACATAACATCGGGCCGCACTACGCCGTTCCCTGATTGCGGAAAAAATTTTGTTCATGGGACTATCGAACGCGTTGCCGGCGCACCGAGGGGGGCGCAGGCAGCGTGATGTCCATCGCAACGACCTAGAACATCGGCAGACAATGAACAGAACAGCGATTTTTCCGTATGCGTCCGCATTGCTCGCGGCCGCCCTGTTGACGGCGTGCGGCGGCGACGTCGAGAACGAAGCAGGCCGCACGCCGACACCTTCCACCGATGCGAGCTGCCTCGCGGTCGACAACAGCGGGGCGACGGTCGTGGTCGGCTCGAACCAGCCGGGCGACCCGTCGTTGCCGGAAGCATCGTCGGGCTATCGCACCGGGATGAAGCCGGTCTATGCGAAGACCTATCTGGTGGCCACGTCGAACGCCTACGCAAGCGCGGCCGGCTGCGCGGTGCTGAAGAAGGGCGGCACGGCCGCCGACGCGGCGGTCGCCGTGCAGGCCGTGCTCGGCCTGACCGTGCCCGAGGCGACGGGCCTCGGGTCGGGCGGCGTGCTGCTCTACTACGATGCGCGCGGCAAGACGCTGCAGGCGTATGACGGCCGGGAAACCGCGCCGGCCGCCGCGACGGAGAACTACCTGCGCTACGTCGATGACGCGACCGACCACTCCGCGCCGCTGCCGAACGCACGGGCGAGCGGCCGCTCGATCGGCACGATCGGCGTGCCGAGGCTGATCGAGGCGCTGCAGCAGGATCACGGCCGCCTGCCGTGGCAGAACCTGTTCGGCGATGCGATCACGCTCGCGACCAACGGCTTCCCGATCGGCGGCCGGCTCGCCGACGCGATCGCGGCGAATGCCGCGAACCTGAAGCGTGACCCCGAGGCCGCCGCGTATTTCCTGAACGCCGACGGGTCGCCGAAGACGCTCGGCACCGTGCTGAAGAATCCGGCGTATGCGCGCACGCTGACGCTGATGGCGCAGTCGGGTGCGAACGCGCTGTACACGGGGCAGATCGCGCAGGACATCGTTGCGAAGATCGCGACGACGAAGGGCGCGGACGGGTCGACGCTCACGCCGGGCAAGACGACCGTAGCCGACCTGGCCGCGTACCAGGCGAAGCGCCGCGAGCCCGTGTGCACGACCTATCGCAGCTACTGGGTATGCGGGATGCCGCCGCCGTCGTCGGGCGGCATCGCGGTCGCGTCGGCGCTCGGCATTCTCGAGAATTACGACCTGAAGTCGCTGAAGCCGACGGCGATCGATCTTGAAGGCGGCAAGCCGACCGTCGCGGGTGTGCACCTCATCACCGAGGCGGAACGGCTTGCGTATGCCGACCGCGACAAGTACGTGGCTGATACGGATTTCGTGCCGCTGCCGGGTGGCACGTGGAACACGCTGCTGAACAAGCCGTACCTGAAATCGCGCGCGGCGCTGATCGATCCGGCCAAGAGCATGGGCACCGCACAGCCCGGCAATCTGGGTGCAGTGCCGCTCGGTGTCGACACGACGCTGATCGAGCACGGCACGAACCAGTTCACGATCGTCGACGGCGACGGCAACGTGCTGAGCGCGACGACCACGGTCGAGTCGAGCATGGGCTCGTTCCACATGACCAACGGCTTCCTGCTGAACAACCAGTTGACCGATTTTTCGGCGAACCCCGTCGATAGCGCGGGCAATCCGGTGGCCAACCGCCTGCAGCCGGGCAAGCGGCCGCGCAGCTCGATGGCGCCGACGATCGTGTTCGGGCAGGCCGCGGACGGCTCGCGCGGCGATTTCGTGATGGCGACTGGTTCGCCGGGCGGCGGCACGATTCCGCAGTACGTGGTCAAGACGCTCGTCGGCGCGCTCGACTGGGGGCTCGATGCGCAGCAGTCGGCGGGGCTCGTCGACTTCGGCGCGAGCAACAGCCCGACGACCACGATCGGCGGCGAGCACCCGAACGTCAACACGACGAACAACGGAGCGAACGATCCGCTGATCACGGGGCTGCTCGCGCTCGGGCACAAGGTGTCGACGTCCGCGCAGGCGAGCGGCGTCAATACCGTGATGCGCGTCACGGTCGGCCAGTCGCCCGCGTTGCAGGGCGGCACCGATCCGCGTCGTGAAGGCGTCGTGCTCGGCGATACGTTCCGACCGTAACCGGGCAGGACGCGCGGCCCCGGACGGCCTGTCTGCATCGACGGGCGGTCGGGGCCGCGCATCGTGAAGGAGACGCAATGACGAACGCGCATCTGCTTGACATGGATGCGATCCTGTCGGTGCCGGTTTTTTTCGATTTCCTCGGCGACCTGGATTGCGACCGCGCGCTGGACAGTCGCGATGCCGAGCCGTTCGATGCGCAGTGGATGGCGTCGTTCGACGAAGTCGATGGCGATCCAGGCACAGCGGTCGACCGGGCGGCCGTGAGCGCGCTGAGGGAAAAGGCGTTCAAGCTCGCGTTCGCCGCAGCGGGGAACGCCGGTGTGGCGGCGTGCGTATCCGACGATATTGAATTCATCGCGAGGAGCCGGTTGTCGGGTCGCACCGATGGCTGGCCGATACACGTGCTTTGGGATGCTTACAGAAGCGGCCGGTTTCCCTGCTAGCCAATTCGCCTGCCTGGTTTCCCGATCGGTCGCGGCATGCTCCGCGCGGCACGCCTCCAGGTTCACCCGATCTACCGTTCAATTCCGCCGCAAGCCCCCGATTGTCAAACAGTGTGAGTCAATCGTCAGCATTTGCAACGGAAGTAACAGTCCCCGCAAATCAGTCGTTTTGCTCGTCCGCGCCGCTACATTAGCTCCACCTGCCGCACGTCGTGGCAAGGCATGCGACAAGCCGCACGAAGGCGGCCCGCAGCAACAACGTCTTTGGGAGAATGACCATGAACAAGATTCGTACGATTCTGGTGGGTGCTGCACTGACGGCGATGGCGACTTCGGCTGCGTTCGCACAGACGGCCCAGACCGGCGCCCAGGGTTCCGCAGGTGTCGGCGCGCAGGTTCAGACGCCGCTGCTCGGTGGCGGCGTGGGCGTGCAGGCCGGTGCCGGCGCGAATGCGGCAGGCTCGGGTTCGGGCGCGGGCAACGTCGTTGGCGGCGCGCTGAACGGCGTCGGCAAGACGGTCGGCGGCGTGGGCTCGGCAGCTGGCGACGCGGTTGGCGGTGCGACGCAAGCGGTCGGTTCGGCAGCGGGCACCGCGAAGGATGCCGCCGCATCGGCCGCCCACTCGACGAAATCGCACGTGAAGCACGTCGCGGGCACGGCAAAGAGCCACGCGCAAGGCGCGGTGTCGACGGCAGGCGACGTCGCCGGCGGCGCGAAGGCGAAGGCCGGCGAGGCGCTCGAAGGCGCGACGAACTCGGTGCAGGGTGGCGCATCGGTCGGCGTGAAGGGTTCGGCGTCGGCGCAAGGCGGCGCGCTGTAAGCGTCACGCTTCCCGACAAAGCCCGGCCCGCTTCGATGCGGGCCGGGTTTTTTTATTGGCGCGCGCGGTGCGCCGTTCATCTCATCCTCGATACCGGGATGCGTCGGCGTTCGCCACCCGTCCGGCGACGCGACGAGCCTGATGCCCGCAGGCACGAACTGGCAGCGGGCGGCGTGCGCGCCCCCTGCCCATCGCCCTCCCGCCATGCTTAAATAGCGAGGCTCCCGGTTGGCGGGCTGCCGCGATCGCGGCGCCGGCCGATACGGGCCAGCATGTCCGATCGACATTGTGACGACAGACGACACCAAAACGCCGTTCCGGCCAGCCCGGCGCGGCCCGATAACATTCCGAGGCATCACGTCATGAACATCCTGTTCCGTTTTCTCGCGCTCGCCTGCGTGCTCTGGCTGGCCGCCTGCGCAGCGTCGCCCCCGCCGTCCGGCAGTACCAGCGCATCCGCCGCCGCACCGGACGCCAGCGAACGCCGTGGGCTCGGCACCGCATGGGGCGAGTCGGTGCGATCCGAAACCCGCCAGGTCGATTTCGAACGCGCGGATCCGGCGAAGCCGACGGATCTTGCGTCGGTCTACTACAACGATGCGTTGCCCGGACATCCTTCCGCGTCCCAGGTTCGCCGGTTGCCGACCCGCGTCGCGCTCGCCAACGGCGACATCGCGCTGTCGTTCACGGACGAAAAGGGCGCGCCGTTGCGTCTCGCGCGCAGCGACGGCCGCTGGCACATGGCGGGCGTCGAAGGTTCGCGCTACATGATCGTGCTGCGCAACCAGGGGCGCCGTACGTTCGAGATCGTGTCGAGCGTCGACGGGCTCGACGTGCTGTCGGGGCGGCCCGGCAGCTATACGAACGGCGGTTACGTGCTGTATCCGGGCCGCACGCTGACGATCGAGGGTTTCCGCAAGAGCCGTGACGAAGTCGCCGCGTTCCGCTTCGCGGCAGTGCCCGACAGCTATGTCGCGAATTCGAAGTACGGCGATGCCGCGAACGTCGGCGTGATCGGCGTCGCGGTGTTCGCGCAGAAGGAGAACGACGAGGAAGCGCTGCGCCGCAACGCGAATCCGTTCCCCGGCAATGACAACGGCTATGCGCCGCCGCCGGTACCGCGCGGCGAGTGACGGCACCTCGTGGATCAGCCGCGTGCGTCGTGACGAACGACGCGCGCGGGGCGATCCTGGATCGGGGCTGCCCGAACGGCATGCCGGCGCATGCGACGAACTTCACGACCATCCTGCGCGATTCATGCGGACACGGATCATCCCGGCGAAATCGATTGCGTTGAAGCTCGCGGCGCTGGCGCTGCTGGCCTCGAATGCCGCCGTTGCCTTCGCCGAAACGCCGGCGCCCGAATCGGTGCGGCTCGCCAATGGTCACGAGATCGAATGGGTGCGCCCGAGGTTGTTCGAGGTCGATGCCGCCCGCCACAAAAAAACGGCACTGATTATGCCGGCCGCGTTCCGCCGTGCGTTGGCCGATGCATCGAGCGTCGCGTTTCCGTCGGACCGTTCGAAGCGGATCGACGGCAAGGACTATCTGCTGGTCGTCGTCAACCGCTCGTCGAGCAGCCGCCCGACCGGATATTGCGGCGCGGGCGAAGAAGGGGCGCTGTACGTGCTGGAACTGCACGGCGCCCATGCCGTGCCGCGTTTCTCGCTGCCGGTTCAAAGCTGCCTCGACTCCGTTTCGCTCGATACCGACGGTGGAGCGCAATCGCCCTACCTGGCGATCGCGTGGCGCGACGACCCGGTCGGCATCGACGTCCGGTGGGAATTTCTCGCTCACGGCGGTGCAACGCATCGCGTCTATCGTTTCGTGAACGGCACGTTTGTCGAGACCGGGATTCCGCAGTAACGTGGCCGGGCTGCGGCACAATGGCCGTTCGAATTCGCATCGCATGTTTCCCCATGTTCCGGTACGACGGAGAACCTCATGTCGCTGCCCGCTTTCAGGTACCATCCGGACCCGCTCGCAACGGGCAGCGTGATCCGCTCGGACGCGCGCTGCGTGTGCTGCGGCGATGCACGTGGTTACGTATACGCCGGCCCCGTGTATGCGGTTGACGAGTATGAGCAATGCATCTGCCCATGGTGCGTCGCCGACGGTTCGGCACACGCGCGGCTCGATGCAGTCTTTACCGATACGTACGGCATCGGCGGCGCCGAATGGGATGAAGTGCCTGACGCGGTCGTCGATGAAATCGCCTGTCGCACGCCGGGCTTTCGGGGCTGGCAGCAGGAACGGTGGTGGACGCATTGCGGCGATGGCGGGCAGTTCATCGGCCGTGCGGGTGCCGGCGAACTGACCGCGCTCGGCCCGCAGGCCGTTGCATCGATTCGGGCATCGACCGGACTCGCCGAGGGCGCCGAATGGGAGCGCTTCTTCGCGGTACTCGACAAGGACGGCTCGCCGACAGCGTATATGTTTCGCTGTATCCATTGCGGCGAACTCGGCGGCTACCAGGATTGCGATTGATGGCCCGGCTGACGGCATCGCACGGCGGTCGCTGGCCCCATCGTCATGAAACAGAGGAATCTTCGTGAAGTTCATCCACGCGGCAGACATACACCTTGACAGCCCGTTGCACGGCCTGAGCGCGTATCCCGACGCGCCGGCCGCGCAGTTGCGCAACGCGTCGCGCGAGGCGCTGCGGCAGCTCGTGGATCGTGCGATCGAAGAGGAAGTCGCGTTCCTCGTGATCGCCGGCGACCTGTACGACGGCGACTGGAAAGATCACAACACGGGCATCTTCTTCGGCCAGCAGATGGGGCGCCTGCGCAAGGCCGGCATCCGCGCGTTCGTTCTCGGCGGCAACCACGATGCCGAAAGCGAGATGACGAAGAAGCTGACGCTGCCCGACAACGTCACCGTGTTCGGCCACCGCAAGGCTGAAACTCACAGGCTGCCCGAATTCGACGTCGCGCTGCACGGGCAGAGCTTCAAGGACAAGGCTGTCGTCGACAATCTCGCGATCGGCTATCCGGACCCGGTGCCCGGTTACTACAACATCGGCGTGCTGCACACGGCGCTCGAAGGCTATGCGGCGCACGCGAACTATGCGCCGTGCACCCTGGCCGAACTGCATGCGAAAGGCTATGACTACTGGGCGCTCGGCCACGTGCACGAATTCCAGCAATGGTCGGGGCCATCCACGGTAGTGTTTCCCGGCAACCTGCAGGGGCGCCATATCCGCGAGACGGGCCGCCGCGGCGCGGTGCTCGTGACGGTCGAGCAGGGCCGCACGCAGGTCGAGCGGCTGTATCTCGACGTGCTGCGCTGGGAAGTCGTGCCGGTCGATGCGTCCGATTGTTTTACCGTCGCCGACCTGTCGAGAAAGATCGGCCAGTCGCTGGAAACGCTGCTGACCGTCGACGGCCATGTGCCGCGCGCGGTGCGCGTGACGGTCACGGGGCGCACACCCGCGCATGGTCTCTTTTTCGGCCGCGCGCCGCAGTTGCGTGCGGAGGTGCTGAACCAGATCGGCATCATCGGCAACGAGCGGCTGTGGCTCGAGAAGGTCCGGCTCGCGACGTCCGCGGCGGATCATCAGCCGGGCGAAAGCGAGCAGCTTGAAGCGCTGGAGGACCTGAAGCAGATCCTGGCCGACGCCGCGCGCGATCCGGATTTCCTCGAGCTGCTCGAGCGCGACCTGAAGCCGTTCGTCGGCAAGGTGCGCAGCGACGTGAAGGAAGAGGTGCCGTTGTTGACGATGGCGCGCGCGGGCGAGCTCACGGCACTCGTCGAACAGGTCGGGCCCGCGTTGCTCGCGCGGCTGGCGAGGGGGGAGTAAGGAATGCGGATCAACCAGCTCGATCTGATCAAGTACGGCAAGTTCACCGACGAGACGCTGCGATTCCCGTCGGCCGGCGAGGATTTCCATGTGATCGTGGGGCCGAACGAGGCCGGCAAGTCGACGATTCGCACGGCCGTGTCGGAGCTGCTGTTCGGGATGAAGCTGCAGACGCCGCTCGATTTCCTGCACAGCACGCCCGAACTGCGGATCGGCGGCGTGCTGGAGAGCGGCACGGGCGAACTCGCGTTCCACCGTGCGCGCGGACGCAGTCCGCTGCGCACACCCGTCGACGACAAGTTGCCTGACGACTATCTGGCCGCCGTCCTCGACGGCGCAACGCGCGAATTCTTCGAACAGATGTTCGGGCTCGATCACGGGCGTCTGGTCGACGGCGGCCGGAGCATTCTCGACGCCTCCGACAAGCTCGGCCAGGTGCTGTTCGAATCGGCTGCCGGGGTCGGCAGTCTCGGGCCGGTGCGTGAGGAGCTCGATGCGCGCGCGCTCGAATTGTGGGCGCCGCGCCGCAGCGGCAGCGCGTTTGCACTCGCCGAAGCGTCGTTCAACGAAGCCGTGACTGAACTGAAGACGGTTCAGGTGCGCACGCGCGACTGGGTCGAACGCAAGGACGCGCGCGAAGCGGTCGAGCAGCAGATCGAGCAGGCACGCGCGGAACAGCGCCGGCTCGAAGCGCTGCGCTCGAAGCTCGAACGCGTGCGACGGCTGGCGCCGTACCTGAAGGAGCTGACGGTCAAGGACGCGGCGCTGGCGGAGCTGGGCGCGGTCGTCGAGTTGCCGCCCACCGCGTATGCGGACCTGCTGAAGGCGCAGGGCGATCTCGCGGCCGAACAGAAGGTGCTCGAGGAACGGCGTGCCGACCTGCTTGCAAAACGGCAGGCGCGCGATGCGATCGACGCCGACGCCGACACGCTGGCGCTTGAAGCCGACATCGAAGCGCTCGACCGGCTGCGCGGCGGGTGCATGAATCACGCGCAGGATCTGCTGCTGCTCGGCGCGGATGTCGAGCGGCACCTGGCCGCTGCGTTTGCAGCGGCCGGCCAGCTCGACTGGCCGACGGACGAAGTTTCGCTGCGCGCGTCGCTGCCGACCGCGTTGTCGCTGAAGACCGTTGCAAACCTGCTGCGCGAACACGGTGCGCTGCACCAGGCGCTTGCCGGCGCGCGCGAATCGCTCGACGAGCGCACGCGCGAGCTTGCGCAGGTGCGGGAACAACAGGCGCGCCTGTCGACCGTCGAAGTGCCGGAGGCGCTGCGTGCGGCGTTGGCCGATGCGCAGGGCTTTCGCAACAGTGGCCAGCGCGAGCAGGCACTCGAACAGGAAATCGCCGCCGCCGAACGCACGTTGTCCGGCGCGCTCGATGCGCTCGGCCAATGGCGCATGCCGGTCGATACGCTGCGTGCGCTCGACGTGCCGTCGGCGGCGCGGCTCGGCACGCTGCTGAAGGAAGACAGCGAACGCGCGAGTGCGGTCGCGGCTGCACGCGACGCGCGGGACGGCGCGCTCGAAGAGCTCGAGCGGCTCGAACTGCAGGAGAAGCACTTCGCGGAGAACCACAAGGTCGTCACGACCGCCGACGTGCTGGCGGCGCGTGCGCGACGCGACGGCGCGTGGGGCGATATCCGCAGCGGCGCGGTCGATCTCGCAACGGGCGCGCCTGCGGTCGACGACGCGATCCGCCTTGCGGACGAACTCGTCGATGCACAGCTCGGCGCGACGCAGGCGGCGGCGACGTTGCAGTCGCTGCGTCAGCAGGTCGAATCCGCACATGCCGGCGTGACGCGCAGGCAGGCCGCATTGGACGAGCGCGAGCGTGAGCTCACCGAGCATCGCGACGCTTGGGCCGCGCTCGCGACGACGGCCGCGGTGCCCGGCATGCCGCTGGCGGCGATGGGCGACTGGCTTGCGAAGCGCGACACGGTGTTTGCCGCGCAGGCCGACCTCGACCGGCTGCGCCGCGAATTCGACACGATTCGCGCCGCGCGGGCGGGTGCCGAAACCACGCTGCGCACGGCACTGCGTACTGTGTCGCGAGGCGGTGAGTCGGATGGCCTGGTGGCGCTCGTCGCAATCGCCGAGACCTTCGTGCAGTCGGCCGAGAAAGCGCTCGCGCAGCAGGACAGCCTGGAGGATCGCGCGCGGGAGGCGGAACGCGGATGCGCGACGGCACAGTCGCGCGCTGGCCACGCGCAGACAGCCTACGATGCGTGGCATGCGCAATGGCGGGACGCGCTGGCCGACGCCAAGCTGTCCGCGAGCGCGGCGACGCTGGCTGCGGCGGAAGGGGCACTCGGGCTCGCCAACGCTGTGACGGCCGAACTGGCCGATGCCGATGCGCCGCGCAACCGGATCGCCGCGATCCGCGCCGAGCTGGCCGCGCTCGAGGCGGGCGCAAGGCGGCTTGCCGAAGCGCTCGCGCCGGAATGGCTGGCGAGCGGAGACTGGCCGGACGTCGCGCGCCGGCTGACGATGCGCCTTGCGGCCGCCAGGGAAATTGCGCGTGCGATCGATCGTGCCGACGAGGCCGTGCGGCAGGCCGACGGCAAGGTCGCGGATGCGGCTGCCGCGGTGGCTGGTGCCGATGCACGCATCCAGCCACTGCTGCAACTGGCCGGTGTAGCGTCGATCGACGCGGCGCTGCCACTGGCCGAACGCTCGGATCGCCAGCGCCAGCTTCGGCAGGCGGTCGATGCCGCGCACGAGGCACTGGTGCGCGATGGTGACGGCCTGTCCCGTTCCGCCGTCGAAGCGGAAGTCGCGGAACAGGACATCGCCGACGTACCGGCGCACCTCGAAGCGGTGAAGCAGTCGCTCGGCGACGTCGGCAAGCGGCTGAACGAGCTTGCACAGCAGCAGGTCGTGGCCGATCAGGCGTTCGGCGCGATCGACGGCCAGGCGAACGCGGCCGTTGCCGAATCGAAACGCCAGGAAGCGCTGGCGGCGATGGGCGATGCAGCCGAACAGTATCTGGAGGCGGCCACGGCGAGCCGATTGCTGAAGTGGGCGACGGATCGCTATCGCGACCAGAAGCAGGGGCCGATGCTCAGGCGTGCGGGCGAGATTTTCGCCGGGCTTACGCTGGGCGAATTCGCGCGGCTGACCGTCGATACCGAACGGACGCCGCCCGCCCTGTATGCACGGCGGACGAAGGGGGCATCGGTCGAGGTCGCCGGGTTGAGCGAAGGAACGCGCGACCAGTTGTTCCTCGCGCTGCGGATCGCGGCGCTGGAACTGCAGCTCGGCAGCCGGACCGCACTGCCGTTCGTGGCCGACGACTTGTTCATCAACTTTGACGATGCGCGCGCGAAGGCCGGCCTCGATGCGCTGCGCGATCTGTCGACGCGAACCCAGGTGCTGTTCCTGACGCACCACGACCATCTGCTGCCGCTCGTGAGGGACGTATTCGGCGCGCGGGTCAACGTGGTCGAACTGCAGCGCGCGCCGGCCGGTGCGTGATGCGGGGCGTGCGTGGATGCTGACGCACGGGCAGGGTCATCGCGAACAGGTAGTATGTGCGGTTCCGAAATGCACGCGTCCGGTTCTGCCGGTCGCGGTCAGGCCACACGAGGGGGGAATATGAAAAAGCTGGTAGCCGCCATCGCGTTCGCGGCGGACAAGCATCGCAATCAGCGGCGCAAGGACGAAGAAGCGTCGCCGTACATCAACCATCCGATCGCGCTCGCGGATGTGCTGGCCAACGAGGCCGGCGTCGAGGACGAGCGCGTGATCGTCGCGGCCGTGCTGCACGACACGGTCGAGGACACCGAGACGACCGAGCAGGAATTGCTGCGGCTGTTCGGCAAGGACGTGGCGGACATCGTGATGGAAGTCACCGACGACAAGTCGCTGCCGAAGGAGGAGCGCAAGCGCCTGCAGGTCGAGCATGCGGCGACCATCAGCCGGCGCGCGAAGCTCGTGAAGCTGGCCGACAAGATCTGCAACCTGCGCGACATCGCGCGGCATCCGCCCGCGGACTGGCCGCTCGAACGCAAGCAGGCGTATTTCGACTGGGCGAAGTCGGTTGTCGACCCGATGCGCGGCGTGCATCCCGGTCTCGAGGCGATCTTCGACACCGCCTACGACGCACGGCCGGTGGACTGAGGCACTCGCATGCGATCGGCTCGATCCGTCGGATCCGTCGTGCGGCAATCGCCGGCCGTGGCGGGTGTCGATGTGGGTGGCGAAAAGAAGCGATGCGATCTCGTGGTCCTGCGCGGACGGACGGTCGTCTGTCGCGAGGAGCGGATCGCGCCCGAAGCGGTGCCTGCGCTGTGCCTCGCCCATGATGTCGTGGCCGTCGGTGTCGACGCACCGAGCCTGTGGTGGACGGGGAGTGGGCGCCGCGCGGCTGAACAGGCGCTCGCGCGCGAACGGATCTCGTGCTTTCCGACACCGTCGCGGGAGCAGGCGGTTGCGAGCACGTCGGGTTTCTTCGACTGGATGTTCATGGGCGAGCGTGTCTACCGCGCGCTCGCGGACGCCTATCCGCTGCTGAGCGGCGCCCGCTATGCGGGCGGGCGCGCGAGCTTCGAAACCTATCCTTATGCGATCACCTGCGCGATGCTGGGGAGGGCCGTCGCATCGGCGAAGCAGAAACGCAACCAGCGCCGGCAATTGCTGGAACGACTGGGAGTCGACGTGTCGACGCTGAAGTCCATCGATGCGCGAGACGCGACCCTGTGCGCGTTGACGGCGCAATGCGTCATCGACGGGAATGCGCACGCGTATGGCGATGCGGAGGGCGGATATATCCGCGTGCCGATCGTGAGCGAGACGATCGTTCTCGACGCGCTGTAGTCGCGTCGCGCGGCTCCGGCGAGGGGCGTAGCGAAAAGGTGAGCTTTTGCGGGAGGAGCCTGGCCTCCCGGTCTGTGTCACGACCTGGGCATCTCGTGCTTCGACTGTCGGCTGGCAAGCATCGGGATGGCGGGCGCACACGACATGACGCCGGTGCGCGACGCGATCCCGAGCGGCATGACTTAATCCTCGAGGATGGCTTTCGGCACGCTGGACAGATCGCAGGCTTGTGCCTGATCGAAGTAGCCTTCCGCATCGTCGATCATCACGACTGCGACGTCGATCAGCTCGTCGAGCCGTTGCAGTAGCGATTCACGCCATTCGATGTCTTCGTCGCGCTCGGGCGTCTTGTCCAGCTGTTCGATGATCGAGTCGGCCGTCTGCAGGAAAGGAATCGCCTGCTGATAGTTTTCGATCGAGACCATCGCTGCGTTGCGCGCGCCGACGAGTCGCTCCCGGTGCTCGTCCGCCAGTTCGGATTCGCCGCTGATCCGCGGCAATACATCCGAGATGCGCTGCAGAAGCGGGGGAGCCTGTTCTTCCAGGATGACGGCGCGCTCGCGCAGCGCTGCATATTCGTCGCGAAGGTCGGCGTCGCCGGGTTGAGTGGTGCTGTCCATCGTAGCTATGAGTGCGTGGTTCGGTCGCGGCATGATACTCGACGGCACCCGATTCCTTGCCCGTTCGGCGACCTCATACTTATATATAGCGGGACGAGAGGTATACGTCACATCAATAGAGCGTGGCCTGCGTCGTGATGCCCGGCCGGTCGAGCCCGAAGCCCCCGTGCGCGTCAGCGCACGGGGGCTTTTCAAAATATTTTCACAAAGGGCTTGCGTGGATGGGGGTGGGTGCTTAGAATCACGCCTCTTTCGCGCTAACGGAAACACGGCGCGGGAGAAGGGAAGCAGGGTTGGCGATGCGCAGCAGTCTGTAGCGCGCAGCCGGCCTGGAAGTTGAGCCCCGCAGTCGCAACGATGCAGTAAAAAAGTTGTTGACGAGCTGCGAAACACGGTTCATAATCTCGCTTCTCTGCTGCTGAAAACGCAGCGCTGCTGAGAA
>NZ_NKFM01000015.1:0-404745 GCF_002223085.1 Burkholderia sp. HI2714 | reverse complement strand
TCGTCGCCAGCACGAACAGCGCGCTCATCCACAGGATGGCCGACTGGCTCGACAGGAAGTACTTGAGGAAGAACGCCGAATCGGCGCGCGCGAGATCGCCCTGGTAGATCTGGATCGACAGCAGCGCGAGCACGGCGATCGACGCCATCATCAGCCGCGCGGGCTTCCAGCGCCAGCCGAGCGCGATGAGCGCCGGCACGGTGCCGATCATCACCGCCTTGTCGTAGTCATCCATGCGCGCGTTGTAGTGCACGAGCGCATAGCCCGCGCCCACCACGAGCGCCAGTGCGAACAGCCAGTCGAGCAGCGACAGGCGCGCGAGGAACGGACGGTCGTCGAACAGATCGACTGCCCGAACCTCCCGCAACGCACCTGTTTGCCGATACGGCGACGCGGCAACGGAAGCCGCATCGCCGCGAGAGGATTGCATCGCTTTCATGGCACTCACCGAAATGGAACTGCGCAGGGTTGGAAGAAAAAGAAGCGCCCCGCCCCGGGGGAGACGAAACGCCTAAATGATCACTGCCGGCGCCGGCCGCCTGCCCGCCGCGCGGCACGTGCCGCCTGCGACGCCGATTCGGCGGCGCTTGCTCATCGGTCGGCCGGCGGGTTCGTCGGTGCACCGGCCTCCGGCTCGTTCATCGATGCACCCACCTCCGGCGCGTTCATCGGTGCACCCACCTCCGGCGCGTTCGTCGATACACCGGTTTCCATCGGGCTCGTCGATGCACCGACTTGCGGCGGGTTCGCCGATGCGCCGGCCTCCGCCGGGAATGCCTCGACGAATGCCGCGACGGCGCGCATGTCCTGCTCCGTCATGTTCGAGCACACCGACTTCATGACCGCGCCGCGCGGCCGCGTGTCGGTTTCCCGGAAAATCCTCAGTTGCTTCAGCACGTAGTCCGCGTGCTGGCCGGCGAGACGGGGAAACCCGCTCATGCCCTCGCCATGCTGGCCATGACACCCGATACAGGCCGCGACGCCCTTGTCCGGCAGGCCCGACACGAAGATCGCCTTGCCCGTGTCGACGAGCAAGCGATCGCCGACCTCGCCGAGCGCCGCCGGCTGGCTCGAGAAATACTCCGCGAGCTGGTCGATCTGCGCATCGGTCAGATGCGTGAAGCCCCACATGTAGCGCTTCGCATTCGGATCGGCGCGCGCGTGATGCTTGAAGTCGTTCAACTGATCGACGAGATATTCCTTGCGCTGTCCGGCGAGCTTCGGAAACATCGGCGACACCGACACACCGGTCGCGCCATGGCAGTTCGAGCACACCTGCAGCGCGATGGTCTTGCCGGACACGGCCGGGTTGTCGACTTCCCGCGACCGCTCGAGGTCGTGACAACCCGATACCGCCAGCACCAGCGCAAGCGAAGCGAAATGGGTCACCTTGTTCATTTCAGTGCTCTCCCTGCCGCAACGTCCGTCGTCCCGTCGGACGTCAGAACGACGCGATCCATAGATAGACGAACAGCGTGTCGTTGTCCCTTGCATTGCGTCCGTTGCCGTCGTAATTGGTGGTCGCGCCGAGGAACTTCGTGAAGTGCGTGTACTGGATGCCGACGCGAATGTGTTGATCCGGTATCCAGAAGATTTCCGGCGTCCAGCCCTGTGAATTCGGATGAAAGTTCGCGCTCGCCGCATAGGCCGTGCTGTCGGCGGTGCCCGTCGTATTGAAGAACGACAGGCTGACGCCGTACTTGGCCTGGTAGATGTACGACGCCTTGAGCCGCAGCGAATTCAGGTTCGCGGCCGTGTTGTCGCTCACGACGAAATTGTTCGGATCGTGAATGTTTTCGCGTACGTAGCGCGCCTGCGCAGTGATCGTGTGCGGCTCCAGCAGGTACTGGTACTGCGTGTCGAAGCCGTAGTCCCGATAGCGCGTCACACCGGTGCCGAAGATCGGGAAGCTGTTCGGGTCGTTCGGATAGATGTCGACGCTCAGCCCGAACGCGCCGACCATCAGGCTGTGCGGCCCCCAGTCGCGCGTCAGCGCGATGCGTGCATAGGGGTTGTAGCCACGCAGGTAGACCTGCGGGTGGTCCGGGTTGCCCGCGTGGTTGCCCTTGCTCAGGAACGACCAGATGCCGTCGGCCGTGCTGTAGGCGGTCAACTCCGCGTAGACCGTCTTGTTCCAGTACAGGTACCCGCCCATGCCGACGACCTGCATCGCGAGCCCCCCCTCGATCATCGGCGTAACCGGAACGCCGCCAACCGGGCTGATCGCCGAGCCGATGTACGGATAGCTCCAGGCCGGCGCGGTATTGAAGACGTCCTGCACGGTCGGGTTGTTATGCAAGGTCAGGCCGAGGATCAGGTCGTTGGCGGGCGAGATGATCCGGTCGACGAAGCGGAAGTCGGTGTTGTCCGATGCCCACCACCCTTTCCATTTTCCGTTGGCATCCTGATGATCGTAGTTCGCATAGGTGAACTGCGCGAAGCCGCCGAGATGGTCGGTGATCTTCCCGGCGAGGAACACGCTCGCGAAGTCGAAGATCGGCAGGCCGTCCTTGGGACTGACCGGATTGCCGCTCGCGTCGCTGTTGAAGCGCGTCTTGGTCAGATCGCCTACCGCCATCGCCGCAAGCGGAATCGTGCGTTCGCCGAGCGTATAGCCATTCAACTTGAACATGCGCCCGTATGGCGTCAGTTCGGGAAACTGTCCGCCGGCATGGCAGGCGACGCAGCTCTGCCCGGTCTGTCGGGCAAAGATCGGCAGTGCCTGCCCAACGGACGCCTGCAGCATCGCGAGCGCCGCGATCACGATCATCAAGCCGCGATGCACCCAGCGATGACGCATGTCATGATCGACAGGAAGCGTTGTCATGGCTGTTCTCCCCCCTCACGCGGTGCGCACCGCGCTGCGCCGCCGCGACATCAGAACGTCGCGCGATGTATTCATTGTGCGAAGCGCCCGCGATAACCGGCATGGGGAGACTTCCTCCATACGCGGTCTGATTCCTCCCCCATCTCGACGCGCGCTCCGCTCAGGGGACGATCCAGCCTCCGTCGGCCGCGAGCTTCGCGCGATCCGGCCCGGCGAACCGCACGATATAGCCGCCCTTCGATGCGAAGCGCTGCCCGGGCGCGAGCGTCAGGCGCGGGTAATAGCCGGTCAGGATGCGGCGTTCGAGCATGTCCTCGATGCGCTCGACGAGATACTCGCCCACGAGCGCATCGACCAGGTGGCTCAGCGTCTCGGCGAGCAGGCCGCATGCGAGATACGTGTCCGCCTGCACCTGCGGCGCGACCATCGGGATCCGCCGGATCGTGAACCAGCCGAACGCGTAGTCGACGCGCACGCGCCGCCCCTCGGGCAAGTCGAACGGATAGGCGACGCGCGTCACGCCGCGCCAGCGCGTCGGCAGCGGCGTGCTGTCGAGCCCGCCGAGCAGCCCCGACATGAACACCGTGTCCGACGCGGGCGGCACATGCTCGAGCGCCGCGAGGTCGGGCGGCCGCAACCACAGCACGAGCACCTCGTCGTGTGCCATTCCGTGCAACGCATGCGCGACGCCGTCGCGAGGCGCGAGCGCGTGATTCGACACCGCTATGCCGTGCGCCTTCAGCGCGGCGGTCAGTGCCTGTGCGCCCCGCTCGCCGTTGTCGCCCGCGCGGTAGACCTGCCGGACCGTCTTCACCACCCCCGCCGCAGGCCGCGTACCGGCTTCATCCAGGATGCGCTTCGCGATCAGGTCCGACTCGAGCAATACGCCGCGCGAGAAGTACACGGAGTAGAAATCGTGATCGGTCTCGACCGGCACTTCGACGTTCGGAAACAGGCACGGCACGGCCTCCTGTTCGCAGAAGTCGTGAACGGGCGCCCAGCTCCCGCCGCCAAGCCCCGACACCACGGCCAGCACCGGCTGCCGCGCGAAATACTGCCTGAGCTGTTCATGCCATGTGTCGGGCGGGCCCGTGAGCGACCAGACGTGCAGCTCCCAGCGCCGATTGACCATGAACATCATTTTTCGCGTCGAGCGCAGCGGCGGCGTCGCACCGATCGGAAACGCGTTCTTGTCCGCGAAGTAGTGCTGCAGGACGTCGAGCATGCCAGCCCGCTTCACCGGGTCCACATCGGGCGTGACGATCGTCGCGAAATGCAGCACCGTATCGGTCACACCCGACGGCCGGTGGCGATCGAGACGTTTCAGGTAGCCCGTCAGCGCAGCCATGTCGGCATCGCCGAGCGCGTACTGCGGCATCAACCTGCCGAGCGGCCTGCCGTCCGAACCGATCCCGTCGCGCACGGCTCGCGCGAGCCGTTCCTCCGTGTAGGGTTCGCGATCGGTGCGCATGCCGGGCACGTACGGAATGTCGAGATCCTCGCCGGTTTGCGCGCGAGGATGCACCAGATAGCGCCACGTGATTGGCGGAATCGTATTGTTGCCCTCCTTCGAACCGAGGCCGCTGCGCCGGTGGCAATTGATGCAGGCGGCCGCGGCGCCGCGCAGGCGCACGCCGTCCGGATGCACAGCTTCGAGCGGCGCGCCCGAACCGAGGATGCCGCGCTGGTAGATCGCCTCGCCCGCGTCCGCCGGCGCGACCGGCACGGGCGCCACAGGTTCGCCAGGCGCCACCTCGTCACAGCGCGCGTGACCGGCAGGCGCGCACAGCACGGCCAGCAGAATCAGGCGCGCCAGCCGTCGGTTCACGGCAAGCGGACGCGCCGCCGCGAGGGCGCGCAGCCGCCGCCGGATGCCGTTCATGGCCGTGGCGTCGGCAGGCCGGCGCTCGGCGGCGCCGGCGACACGCTCGCATCGATCGCGACCGAACGGCGTCCGCCCGGCGACGCGGGCCGGGCGAAGATCGCATCGTCGAGCGGCCGATTCAGCACCACCTTGTCGATGACCAGCGTGTCCTTGTTCGGGGAAGCCGCCGTATGGCTTTCGATCCTGCACGGGATCTGCAGCCCGTCGATACCCTTGAAATCGCCGTAGCTCACTTCGACGGTGACCGGGCCGCGCGGGCCACGCAACTGGCGGTCGAACTTCACGTCCAGGAACGTGCGGCCATCGATCCACACATGGCGAACCGCGCCGGAAGGCAGCGTCACCGCGAGGCGGTATGCATCGTGCCCGCCGATCGGGTCGACCCCTTCCAGCGTCACGCCGACGCCCTTCGCCTCATGATCGATCAGCGGCCCGTCGATCACCTGCTCGTCACGCGCCGACCTGATCTCGTCGATCGTGTACGGCCGCGGACTCGCACCCAGCTTCCAGCCTTCCCTGCCGTCGAAGACGCGCACGCTCTTCTCGTTCAACACCGTCAGCTCGAAGCGCGTCTTGTTCGGACGCTTCATCGCGAGGACGAACGGCATGTCCCGCACGGGGGCGTTCGCGCTGTCGACATGGCCGAACCAGACCATCGTCCGGACCTTGCGCCATGCGTCGAGGCCGCCCCGCGCGGCGACATTCTTCTCGACGATCTGGTCCGCGGTGAGACCCTGCCCCGGCACTTGCTTGCACGCGCACAAGGCTGCCGCCATGCAGCCGGCGAGCACCCACGATTCGATTCGCTTCATGGCCTCGGTCCTCGCCCGATTGTCCGGCTAGCGGCTCATCACCGTGGCCGCACCGAGCTGCGGCTTGCCGAACGATGCATCGTCCACCGGCTGATTCACCGCCACGTGATCGATCGTCAATTTGTGCGTTCCCTTCACGCCGGCAACGGCCGTCTCGAGCGTGTGCGGCACGACGATCCCCCCCTCCTTCCGGAAGTCGCGAAAGAACACGGAGACGCCGTGCATCCTGCCGTCGAGCACGCGCGGGTCACCGTCGATCTTCAGCTCGAGGAACGTGGCCGCATCGATCCACACACGACGCTCCGCCCGCTCTTTCGTCGTCACTTTCAGCACGTAGGCGCGATGCCCTTCCACCGTTTCCGAGCCGATCAACTGAACCGTGCTGCCCTTGCTCGCGTAATCGACGAGCGGCCCGTCCAGTTCCGCGGACTGCGCCGCCGATTTCGCCTCGGCCTGCGTATAGGGCTCGACTTCGTCACGGCCGAGGAACGGCCGGACTTTCCAGCCCTGCGCACCGTCATAGACCTGGAACGCCGTCTGCCCGTTGAAGCGGACTTCGAAGCGGCTCTTGTGCGGACGCTTCATCGTCATCACGAACGGCAGCGCGGTGTTCTTCTTGCCGCCGGCCTCCATCAGCCCCGACATCGTCAGCGTGCTGACCGTGCGCCAGGCTTGCAGCCCGCCGCGCGCCGCCACGTTGCGCTCGACGATCTGCGCGGCGCTCGCGCGCCCCGCCGATGCCGCCCCGGCCTGGGCGGTGCCTGCCGCCGAGGCCGCGATCGAGTCGGGCGCCGACGCGAGCAAACCAGCCAGCGAGGCTGCCCCAACCACTACCGAAAGAAACCGGGTCATGAGTCTTCTCCTGTCCCTGTGCCGCCAATCGCGGCCGCATCGTCATTCGACCAGCAGCCCGTCGATATGCAACGATCCGATGATCACGTTCACGCGTTCGCCGACCTTGACGACGTTGCCCTTGTTCGAAAACACCATCCAGTATTCCCGGCCGGCCTCGAGCCGGCCGCTTTGCCGCAACTGGCCGACCTTGTCCATCACCGGCACCTCCAGCAGCGCGTGACTCGTCTGCCCGTACAGATACGGCGTCGCGCTCCTGTCGGCGAGCCGCTTCGCGGCGGCGGGATCGGTCACGCGGTAGCTGAAGCGGATCAGGTTGTCCGATGTGATGCGGTGCACCTTCAGGTTGTCGATCCCCCTCGTCATCATGTAGTAGGTTCTCGCGCGCTGCGAGAGGTCCGGCCGGTATGGCGAGTGCCTCGCACCCGCGCCGGGCGCAGCAGGCGCGCCCTGCTGCGCCGCGGCCGGCTCTGCGACGGCCGCGGCGACAAGACAGGCGGCGACGGCGTAAAGCGCCGCTCGCCTGCACAGCAAACATGAACGGTTCATGGCTTCCCCCTTCAAGGTCGATTCAGCGCCGTGCCGAGCCCAAGCGGATTGATCCGCAGGCCGCCCACGACGCCGGCCGGCAAGATCGGCGCCGCCGGCGGAGCGATCGGCAGGCCACCCACGACGCCGGCCGGCACGATCGGCACCGCCAGCGGGGGAATCGGCAGACCGCCCACGGCATCGGTCAGCACCGTGCCGAGCGCCAGCGGATCGATCGGCAGGCCGCCCACGATGCCGGACGGCAGGAACTCGACCGCACCGATGTCGTACTTCCCCTGTTGCGGACGCGCCGTACCGAAGAAATCATGATTCGGCGCGCCCGTTGGCGTTCCTGCGTTGATCGCGGGCGAACCTGCGCGCGGCGAGTAGTTGCCGAGCAATACGCCGTAACCGGTGCTGCCGGGCACGATCGACATGTTGAACAGCGACAGCGGGCCATACGACATGTTGATCCACTGATTGCCCTCATCCGGCACGGCCGACGGCAGCAGGGTGAACAGCGGGTTCGGCAAGATCGTGTCCGAGATGCCGGGCGGCACCGCGAATCCGTTTCCGCCTCCTTCCGGCGGCACGCGCGCGCCATTGCAGTACTGGCTCACGACTGCCGGGTTGGCCCCGCTGTTGTTCGCGCCGGGGTAGTCGCCCACATCCGTCAGGATCGAATACCGCGGGCTCAGCGAAAGACCCGACTGATGGTTGCCCGGGCCCGTGTCGCCATACGCGCCGATATCCCAATACACCGCATGCGGATCGCAATAGCCTGTCGCGTGCCCCGCCTGGTTCAACGTCGGGTTCAACGTCACCGTGTTCTGCACCCCGGGGATGTTCGGATTCGTTCCGGACACCGTGATGAAGAACGTGCGGTTCTGCCAGAACACGTTGTTGGTCAGCACCGGGTTCGAGAACGTCGTGCAGTTCGGCAGGCCCGCCGGACACGCCACCCCGGCAGTGGTGAACGCCGTCACGAAGTTCGCCGTATGCCGCGCGGTCTCGAGTCCGGCCGGCTGGTACGTCGACGTCGTGATCGGGTTGCACGTCGTTTGCGCGCCGACCGTGGTGCAGTTCGGCGGCCCGACGTTCGCCTGGGTGGCCGCGTCCGTGTTGAACAGCACGCCGGCGGATGCCGTCGCGTCGTTCGACATCACGGTGTTGTTGACGAAGCTCACGGCCACCGCATCCTGCAGCGACACGCCGCCGCCGCCCCAGCCCGCGACATTGTTCGCGATGATGTTGTTGATGACGCGAACCGTGTACCAATGCGCCGCGTTGCCGGGGCTGCGCTCCACATCCGTGCCGTTCACCTGCTGCAGCCGCAACCCGCCGCCCTTGCCGCTCTCCGCCGTGTTGCCCATGATCAGGTTGCCGTCGATCACCAGTTGCGGCCCGATGCCGTCGGACAGTTGCGGCGCGCAGTCCACGTCGACCGTCGAGTTCTCGCAGAAGGTGCCGTCCGGCGGCACGCCCTGCGCGATGATGCCGCCGCCGTAGGTCGGCAGTGTCGGGTTGTTGCTCTGGTTGAACAGCACCCAGTTGTGCGAGATATCGCCGGCGTAGCTGAAGCCGAAGTGCGCGACGCCTCCGCCGTCGCCGCTGCTCATGTTGCCGCACACCCAGTTGTAGTTGAAGTGGTAGTTGTCGGCGCCCGTGCAGAACACGACGCCGCCGGCCGACGACGGTGTGCTCGAATTGATTTCATCGCCGTACGCCGCGTTCGACGTCACCGAATTGTGGTGCACGTTCACGGCCTTGTTGAAGCCGAACGGAAGCTCGGTGAAACCATCGGCTGCGATCGTGCCGTCCGGCACTTCAACCTGGCCGACCGAGATGCCGCCCGCGAGCGTGCCCGCATTCGAAAACACGCGGTTGTTCGACACCTCCATCAGATGGTTCCAGCCGTGCAGGAAAATCCCGCCGCCGCCCTGCGAGCTGTTCGTGACCGTGATGCCGTCGATGCGCGACGGATTGCACAGGAAGTTGCTCGGGTTATTCCGGCAATCCGGCGGGTTCGGCTGGAACCGGGTCGGGCCCGTGAGCGGCACGCAAATCCCGTTCGCGACGCAGTTCGGGTCGGCCTGCGGCACGCCGCCCACCAGCACGTCCCGCACGCCCTTGCCGAGCACCGTGATGCCGGCGCCTTCGTAGGCGCCCATCAGCGTCGGCTCGAGCAGCATTTCGCCGAGGTTGCCGTTCAGGTTCGCGTCCCACCCCACGGTCGGCTCGAACGGGATCGGGTCAACCTTGCGCTGCATCGCCGTCGGGCACGTGTAGGTGCCGCTCGGGTCGTACGGGTTCGAGGCCGAAATCATCGCGCCGTTGATCGCGACGCCGAACAGGCAGTCGACCTTCCTGCGCCACGCGTCCATCTTGCCCGACGGATGCGTGTTCGCGTTGATCACGACCGACGGGGCGCCGACGCCCTGCAGCCGCACCGGCTTCCACATCACGACCATCTCGTTGTAGGTGCCCGGACCGACGATGATCAGGTCGCCCGGGGTCGCGTTGTCGATCGCGGTCTGGATCGCGTCGTTGGTCGCGTTCTCGCCGTTCACGTAAGTCGGCGCCTTGCCGCCCACCGTCACGGTGACCGTGTCGATCGTGTTCTTGCCGCTGGCGGTCGTGACGACCAGTTCGCCGCAGGACGCCGGCGTCAGCACCCCGCGCTGGTCAACGGTGCAGCTCGAGCCGATCAGCGGCGTCACGACGACGTGGATCTCCGAGTCCGTCCACGACTGCACCGCCGCCACCTTGCCGCCGATCGTGACCTTGCCTTGCGCCGCACCGAAGCCGTAATGGCGCTTGACGAACTTCTGGTTGAACGGCGTGGCGGTCGCGGCCGGCCCGTTGTACGCGTTGTTCGGCACGACCTGGTCGCCGAGCGCCTTGATCGTCAGCTGGTGGCCGACCGCGCTGACCCACGGGCCCGCGCCGCCGCCGCTCGCGTCGCCGGTCACGCTGGCAATCGCGGGCGTGCCGTCCGGGTACGCGCAGTCAGGCTGGTTGTAGCCGGAAGCAAACGCCTGGACCGGCACCACCGGCGTGTCCATGTACTGGGTCTGTCCGGGCATGAACGGGATCTCGTAGCAGAACTGGCTGTATGCCGGGTTGAACAACGGATCACGGATCGTCTTCCCCGGATGCGCCGGGTCGGGCATGTCCGGATCGTTCATGCACGCGACCATCATCGTCGGCGCGTAGCCGGTCGGATTCGGCGGATTGACCTGCCACGTCGAATAGTTCAATCCGTTGAAGATGCCCCAGGCGTCCGAATAGATGCGCGCGACTTCATTGCCGCCGAAATCCTTCATCGAGATCGGCACGTTCGGCACCGCGAACTTCTCGCCGAACTGCGGCGAGTACGGATCGAACTCGGACGAGAAGTCGTCGAGCATGAAGCCGGTGAAGTGCGCGGCGACATGGGTGGAGCTGAACAGCCAGAACTTCGCGAGCACCGACATTTCGTTCGTGAGCGTGACCTCCTTGCGGTCGCACAGGTGGCGGGACGCGCCCGCGAACGGCGCAACCTCCTTCGAACCCGGGAACAGGCTGATGTAGTCCGGCACGACGCGCAATGCGCCGACGCACGGCCAGAACGTCTCGACACTGCCCGTGTCGCCTTCGTGCCGCGGCGTCGAACCGAGATCGGACGTCGGGTTCTGGGCATTGTTCGGGTTGAAGGTCGAATTCATCGCCGCCTGGTCGGGCAGGATGAAGATATTGCCGAGGCCGCCGAACTGCTGCGTCACCGGGGCGATGTAGTTGTCGCCGATCAGGATGTTCTTGTCCTCCTCCTTCACGAGCTCGTAGCCCGGCGGCACCACCACCTCCACGACGTATTTCCCGGTCGGCAGCATCCGCGTGCCGTCGCCCGACGGATTCGCCACGCAAATCTTGCAGTTCGTGCCCGTCGGCAGGCCCGTCGACGGATCGCGCGTCGTCACGCTCGGGAACTGGTACATCCCGTCGTACGGCGCGGGCTGCACCTGGTTGAACGCGTGCATGCCGTCATAGCACTTGAATTGCGAATGCACGGGCAACGCGCGATGCGTCGGGTCGAGCCACTGCGGGCTGTCCTTCAGCGTGAAGAAGAACGGGTCGCTCGTCTCCTGCCCCGGGCAGTTCATGTTCGGAATGCCGTCGGTGCGGAAGCCCTGCGCCCAGTCGTCCCAGCTGCTCGTCTTCGTCGTATCGACGAGCGCGAGCGTCGTCGTGCCGTCCGCCGCCGTGTCCTCCCGGTACAGGTTGACCGTCACGTTCGGAATGTTCGGCGTCCAGCTCGTGTGAATGAGCAGCGCCGGGTCGTCGAACGGCCGCGTCGACGCGTAGATCACCTCGCCCTTGATGCCGCCGTTCTCGGTCGGGCCGTACGGCTTCTTGCCGAACTCGATGAACGAATTCTGGCCGGAGAAGCCCTGCCAGCCTTCGGTCGTCACCCACGGCGGGTCGATCCGCGCGGTCGACGGGTTCGTGCCGGACTGGTCGTTGCAGTCAGCGTCATTGCAGTACCGGGCGCCCGGCACGCGCAGGTTCGTCGGCAGATGCGCCGTCGACGATTCGACCGTGTTGGCGAAATTCGCCGCGATGTTCGAGCTGCCGCCGCCGGGCGTGCCGTCGACCGGACCGCCCGCGTCATACACCACGTGCACGCCCGTCTGTTTGTAGCGCGTCGTGTCGGCTTCGGCCACGTACCAGTTGAACAGCGGGAACACTTCGTTGAATCCGGCGAAGCCGTTCAGGTCCGTGTTGTTGAAGTTCGAATAGCTCCCGTCGCGGAACCGGATGTTGGTCGGCACGAGCGTGAGCCCGGGCTCGCTGTCCTGCGAGACGCCGTCGCCGTTCTGGTCGAAGAAGGTCCGCGTATACAGATTCGTATGCCACTGCAGCACGGGGATGTCGCCGAGGTTCTTTGACTGTCCGCCCTTCAACTGCGTCGCCGTCGCCAGCCCGTCGACGATCTGGTCGTTCCATTGATCGAAGACCGTGATGCGGAACGTGCCGTCGGGCAGGCCGCTGATCGTGAACGTGCCGTCGGGATTGCACTTGGTAAAGGCGATGTCCTCCCCGTCGGTGTCGCCGACGCTCACGTAGCACTGCGTGAAGCCCAGCGAATCGCGCGAGCCCGAGCCGTACAGGTTCTCGTTCGGCGGGCGGCTGTAGTGCAGATTCGTGATCCGGCCGGCGAGCGAGTTGTTGCAGGTCGCGTGAGCGCATACCACCGGCAGCCGGTCGTTGATGATCTTCGGATTCGCGAAGCCGATCGACACGTGGAAGCCCGCGGGCCCGAACTCCTGGAAGTACGACGGGCCGCCGACCTTGATGAACGCGTCGTGCGCCTTCTGTCCGTCCAGCGTGTTGGTCTGCAGCCACTCCTCGCCGCGGCCGTTCCGGTCGGCACCCGGCGTCGCGACGACGCCATAGCGTCCCGGCATCAGGTTCGCGATGACTGCCTGGCCAACCAGTGGCGACAGCGTCTTGCCGTCGGACTCGTATTTCGGGCAGGTCGGGATCATGCCGACGAGACCGTCGGTCGACGTCGTCGAAATCGGGCAGGCGTTCAGGCCCGTGGCGGGATCGACGGTGCCCTGCAGCGAATTCGACAGCGGCATGTTGAACATGTCGTAGGTCATCTGCCCGGTGGCGTCGCCGGTGCCGCCGGCGTCGTCGAACAGCTTGATCTCGAACCCGCCGAGACCCGGCTCATGCGCGCTGCCGAAGCCGTCGTTGCCGCCGCTCACGTCCACTTCGCCGTTGACGGGCGCATCGTCTTCGAACACGAATACCGAAATCTTCGCGGTCTGCAGCGGCGTCTCCTGCACGAGCACGTTGACGTTCTTTTGTCCCGGCGCGATCGGCGCGCCGCCCATCGTATGACCGCAGGCGCCCGTGCCCGGCGCGAAATCCGCGCCGCCGGGACCGGACGGGCAATCCTTCGAAATGTCGAACTGCCGCATCGCGCCGGTGGGATTGCTCGGATCGACGGGTTTCGGGGCGCCCCCGCCGTTCGAGAAACTGTTACCCGCATCGCCCGGCAGAATCGAGATGTAATAGTGCTTGGCCGGATCGAGCGACACCTGGCTCGGGTCGACCGGCACCTGCTGCGAGGCTGTCGTGCGGCACGCGCCGTCGCCGATGTCGCATACCGCGGGCACGTGCGTGTTGGTGGCAGGATCGAACACCGTCTGCCCCGACTCGCACGCCACCGTGCCGACACAACCCGCCGCGACCACCGGCATGTAGCTCGAATGGAAGCTGGTGCCGAGACTCGGCACCGGCAGAGGCGGACAGTTCGCGGGGCGCGGCGTCGTGTTCACCTGGCAGGCCGGATCGATCTGGAACGTGCGGTCTTCCTCGATGATCCAGCGATAGTCGGTGAGCTGCACGGGCGTCTTGCCCGGGGCCGCGCTCGGCGCGTCCAGCACCTTCACCGCGAGTCCGCTGCCGCCATTGAACGTGACGGTCACGGTCGCGGGCGCGCTCGCGGTGTTCTGCGAGTTGACCGCCGTGTACTTGAAGGTCACGCCCGCGGTTGCGCTGCCGACCGGCGGCGCGGCCGGCGTCACGCTGAACGACCCGTCCGCGTTCAGTGTGACCGTGCCGCCGCTGGCGCTGTTCGGCACCACCACCGCCGCGAGCGGCAGGCCGCTCGGGTCCGTGTCGTTGACGAGCACGCCGGGCGCGCCGATCTGCAGCCGTGACGCGATGGTGCTGGTGTAGCTGTCGTCGTGGGCGACGGGCGGACCGGACAGGCAGCCGGCGGCTTGCGTGCACGGAGCCAGCGTCACCGTCGCGGTGACCGCGGGATTGCCGTTCGCCTGATACACGAAGCTGTCGGAAGTCGTACCCGATTTGGGCACGTAGCTGAACGTGCCGTCCGGGTTCAGCGTCACCGTTCCGTTGGCAGGCTTGGTCACGAGCTGCACGCCATAGACGCCAACGTCGTTGGCGATCACCCCTTTCCCGGGGTCCGCCACGGTCAGCGTGTTGCCCGCCACGAGGAAGTATTTGTCGGGATTGGCGACGACGTTCTGGCCACCGCCACCGGCAGACGGAAGCGCGCCGTTGTTGATGCTCAGATACGCCTGCATGCCGCCGTCGCGCTGGTTGTTGGTAGACAGGCTCAGTTGCCGGTCGAACACCGGCAGCGCGGGCGCATTGAGGCCCGGTGCGGTCATCATCACGTCGTAAGTCTTGCCGGCCGCCAGGAACACGGACGACTGCACGCGCGGATTGCCGGGCAACGGATTGCCGTCCTCGGCGACGAGCGTGAAGCCGGAAACCGACGGGTTGCCGCTTTGCGCGCCAACCACCGACGGCACGTGCATCCGCAGGCCCGCGTTGACGAAGCGCAGGAGCACCTGGCCGGTCGACACGGAAGCCGTTGCGGGGAACGACGACCGGTCCGGATGCGTACGATCGAAGGCGACGCCGTTGATCAGGTAATAACGCGGATCGTAGTTCACCGCCGGCGGATAGCAGGTGCCGAACGATGAGGAGTGCGAATCCCCGCAGCCACCGGAAAGGCCGGACCAGACCTTGGTTTCGCTGAAGCCGGCAGTCGCCACGGCCGCGGCGACCGCGGCGTTCTGCACCGGATCGATTTCGCTCAGCACGAGCGGGATGTCGGCATCGTATGGCACGCCCGGATAGGCGATCGGTCGCGACGTCGCGGTCGCCGGCGGCGTCCGCACCACGAGCACGCCATAGAGGCCCATCGGCCCCTGGATCGACGGATGGGAGCCCGATTCGATCAGGTAGGTGCCGGGCCGCAGGTTGTTCCACGTCAGCGCCGTCGTCGCGCCGTGAGCCACCTCGGTCGAGAACGACTGGACCCGTGGCCCCTGCGCGGGCGGCGTGAACGTCGCGCCGCTGCCGGTGCCGGCGATCGGCCAGGTCGTCGAGGTTTGTGGCGGATGCACGGGGCTCGGCGTCGACGTCGACGTCTTGCCGAGACCGCCGCCCAGCTGGCCGACGATCACGAGCGACGTCGGTACGGAGGCAGGCAGACTGTTCGTGAGGTTGATCGTCAGCGACGCGCCGGACGGCACGGTGATCACCACCGGCGACCAGCCCGATCCGGCGCCGGGATTGACCGCCGCACAGGTGGCCGGCGCCACGGCGGCCGCCGAGCACGTGTAGCCCCACATCGGCACGATCTCGCCGTCGGGCATCGTGGCGGACACGGCCTTCGCCGTCAGGTTCACGGTCTGGGCGAGCGATGCCTCGCTCGCTGCCAGTAGCATGGACGCGGCGAGGCTCGCCTTGGCCAGGCGGAGAAACATCTCCTTGAACTGGATGAATCGCATTTCCGTTCTCCCCGCCTCTAGTTGCCTTCGTTGATCACGAAGACTTGTGGATCGACGAGCATCATCATCATCATTCCGCCCGGGAAGATGTTGTTCGTGGTGATCTCGCGTTCATTGTGCGAATGCCACATGAATGCAAAGCCCGCTTCGCTTCCCGGCGGATTCGCGATCGTGCCGCTCGGCGGCGTCGTGCCGGTCGGCGAGGTCGCGCGGATCGTCGCATCCGGTCCGAGATAGGGACTGCCGCCATACCACGCACCGTTCGTCAGGATGTGCGAGTCGGGCAGCGTGACCGGTCCGCCGCTGCCGACGTTTCCGAACGGATGCGCTTCGAGCGCCTTGTTGTGGTCCGCGCACCATTCGTAATAGTTCGGCGCCGTCGGGTCCGCGGTGTAGTAGCCGTTCGCATCGGGAATGCAGACGCTGCCGTCGCCGGGCTTGTGCCCGTAGACGTCCCAGTTGAGCCCCTTGCCGGTCCAGTAGAAGATGCCGTCCAAGGTTTCGCCCGGCGTCGTGGTCGTGGTGAACAGCAGCGGACCCGCGACTTTGGTCGCGTCCGACTTGGAAAGCAGCAGGTTCCCGTCGCGCGCGAGCACGCGGACGTGATTGCCGTGCTCGTGGAACGGATGCTGCCAGCGGCCCGTGCCGATGATTCGCAGCAGCACCAGCTCGCCGGGGTGCATGTGCGGATTGCCGTTGTAGGGCTGATGCGGATACTGCATCGCATAGTTCGGATCCATGTCGTCCGGCATCGAGCGGCCGTTGATCATGAAGTACGCGGGGTGATAAGGCTCGGTCTCGACGGTCATGCAGCCCGTCGGCAGCGTGCACGTCTTCGCGGCCTCCTGCTCGGCCTGTGTATGAATGCGCGGATCAATTTCGGAGAACTGAAAAAGATACTCACGGTCATAGCACGCCGAGCCATGGTTGTATGCCGCCGCCGCGTTGCGGTAGTCCGGCTGGCCGTCGGGCAGCGTCGCGGCAACTGCGCGGCACCCCGCCGGCACGGCAAGCACGCCCGGCGCCGACGTCGGCAACACGATGATCGCGCCGTAGAGGCCCATCTCGATCTGCAGGTCGCCCCGTGTGCCGCTGTAGTAGGCATGCGTGCCGGGCGTCGCGGCGACGAAACTGTAGGTGACCGTGTTGCCGTGCGCCGCCTCGCGCGTGAGCAGCCCGGGCACGCCGGTGAGCGCGGCCGGACACGAGCCGTCGGGATTGAGCGCCGCCGCGCACACCTGGAATCCCTGAAACAGGATCGATGTGTTGCCCGCGGCCGCCGGCAGGTTGTTCGTGAGCGTCACCGTGATCACGTCGCCCTGCCGCACGATCAGTGTCGGCCCGGGAATCTGCATGCTCGGGCAGCTCGCGCCCGTGATGCCCGCCGGCGAGAATCCCGCCGGCGCCGTGCGGCAGCCGTAGCCCCACGAATAGACGCTCGAGCCGTCCGGCTGGCTGATCCGGCTCGCTTCCGCGCTCAGGTCGAAATGCGTGCCGGTGATGCCCGGCGCGGCGGCCAGAACCGGCCCGCAGAGCAACGCGGCAAGCATTGCCACGGCGAGCCGTACGAGTCGTCCGGCACCCGTGCACATTGCGGTCCGGATGTCATGAGTGAAGTGGCCCACGATATTTCTCCTAGATGCAGGACTTCGTAGCCGGGTCGAGCGCGGCGGGGCAGATGCGGACCTCCGTCATCAGCCCCCCGAAGTTCTCGGCGTCGTTCGACAGGTGATCGAGATTCGGCGTGTAGAGGTAGTAGACCGACCCCGGCGCGTACATCGTCGTGTCGCTCGCATCGAGAATCACGTCGATGGATTCGCCGCCGCCGAGCGTGATCGAGTTCGTGTAGTAAGTCATGTCGTTGCCCGCCATGTCGCGCAGCAGCCGGGCGTTGACGCCGATCACATGCATCCTCACGCCTAGCGACGCGAGCGTCTGGAATTCAGTGACGTCGAGATCGGAAATCCTGAGCAGCGCGCGGCCGCCGGCCGGGATATTGATGATGGTCGGCAGCGGCTGGGAAACATGGGCCGTGCCGTCGGCCACCGGGGTCTGCATCGGCCCCTGGGTCACCGTGTCCGGATAGCTGCGCCCGTTCAGCATGAAGTACTTGTCCTTCATGTCGGTGAACGGTTCCGGATTGAACGTCATCCCCACGAAATGGAAGTTCGGATCGAAGCCGTGTATCTGCACCGGATATTCGACGTCGTACGCGGTCGAACCGTCGCCGTCGTTGTATGCGTAGAGCGTCGGCTTGCCGCTCTTGTCGTTGACGTGCAGCACGCCATTCGAAGGCGGCAGGGGCGTCGAGCACAGAATGTCGTTGCCGCACCGGGTGCGAAGATCGCCTTGTTGCGCCACCAGCGCGGCGTACAGCGACTTGCCGGACGGCACCCGGTTCTGGCGCGGTCGCACGAAGACCTGGCCGACCATCCCCATCTGGAGGTGCTCCGGCGGCGTGATGTGGCAGTGCCAGAAGTAGGTGCCTGCATCGGGCGCGAGATAGTAATAGGTGAAGCTGGCGCCGATGTTGATCGCCACCGACGCATCCGGCACACCGTCATAGAACGACGACGCATTCGGATAACCGTGGAAGTGCACCGTGTGCTGCTCGAACAGGTCGGGGCGCATGATCATGCCGACGTTCGTGAGCGTCAGGAAGAACTCGTCGTCCTCGTCGATCGCCATCTCGGGCGCCGGCATGTTGCCGTTCATCACGCCGATATTCATGATCGGCCGCGGATCCACATGGCCGGTCAACTGGCCCGGCGGCGACGATTCCGGGTCGGGCACGAGACCGACCGCTCCGTTGTAGGTCGCGTCGGTTCTCGGATCGCCGACCGTGTTGAACACCGCCGCGAATTCCGTACCGGCACGGCCGGCCTGGATATCGGCAATGCCGGACAACGGGCCGAAGGCAAACAGATACGTCTGCGTGCCGTCGGCCATGGTGGCGTACCCGTCGCCGCCCGAGATCTGCTGACACTTGATGGCGCCGTTGACGATACCGGTCGGCGTGGAGGTCGGCCCGGTGAAGGACGGTCCGGTGTAGGCAGGTTCCGCACCGCCGGCCGGCACCGCCGTCGGATGGGACGGCGTGGTGAACGGGCATTGAACGCGAAACGTTTGGGCAAACGAGGGAACGGCGCACATCAGGAGCAACAGTGCCGCCACACTGTTGCAACACGCGCGGATACTGAACATATGACCTCCATTCAAGGGGTCCGCCAGCGACACGCGCTGGCCGTCATGCTCTGCTGCAGACGCGGACCGCGAAGCTTTCACGGCCCGTACCGGCATTCTGCGGACGCGCGCGCAAGGCCGGGATGGGTCACCCCCCTACTTTTGCATAGGGGGTCCTCGGCGAATGGCACGCATCGTTTTCGGTATGACCGGGACGCGCGCGGCCGAATGGCGATGCCGCGCGAAGCGGATCGAACCGACGGAAACGACGGCGAGCGCCGAACGACGCAGCGGGGCGCGCAAGGGGCGGGATGACGGGTGACGCGGTAGACTTCGCTGTGGCGCAACGGCTGGGTTTCGGCCGGGCTGGCGGGCTCGCCGGCCAGCGAAGGGAGGCAACGGGCAAAAAAAAGCGCCACGGAGACCGTGGCGCTAAAAAAGTTCTAGCCATTCCGAGGGCCGTGCTAGAACCTGAGAGACTGCGCGAAACATCGTTGCCGGTTAAACTCTTGAAACGATGTTTCGAAAACGTGAGACATTCTTTCCGTTTCCGCCCGACAAGTCAAGCGGTATTTGCACCGGTTCATGCACTTTCTGGCAACGCTCATTTGAGCGTTTTCCTAATAAACCAAGGGTGAACCCGTAAAATCTCATCCAATGACCGGTTCACCCGTGGAACATGCATCCTTTGACAATAGTCCTACAATTCCAACAAAATTGAAATCGAGTTTCGGAATTAGAGAGAATCCCTCGTGTCGACAACTGTAACCCCTCCCGCGTCGCGGGACCGTGAATCGTCGCCCGACGAGATCACCGCCCTTGCCCGCGGCCTCGCCGTGCTGCGTCGCATCGCGGCGGCCGACGCGCCCGTCAGCAACCGCGAGCTGACCGAACTGACCGGCATCCCGAAGCCGACCGTCTCGCGCATCACCGCGACGCTCGTCAGCGCCGGTTTCCTGTTTCAGTTGCCCGACAGCGAGCGCTTCGTGCTCACCGCGTCGGTGCTCGAACTGAGCCACGGCTTCCTGCGCAACTTCGACATCCGCGCGCGTTCGCGGCCGTTCATGATCGAGCTGGCCGAACGCACGTCGCTGTCCGTGCACCTCGCGGTGCGCGACCGGCTCGACATGGTCGCGATCGACGTGGTCCGTCCACGCTCGGCCGTGCTCGTCACGCGCCTCGAGATCGGCTCGCGGATGGACATCGCGCGCACCGCGGTCGGCCGCGCGTATCTCGCCGCACTCGAGGACGACGAACGCCGCCAGTTGCTCGAGTCGCTGCGCACCACGGCGGGCGACGACTGGCCGCATGTTTCCGCACGCCTGAACCCCGCGCTCGACGATGCGATGCGCGACGGCCACGCGATCGCGATCGGCGAATGGCGCGAGGGCCTGAATGCCGTCGCGGCCGGTTTCGTCGGTCCGTCGGGCCAGCGCTATTCGGTGAATTGCGGTGGCGCGTCGCACCAGTGCCCGCCCGAATGGCTGGACGAACACGTGGTGCCCGCGCTGCACGAATGCATCGCGAAAATCACCCGCGAAATCGGCGGCGCACCGGCCCGTCGCATCGCCGTGTAATCGTTTCGTCATCGTCCTGTCGCGTTCTGTAACGACCGTAACCCGTTGAAAGATAGACCGCTGGACTGTAACGGGGACGGGACGTAGGATCATGCCCATCGTCGCGCCGCACTCGCGGTGCGCACCGCTCTTTTCCCGCGCAGACCGGCGGGGGCCCGGACCGAGCCGGGCGCCCCCTCCCCGGCACCGCTCGCCCACGCGCAGCTCAGCAGTCCGATTTCCGGCCCGCCGCGCCGTCTTCCTGACAGATCACGATGGATAACGAACAAAAGCCCACGCCTCCTTCGAAAGAACCCGCGTCCCCCGCCGCGCGGCGCCCGCGCCGCACGCTGATGGCCGGCGCGCTCGCGGTCGTCGTCATCGGCGGCCTGCTGTGGTGGCACCCGTGGAACCGCACGCCGGCGGCCGGCACGGGTGCGAGCGGCGCGGGCGCAAGCGCGGCCGGTGCTGCCGGCGGCCACCGCGGCCGTGGCGGCCCCGCCGCGATGGCGAACATTCCGCAGCCCGTGCAGGTCGCGACCGCGACGCAGGGCGAAATGCCGATCGTGCTGTCCGCGCTCGGCACCGTCACGCCGCTCGCGAACGTGACGGTCAAGACGCAGCTGTCCGGCTACCTGCAATCGGTGGCGTTCCAGGAAGGCCAGATCGTCAAGAAGGGCGACCTGCTCGCGCAGATCGACCCGCGCCCGTACCAGGTCGCGCTCGAGAACGCCGAAGGCACGCACGCGCGCGACTCGGCGCTGCTCGCGACGGCCCGCCTCGACCTGAAGCGCTACCAGACGCTGCTGTCGCAGGACTCGATCGCGTCGCAGACCGTCGATACGCAGGCCTCCCTCGTCAAGCAATACGAAGGCGCGGTGAAGACCGACCAGGCCGCGATCGATTCCGCGAAGCTGAACCTCACGTATGCGCGCATCACCGCGCCGGTGACGGGCCGCGTCGGCCTGCGCCAGGTCGACCCCGGCAACTACGTGACGCCGGGCGATACCAACGGCCTCGTCGTGATCACGCAGCTGCAGCCGATGAGCGTGATCTTCACGACGTCAGAAGACAACCTGCCGCAGATCGTCAAGCAGGTGAACGCGGGCCAGAAACTGTCGGTCACCGCATACAACCGCAACAACACGGTGCCGCTCGAGACGGGCTCGCTCGCGACGCTCGACAACCAGATCGACACGAGCACGGGCACCGTCAAGCTGCGCGCGAACTTCGATAACAAGGAAGGCATGCTGTTCCCGAATCAGTTCGTGAACACGCGCCTGCTCGTCGACGTGATGCGCAACGCGACGATCGTGCCGACCGCGGCCGTGCTGACCGGCTCGATCGGCCAGTTCGTCTACGTCGTGAAACCCGACAACACGGTCACGGTGCGCAAGGTTACGATCGGCCCGATCGACGGCGAACGCACGAGCATCGTCAGCGGCATCGCGCTCGGCGAGCGCGTCGTGACCGACGGGTCCGACCGCCTGCGCGAAGGCGCGAAGATCTCGATCCCGGCCGACAAGCCGAAAGGCGCGTCGGGCGCACGCGGCGCCGGTGCGGCGTCGGGCGCATCGGGCGCCGGCGGCCATCGCGGCGAACGCAAGCACGGCGCGTCGCAGGCAGCGGCCCCCGCGGCCCAGTAACGCGCGGGCCGCTCGATGAATCCCTCCCGCCTCTTCATTCTCCGGCCGGTCGGCACCGCCCTCCTGATGGCGGCGATCATGCTGGCCGGTCTCGTCGCGCTGCGCTTCCTGCCGCTCGCCGCGCTGCCGGAAGTCGACTATCCGACGATCCAGGTCCAGACCTTCTACCCGGGCGCGAGCCCGGAGGTGATGACCTCGTCGGTCACCGCGCCGCTCGAACGGCAGTTCGGGCAGATGCCGTCGCTGAACCAGATGTCGTCGCAAAGCTCGGCCGGCTCGTCCGTGATCACGCTGCAGTTCTCGCTCGACCTGCCGCTCGACATCGCCGAGCAGGAAGTGCAGGCCGCGATCAACGCGGCCGGCAACCTGCTGCCGTCCGACCTCCCTGCCCCGCCGATCTACGCGAAGGTCAACCCGGCCGATGCGCCGGTGCTGACGCTCGCCGTCAAGTCGAAGACGCTGCCGCTCACGCAGGTGCAGGATCTCGCCGACACGCGCCTCGCGATGAAGATCTCGCAGGTCGCGGGCGTCGGTCTCGTCAGCCTGTCGGGCGGCAACCGCCCGGCCGTGCGCATCCAGGCGAACCCGACCGCGCTCGCGAAGTACGGGATGAACCTCGACGACCTGCGCACGACGATCTCGAACCTGAACGTGAACACGCCGAAGGGCAACTTCGACGGCCCGACGCGCGCGTACACGATCAACGCGAACGATCAGCTGACGAGCGCCGACCAGTACAACAGCGCGGTCGTCGCGTACAAGAACGGCCGCCCGGTGATGCTCACCGACGTCGCGACGGTCGTCGCGGGCTCGGAGAACACCAAGCTCGGCGCGTGGGTGAATGCCGACCCCGCGATCATCCTGAACGTGCAGCGCCAGCCGGGCGCGAACGTGATCCAGACGGTCGACGCGATCAAGGCGCAACTGCCGAAGCTGCAGGAAACGCTGCCGGCCGCGCTCGACGTGGAGATCGTCACCGATCGCACGACGATGATCCGCGCCGCCGTGCGCGACGTGCAGTTCGAACTGATGCTCGCGGTCGCGCTCGTCGTGCTCGTGATGTACCTGTTCCTCGCGAACGTCTACGCGACGATCATCCCGAGCCTGTCGGTGCCGCTGTCGCTGATCGGCACGCTCGCGGTGATGTACATGGCCGGCTTCTCGCTGAACAACCTGTCGTTGATGGCGCTCACCATCGCGACCGGCTTCGTGGTCGACGACGCGATCGTGATGATCGAAAACATCGCGCGCTACGTCGAGGAAGGCGAAACGGGGCTCGAGGCCGCGCTGAAGGGCTCGAGGCAGATCGGCTTCACGATCATCTCGCTGACGGTGTCGCTGATCGCGGTGCTGATCCCGCTGCTGTTCATGGGCGACGTGGTCGGGCGCCTGTTCCATGAATTCGCGATCACGCTCGCGGTGACGATCGTGATCTCGGCGATCGTGTCGCTCACGCTCGTGCCGATGATGTGCGCGAAGCTGCTGCGCCATTCGCCGCCGCCCGAGAGCCATCGCTTCGAGGCGCGCGTGCACCGGGCGATCGACTGGGTGATCGCGCGCTACGCGGTCGCGCTCGAATGGGTGCTGAACCGCCAGCGCTCGACGCTCGTCGTCGCACTGCTGACGCTCGCGCTGACAGGCCTGCTGTACGTCTACGTGCCGAAGGGCTTCTTCCCCGCGCAGGATACCGGCGTGATCCAGGCGATCACGCAGGCGCCGCAGTCGATCTCGTACGGCGCGATGGCGGAGCGCCAGCAGGCGCTCGCGGCCGAGATCCTGAAGGATCCGAACGTCGAGAGCCTCACGTCGTTCATCGGCGTCGACGGCAGCAACATCACGCTGAACAGCGGCCGGATGCTGATCAACCTGAAGGCGCGCGACGAACGTTCCGAGACGGCCGCGCAGATCATCCGCGACCTGCAGCACCGCGTCGCGAACATCACCGGCATCTCGCTGTTCATGCAGTCGGTGCAGGACCTGACGATCGACTCGACCGTCAGCCCGACGCAGTACCAGTTCATGCTGACGAGCCCGAACTCGGAAGAGTTCGCGACCTGGGTGCCGAAGCTCGTCGCGCGGCTGCAGCAGGAGCCGTCGCTCGCCGACGTCGCGACCGACCTGCAGAGCAACGGCCAGTCCGTCTACATCGAGATCGACCGCCCGAGCGCCGCGCGCTTCGGCATCACGCCGGCGACCGTCGACAACGCGCTGTACGACGCGTTCGGCCAGCGCATCGTGTCGACGATCTTCACGCAGTCGAACCAGTACCGCGTGATTCTCGAATCCGAGCCGAAGGAGCAGCACTACGCGCAATCGCTGAACGACATCTACCTGCCGTCGGCGGGCGGCGGCCAGGTGCCGCTGGCGTCGATCGCGTCGTTCCACGAGCGGCCGTCGCCGCTGCTGGCCGCGCACCTGTCGCAGTTCCCGTCGACCACCATCTCGTTCAACCTCGCGGCGGGCGCGTCGCTCGGCGAGGCGGTCAAGGCGATCGACGCCGCCGAGAAGGACATCGGGCTGCCCGCGTCGTTCCAGACGCGCTTCCAGGGCGCGGCGCTCGCGTTCCAGGCATCGCTGTCGAACCAGCTGTTCCTGATCCTCGCCGCGGTCGTCACGATGTACATCGTGCTCGGCGTGCTGTACGAGAGCTACATCCACCCGATCACGATCCTGTCGACGCTGCCGTCGGCCGGCGTCGGCGCGCTGCTCGCGCTGATGATCACCGGGCACGACCTCGACATCATCGGGATCATCGGCATCGTGCTGCTGATCGGCATCGTGAAGAAGAACGCGATCATGATGATCGACTTCGCGCTCGAAGCCGAACGCGTCGAAGGCAAGCCGCCGCGCGAAGCGATCTACCAGGCGTGCCTGCTGCGCTTCCGGCCGATCCTGATGACGACGCTCGCCGCGCTGCTCGGCGCGGTGCCGCTGATCGTCGGCTCCGGCGCGGGCTCCGAGCTGCGCCAGCCGCTCGGGATCGCGATCGCCGGCGGCCTGATCGTGTCGCAGGTGCTCACGCTGTTCACGACGCCCGTGATCTACCTCGGCTTCGACTCGCTCGCGCGCCGCGTGCGCGGCTGGTTCGAACGCCACGGCCCGCAAGCCGGCTCGCGCACGGATGCGTAAGCCATGAACCTGTCGCGCCCCTTCATCACCCGCCCCGTCGCGACGACGCTGCTCGCGCTCGGCGTCGCGCTCGCGGGCCTGTTCGCGTTCATCAGGCTGCCGGTGTCGCCGCTGCCGCAGGTCGATTTCCCGACGATCTCGGTGCAGGCGTCGCTGCCCGGCGCGAGCCCGGAAACGGTCGCGACCAGCGTGACGAGCCCGCTGGAGCGGCACCTCGGCTCGATCGCGGACGTCTCCGAAATGACGTCGACCAGCACGGTCGGCAATGCGCGGATCATCCTGCAGTTCGGGCTGAACCGCGACATCGACGGCGCCGCGCGCGACGTGCAGGCCGCGATCAACGCGGCGCGCGCCGACCTGCCCGCCGCGCTGAAGAGCAACCCGACCTACCGCAAGGTCAACCCGGCCGATTCGCCGATCATGGTCGTCGCACTGACGTCGGAAACCGCGTCGCCGGCGAAGGTGTACGACGCCGCGTCGACGGTGCTGCAGCAGTCGCTGTCGCAGATCGACGGGATCGGCCAGGTCACCGTGAGCGGCTCCGCGAACCCGGCCGTGCGCGTTGAGCTCGAACCACAGTCGCTGTTCCATTACGGGATCGGCCTCGAGGACGTGCGCGCGGCGCTGGCTTCCGCGAACGCCAATGCACCGAAGGGCGCGATCGAATTCGGCCCGCAGCGCTTCCAGCTCTATACGAACGACCAGGCGTCCCAGGCGTCGCAATACCGCGACCTCGTCGTCGCGTACCGCAACGGCTCGGCCGTGCGGCTGTCCGACCTGTCCGACGTCGTCGATTCGGTCGAGGACCTGCGCAACCTCGGTTTGTCGAACGGCAAGCGCGCGGTGCTCGTGATCCTCTACCGCTCGCCCGGCGCGAACATCATCGAGACGCTCGACCGCGTGCGCGCGGCGCTGCCGCAGCTCACCGCGTCGCTGCCGGCCGACATCACCGTCACGCCCGTGCTCGACCGCTCGACCACGATTCGCGCGTCGCTGAAGGACACCGAGCACACGCTGCTGATCGCGGTCAGCCTCGTCGTGATGGTCGTGTTCCTGTTCCTGCGCAACTGGCGCGCGACGCTGATCCCGAGCGTCGCGGTGCCGATCTCGATCATCGGCACGTTCGGCGCGATGTACCTGCTCGGCTTCTCGATCGACAACCTGTCGCTGATGGCGCTGATCGTCGCAACCGGCTTCGTCGTCGACGACGCGATCGTCGTGCTCGAGAACATCTCGCGGCATATCGAGAACGGCAAGTCGCGCATGCAGGCCGCGTTCGACGGCGCGCGCGAGGTCGGCTTCACGGTGCTGTCGATGAGCATTTCGCTCGTCGCGGTGTTCCTGCCGATCCTGCTGATGGGCGGCATCGTCGGGCGGCTGTTCCGCGAGTTCGCCCTGACGCTGTCGCTCGCGATCGCCGTCTCGCTCGCGGTGTCGCTCACGGTCACGCCGATGATGTGCGCGCGCCTGCTGCCCGAGTCGCACGACCCGCAACACGAAGGCCGCTTCGGGCGTTTCCTGGAACGCTGTTTCAGCCGCATGCAGCGCGGCTACGAACGCTCGCTGTCGTGGGCGCTGCGCCGGCCGCTCCTGATCCTGCTGACCCTGTTCGCGACGATCGGGCTGAACGTCTACCTGTACATCGTCGTGCCGAAGGGCTTCTTCCCGCAGCAGGACACCGGGCTGATGATCGGCGGCATCCAGGCCGACCAGTCGACGTCGTTCCAGGCGATGAAGCTGAAGTTCTCCGAGATGATGCGGATCGTGCAGGGCAACCCGAACGTGAAGAGCGTCGCGGGCTTCACCGGCGGCACGCAGACCAACTCGGGCTTCATGTTCATCACGCTGAAGGATCGCACCGAGCGCAAGCTGTCAGCCGACCAGGTGATCCAGCAACTGCGCCCGCAGCTGGCGGACGTGGCCGGCGCGCGCACGTTCCTGCAGGCGGCGCAGGACATCCGCGTCGGCGGCCGGCAGAGCAACGCGCAGTACCAGTTCACGCTGCTCGGCGATTCGAGCGCCGACCTGTACAAGTGGGGGCCGATCCTGACCGAGGCGCTGCAGAAGCGCCCCGAGCTGACCGACGTGAACTCCGACCAGCAGCAAGGCGGCCTCGAGGCGATGGTGACGATCGACCGTGCGACGGCCGCGCGGTTCGGCATCAAGCCCGCGCAGATCGACAATACGCTGTACGACGCGTTCGGCCAGCGCCAGGTCTCGACGATCTACAACCCGCTGAACCAATACCACGTGGTGATGGAAGTCGCACCGAAGTACTGGCAGAGCCCCGAGATGCTGAACCAGGTGTGGGTCAGCACGTCGGGCGGCAGCGCGAACGGCTCGCAGACCACCAACGCAGCGGCCGGCACCTACGTCGCGACCTCCGCCGGCACGTCGAGCGCCGGCACGGCCACGCAGAGCGCCGCCGCGATCGCGTCCGACTCCGCGCGCAACCAGGCGCTCAACTCGATCGCCGCGAGCGGCAAGTCGAGCGCGTCGTCGGGTGCGTCGGTATCGACGTCGAAGTCGACGATGATCCCGCTGTCGGCGATCGCGACGTTCGGGCCGAGCACGACGCCGCTGTCGGTCAACCACCAGGGGCTGTTCGTCGCGACGACGATCTCGTTCAACCTGCCGCCCGGCGTGTCGCTGTCGCAGGCGACGCAGGTGATCTACCAGACGATGGCGCAGGTCGGCGTCCCGCCGACGATCGTCGGCAGCTTCCAGGGCACCGCGCAGGCGTTCCAGCAGTCGCTGAACGACCAGCCGATCCTGATCCTCGCGGCGCTGCTGGCCGTCTATATCGTGCTCGGGATCCTGTACGAGAGCTACATCCACCCGATCACGATCCTGTCGACGCTGCCGTCGGCCGGCGTCGGCGCACTGCTTGCGCTGCTGCTGTTCAAGACCGAGTTCAGCATCATCGCGCTGATCGGCGTGATCCTGCTGATCGGGATCGTGAAGAAGAACGCGATCATGATGGTCGACTTCGCGATCGACCAGACGCGCAACTACGGGAAGTCGTCGCTCGACGCGATTCACGAAGCGTGCCTGCTGCGCTTTCGCCCGATCATGATGACGACGATGGCCGCGCTGCTCGGCGCGCTGCCGCTCGCGTTCGGCAACGGCGACGGCGCCGAGCTGCGCGCGCCGCTCGGGATCGCGATCGCCGGCGGCCTGATCGTGTCGCAAGTGCTGACGCTCTATACGACGCCGGTCGTCTACCTGTACATGGACCGCTTCCGCGTGTGGGCCGAGAAGCGGCGCAACCGCCGCGGGAATTCCGGCGGGCCGGCCGTCGCCGGGGAGTAAGGGCGGGCGCGGGCGGGGCATGTCGTACCGCCCCGCTCCGTTCGTCGGCCCGCGCCGCCGCGAAGGTCGCGCGCAGCCGGCGCCCGCGCCGGTGGGCCGCGACGACGGCCGATGACGCTCAGCGGTGGTCGGCCTCGGCCGGATCGGCCAGCGCGTCCGACAGGCGCCGCGCCGCGTCGTCGATCATTTCCGGTATCTGCCGCCATCGCGCGTCGCCCGGCACATCGAGCGCGACGCCGATCGCGAGCGCACCGTCCGCATCCACCGGCATCGCGACGATGCCGGCCGCCTGCCGGGACGCGCCCTGCCGGCCAATCCGCCGGACGGGCTGGCCGTCGGGCTCGGCGGCATCGTTTTCACCATCCACATCTGCCACCGCCCGCCCCGCGAACCGCGCGCCGACGCGCGTGACGAAGCAGGCGGCCCCGTCGGGCGCCGCCTGCGCGAGCACGACCAATTCCGCGCCATCCCGTCCGAGCAACTGCGCGGCAAGCCCGCTGCGCGCGCACAACGCGTCCAGCACCGGCTGCGCATGCGAGACTTCCGGCCGCGCACCGAGATACGCGGCCGCGACCCGCGCGGCAGCCGGCCCGGGTCGATAGCGGCCGTGCGGATCGACAGCGAGAAACGCGTGCCGAACCAGCGTTCTCAGCAGCCGGGCGATCGAGTTGCGCGGCACGCCGAGCCGCGACGCGAGGTCCGCGGCGGTCGCGGACGACGGCCCGGCCGCAACCGCTTCGAGAATCGCGAGCCCGCGCGCGAGCGCCGGCACCCGATGGCGCGCTGCGCGGTCATCCATGTCGTGCAAGGTCATACAGGTCCCGTGCGTTGCGCGCATAGCGGCGCGGCGCCATCCCCGACCAGCGATGGAACGCGCGCGCGAACGCCTTCTCCGACGTGTAGCCGACCCGCTCGGCGACCTCGATCAGCCGCAGCTTGCCGTTCGCGAGCTCGCCGCTCGCCAGATACATCCGGTAGGTGGTCAGATGACCGATCGGCGTCTCGCCGACGAGTCCGGCGAAACGCGTGCAAAAGCGCGAACGCGACATGCCGGCCTCGGCCGCGAGGCTCGCGAGCTGCCAGTTGCGCCGCGGATCGCGATGCATCAGCGCCATCGCGCGGCCGATCTGCGGATCGGTGAGGCCACGCAGCCAGCCCGTGTGATTCGCCGACGATTGCAGATGCGCGCGCAGCAACTGCACGAACAGCACGTCGGCCAGGCGCGTCGCGGCGACGGCCCAGCCCGGCTGGCACGCCATCGATTCCTGGATGAAGCTCTGCAGCGTGCTCGCGAGCCACGGCGCCACGGCCGCATCGTTGGCGCGCACGTGGATCAGCGTCGGCAACACCGAGAACAGCGGACTGCGCACGATGTCGCGATACACGACGATTCCCGTATAGAGTTCGCTGGTCGCGCCACCGCCGCCCGCGACAAACTCGAGCGGCGTATCGAAGCGCGGCCGGATGCCCTTGTCGGCCATCAGCGTATCGAACGGCACGGGCGGCACGTCGAGCGACGACCCCATCACGTGCTCGTCGCCGTGCGGCAGCAGCACGAAGTCGCCCGGCTCGACGTGCACGGGCGCTGCGCCGGCGACCGACAGGAAGAACGGGCTGCCCGCGCAGGTGCGAAACGGCGCGCCCGCGACGGCCGGCTTGCGGATCGCCCACGGCGCGCTCAGCGTGAAGCGTCCCGTGACCACGGCATCGGCCCGCAGGTCGGTCAGCACGTCGCTGAGAAGATCGGTCGTCATCGTCGAAATCTCCGTGGAGCGCGCCGCCGCGTCAGAAGCGCTGCTGGATGCCCGCCATCGCACCGACCTGGTTGTGGCCGGTGCCGACCGTGCCGCCTGCCGCCACCGCCGACGTGCCGAGCGCGCTGTTCATCATGTAACCGACGGACGTATAGACCAGCGTGCGCTTCGACAGGCTGTAATTGGCCCGCCCGACGAACAGGTTCGAGTCGTAGCGGGCACGCAGCAGATAGCGCACGGCCTGTGCGTCGAATGATAGCGCCGGCGTCGCGTAGACCGTGCCGCCCGCGAAAAAGAGGTCCGACTGGCTGTGGGCCGCGGCCGCCGTGTTGCGGCGGATCCAGCCCGCGCCGAGTTTTGCGATGCCGAACTTGACGTACGCATCGACGATCGTGCGCGTGTCCGTATAGCCGGGGCTCGACAGCGGCGCCGACGCGCCCGTGCCGCCGTGCATCACGTCGTACGAAGCCGCCACGCCGAACTGCGGCGCGTCGTACGCAACCATCATCGTATATTGCCGGCAGGCCACGGGGTCGCCCGGCACGTTGCCCGCGCAGTTCGTGGCCGACGGGCCGGCCGGGCCCGCAGCGTCGCGCCCGGTGCTGTACGTGCCGCCGAGCGTCACACCGCCGAAGTGGCCGAGATAGCCGATTGCGCTGTCGCTGCGCGCGTTCGGCAGATAGCCGTCGAAGCTCGCCATCGAATGAATCGACGGGCCGATCACGTCGGCGTTGAGCAGCACGAGCATCGACATGTTCATCTGCCGCCCGAGCGTGAGCGTGCCATACGGCGAATCGATGCCGACGTTCGCCTGTCGGCCGAACAGGCGGCCGCCGTAGTTCAGCGCGCCCGAGTTCAGCGCGAAGCCGTTTTCGAGCACGAAGAACGTGCGGTAACCGCCGCCGAGATCCTCGACGCCGCGCAACCCGAAGCGCGACGGCACTTCGCCGGTCAGCGACGGCATGCCGGCGACCGCACCACCGCCGGCCGCATGGTTGTAGTACTGCACGCCGGTGTCGACGATGCCGTACAGCGTCACGCTGCCCTGCGCCTGCGCGCCCGGCGATGCGGCGGCGGCAGCCGCGAACGAGACGGCCGTCGCGGCCGTACGAATGGTTTTCATCGAAGTCTCCAGACCAATTGTGTAGTTATGCTTTCTATTGATCGGCGACGCACGCGGCGCCGCCGGCAGGTGGGGAATACCGGGTCGTTCAGGTCGCGAGCGGCGTATCGAACGGCATCGCGCGCGGCCGTTCACCGGTCGCGCGCCAGATCGCATCCGCCACCGCCGGTGCGACGGGCGGCAACGCGACTTCGCCGCAGCCTTGCGGATCGCGGTCGCTGTCGACGATCACCACTTCGATCCTTGGCATGTCGGCGAGGCCGAGCAGCGGATAGTCGGCAAAATTACGCTGCACGACCGCACCATGCTCGAACGTGATCTCGCTCCTGAACGTGTTGGTGAGCGCAAAGCCGACGCCGCCTTCGACCATCTCGCGAATCAGCAGCGGATTGATCGCGCGACCGCAATCGATGCCGCACACGATCCGTTCAAGTTTCACGTTGCCGTTCGTCACGCGCAGCTCGGCGATCGTCGCGACATGCGTGCTGAACGCGCCGCCGCGCCCCGTGTACAGTGAATAGGCGACGCCTCGCGACAGGCCGGGCGGCATGCGGCCGAACCAGTTCGCGCGCGCCGCGGTTGCGTCGAGCACGCGCAATGCAAGCGCGTCGTGTTTCAGCAATGCGCGCCGGTATCGCACCGGGTCGGCACGCGCCGCGTGTGCCAGCTCGTTGACGAAGCTCTCGAGGAAGAACACGGTCGACGTACTGCCGACGCTGCGCATGAAGCTGACCGGAATCGGCTGCATCACCGTGACCGAATCGACGAGCAGGTTCGGCACGTCGTAGCAAAGATCGTAGAGGCCGTCGAGCATCGTCTCGTCCCAGCCGCCCGCCTTCTCGTATCGGTCGCGCTTGATCGCCGCGTACAGCGAATGACCGGCGACGCGCGCGTGCAATGCGACCGGCAGCCCGTCGCTGCCGAGCGCAGCGCGCAGTCGCGCAGACGCGCACGGCCGATAGAAGCCGTGACGGATATCGTCCTCCCGCGAGCGAATGACCTTCACCGGTCGTCCGACCGCTTTCGACGCGACAGCCGCGTGCACGACGAAATCGGGCACGTACTTGCGGCCGAAACTGCCACCGAGAAACGTCGTGTTGACGATCACGCGGTCGGCCAGCACGCCGAACAGCGACGACAGCGTCCAGCGCACCTTGTCCTGCCCCTGGATCGGCCCCCACACCTCGATTTCGTCCGCTCGCACATGCACGGTCGCGTTGACGGGCTCCATCGTCGCGTGAACGATGTACGGCGTGTGGTAGTCGGCCTCGATGACCGTGCGAGCTTCGGCGAGCCGGCGTGCGGGCTCGCCGATCGTGGTCGCGACGACCGCGTGATCGGACTGCAACGCGCCCTTGCGCTGTGCGAGGATCGTCGCGCTGTCGAACGCCGTCGCGGCACCCGCATCCCATGCTATGTCGGCCGCGTCACACGCTTTCTTCGCCTGCCAGTAGGTTTGCGCAACGACGATCACGGCGTCCTTCGCGAGCACGACATCGACCACGCCCGGCATCGCGCGCAACGCGTCGCGATTCTTCACGGCGGTCGGCTTGCCGTTCAGCGTCGGCGCCATCGTCAGCGCGCCGACCAGCATGCCGGGCACCTGCACGTCGATACCGTAGATCGCACTTCCGTCGACCTTCGACGGTACGTCGAGCTTGTGCAGCGAACGGCCGATCAGCGTGTGCGCGGACGTCGGCTTCAGGTGCGGCTGCGGATCGTGCGGCAGCCTGGCCGCATCGTCGACGAGCGCGCCGTACGACAGCGAACGACCGCTCGGCGGATGGACGACGCGGCCGTCGCGCGTCACGCACTGCGTGTCGCGCACGCCGAGCCGCGCAGCGCCGGCCCGCAGGAACGCCGAGCGCGCCTGCGCACCCGCGATCCGCAAGCGCGTGTAAAACATCGTCGCCGACATCGATGCGCCGACGAATTGCTGTGGCGCCTCGTTCGCGGCATCGATCCGGTACGCATCGCGCCCCGTGACGAACTCGACCGCCACGCTGCGCCAGTCCGCATCCATCTCGTCGGCCAGCACCTGCGGCAGCCCGGTATAGACACCCTGACCGACTTCCGCCTGCGACAGCCCGATGATCGTCCTGCCGTCCGCGTCGACGCGGACCCAGTCGTTGATCTCGCGAAAACGCGCGCCGTCGCCGGCCGCCTGAACGACGTCGCCGAACGCCAGTGGCAGCAGCAGGCTGCCCGCCAGCGCGACGCCGCCCTTCAGGAACACGCGCCGCGCCCCGTTCGGCACGGGCTGTACCCGCACCGCGTCAGCCGGCCGCGACATGGATTGCCTCACGAATGCGTTGATAGGTCGCGCAGCGACACAGGTTCGTGACTGCCGCGTCGATCTGCGCGTCGGTCGGCTTGCGGTGGCGCGCGAGCAGCGCGGCCGTCGCCATCACCATCCCCGACTGGCAATAGCCGCATTGCGGCACGTCCTTCTCGATCCACGCGCGCTGCACCGGATGCGAACGGTCGTGCGACAGCCCTTCGATCGTCGTGACCGCGCGGCCCGCGACGCTCGCCGCCGGCAGCACGCACGCGCGCGCGGCTTCGCCGTCGAGGTGCACGGTGCAGGCGCCGCACGCGCCGATGCCGCAGCCGTACTTGGTGCCCGTCAGTCTGGCCGAGTCGCGAATGACCCACAGGAGCGGCGTATCGGGATCGCCGCCGAAATCGAACGGCTGGCCGTTCAGCATGAAGCGCATCGTCTGTCTCCCTGTTGCGCATCGCCCGGTCGTCATCCGGCGGATAACGGCGATGGCTTGACAGGAATTCTTGGCGGCGCAAAAAGCGGCGCCAATGACCTTTGCTCCCGAAAAAGTAGCCGTTCGTCCAGATCGTTTCAGTCGACGAATGGCGCGTGCCACCCGGCTCGCCGCGGCCCCGGCTTGCGGACGGGCCGCAATCGGCTATCGTATGTCCATGCCCACCGCCGTCCCCGGAACCCGCGATGAACGTCCAGCTCAACCATACGATCGTCTGGTGCCGCGACAAGCGCGCGTCGAGCCGCTTCCTCACCGAGCTGCTGGAATTGCCGCCGCCGACGCCGTTCGGCGCGATGCTGGTCGTCCCGCTCGGCAACGGCGTATCGCTTGATTTTTATGAACGGTCGGGAGAGATCGCGTCGCAGCACTACGCGTTCCTGCTCGACGAAGCAGGCTTCGATCGCGTGCTCGCGCGCATTCGCGAGCGCGGGCTGCCGCACTGGGCCGATCCGGCGAAGCGGCAACCCGGTGACATCTACCGCCACAACGGCGGACGCGGCGTGTACTTCGACGATCCGGACGGCCACTTCCTCGAAGTGATGACGCAGCCTTATGTGCTGAACGACTAGTCCGGCTGGCGGGCCGGCATTGCGCCGGGCGCCATGGCGTGGAGCGGGGCCCGCCTGGGTGTCGCCGGTTGCGTTGCGGACGACACCCGAGGCCGGCGGCCGCTATTCGGCCGCTATTCCGCCATTACTCGGCCGCTGTCGCCGTCTTGCGCGGACGCCGCGCGCGCGGCGCCGCCTTGCGGGCCGGTTTCTTCGGCTTGGCTTCGGCAGGCGCGTCGCCAGCCGCCTCGGCCGGCGCAGCCGCCACCTCACCGCCGACATCGCTGTCCGCCGACTCGGCGTGCGTCACTGCGGCGTGCCGCGCATCGCCCTGCTCCGCGTCACGATGCGTCTCGTCCGCATGCTTGCCGTGCGCGTGCGTGTCGCCAGCGTGCTTCGGCGCGCCATGCCCGGCGGCATCCGGCTTCCCGGCCGCCTGACGGCCTGCGGACTTCGCGGCGGCGCCCTTCTTCGCGCCGGCCTTCTTCGCCGGGCTCTTGCGCGCACGCTTGCGGCCATCCTTCGCGTCGCCGTGCCCCTCGGCCACGTCCACCGCTTCAGCCGTTTCAGCCGGCACGACCGCCGCGGTTTCGGCGGCTTCAGCCATCGCCGCCTCTTCCGCGTCGGCCTGCACGGTGTCGTGCACGGGCGCTTCCGCCCGCTGCTCGCGGCGTCGCGGCTCGCGACCGGCCCGCGCCGGCTCCGCCGCGCGCGCCCCGTGGTGCGCGCCATGGTGGGCGGCACCGCCGTCGCCGGCCTGCTCCGCGGCCGACGACTGGCGTGCCCGCGACACGAACGCGCCCGACTTGTCGTCACGCCCCACTTCGAGCAGGCCGCGCGCCTGCGCCTCGTCGAGCAGGTTGCCGAACGCGCGGAATCCGTAGTACGACTCGTTGAAATCCGGCTTGCGGCGCTTGATCGCGCTCTTGAGCACCGACGCCCAGATCTTGCCGACGTCGTCCCGCTCCGACGCGAGCGCGTCGAACGTCTCGACCGCCAGCGCGATCGCCTCGGCCTTGCGCGCGTCCAAGTCGTGCTTGCGCGACGGCTCGTCCGGCCGCTTCGCGCCGCCGTTGCCCGCACGCTGCTGCTGTTCGCGCTTGGCGAGCGCGCGCTGCTGCTCGCGCACCAGGTCGTCGTAGAAGATGAATTCGTCGCAGTTCGCGACCAGCAGGTCCGACGTCGATTTCTTCACGCCGACGCCGATCACCTTCTTCGCGTTCTCGCGCAGCTTCGACACCAGCGGCGAAAAATCCGAGTCGCCGCTGATGATCACGAACGTATCGACGTGCGACTTCGTGTAGCAGAGGTCGAGCGCGTCGACGACGAGCCGGATGTCGGCCGAGTTCTTGCCCGACTGGCGCACGTGCGGAATCTCGATCAGTTCGAAGCTCGCCTCGTGCATCGACGCCTTGAAGCCCTTGTAGCGATCCCAGTCGCAATAAGCCTTCTTCACGACGATGCTGCCCTTCAGCAGCAGGCGCTCCAGCACGGGCTTGATGTCGAACTTCTCGTACTTCGCGTCGCGCACGCCGAGCGCGACGTTCTCGAAGTCGCAGAACACGGCCATGCTGACGTTGTCCAGGGGTAATGCCATGTGTACTCCAACCAGTGGGCCGATGCGTTGTATGACGTAACGGCGAAAAATGCATCGCGCACATGATAGCCGGTCGGCGCGTCATTCCCGCATCCGTGTGAACGAATGGCGACCGGAATGTCGGTGTCGATTGCGCCGCCGGGGATCGCCCGCCCACACCGGGCAGCCCTGGCCGGCGCACGGTGCCGGTACGCCCGATGCCGGTACGCCCCTTAATACACACCCGCCGCATCGGCAAATCGACATTACACTTGAGTTATCGGTCGTCCGTCCCTATCTGGAAGGATGACGCATCGAGCAAGGAGCGGTTTCATGACGACGAAGGTACTGCTGATTGGCGCGACCGGCCGAACGGGCCAGGCCTGCGCGGATCTGCTGCTCAAGCAGCCGGAGTTCGAGGTCACGGCGCTCGTGCGCCGGCACGGCTATGCGCTGCCAGGCGCACGGGTGGTCGAGGCCGACCTGACGAACGATTTCTCGCACGCATTCCAGGGCATCTCGCACGTGATCTACGCGGCCGGCTCGGCCGAATCGGAAGGCGCGACCGAGGAGGAGCAGATCGACCGCGACGCGGTCGCCCGCGCGGCCGAATACGCGCTGGCTTACAACGCGCAGAAGCTCGTAGTGATCAGCTCGCTGTCCGCGTACCAGCCCGAACTCGGCCCGGACGCGCTGCGCCACTATTCGCAGATGAAGCGCGAAGGCGACGATCGCGTGATCGCGTCGGGCGTCGACTACGCGATCCTGCGCCCCGGCCCGCTCACGGACGATCCGGGCGTCGGCAAGATCGCGCTGACCGACGCGTGGTTCGAAGCCGCTCCGCCCGTGTCGCGCCAGGATGTGGCCTGGGCCGCGATCGAGGCGATCAAGCTGGGCATCTCGCGCAAGATCGTCGGCTTCGTCGGCGGCAGCGTGCCGATCGAGCAGGCATTGCGGGCCTAGCGGCCTCTCGCACGCCGCCGCTCGGGCGGGCGCGTTGCTCCGCACCGGCGGCCCGCACGACGGGCCGCTTTGCCGTGCGGGGCAACCGCTTACTGCTTCGGATGCGCGTCAGCCCACGCCTTCACGGCGGCGAGCGTGTTCTCGACGTGCTTGTCAGGCGACAGGCTCGTGTATTCGTAGAGCACCTTCCCTTCCGGCGAAATCACGTAGGACACGCGGTTCGCCTTGTCGATCGCCGGCAGCTTCGCGTCGTATTCGCGGATGATCTTCGCGTCCGGATCGGCCGCGACCGGGAACTTGCTCCGGCACTCGCTCACCGAGAACTTCGTCAGCGTGTCGATCTTGTCAGCCGATACGCCGATCACCGTCGCGCCGTAAGCCTTGTAACGGTCGACCGCGTCCGCGAACGCATGCGCCTCGATCGTGCAGCCCTTCGTGAACGCGGCCGGGTAGAAATACAGCACGACCGGCCCCTGCTTCAGCGCGTCCGCGAGCGAGTATGTGTAAGTCTTGCCGCCCAGCGACGCCTGCGTCGTGAAATCGGGCGCCGCGGCACCCGGCTTCAATTCCGCCTGCGCAATCAGTGCATGGCCGGCCACCAGCGCCGCCACGGCGGCGCCCAGCAACAGTTTTCGCTTCATCTGCGTCCTCATTTCTTATAAAGTCAGCCTCGATGCAGGCCCCGCCGGCGTTCGCCTGACGAACACCCGCGTGACCGATCCGGTCCAGCGGCAACGCCATCCGCGGCCGGTCCGTTAAAGATTCCGCACAGTCTGCCGTTATTCCTTCCGGACAACCGGTTCCAGCCCTTCACGTCAGCGAGAAACATGGAAGCCAACAGGAAACAGACGTCACGCAAGGGCTCCTGGCGCAGCGCCTTGCATACGCTGCGCCGCTTCGCTCGGTCGGGCGGCGCGCTGATGCCCGCGCGCGCCGTTGCGCCGCGACGCGACGACTCCGTGCGCAACTGGCTGGAACAGACGGTCGGCACGGTGGATTTCCTCGCCCATGTCGATCGCGAGCTGCGCTTTCTGTACGTGTCCGACGCGAGCCTGCGCTTCATCGGCTACCACCGCGACTACCTGCACACGCTGACGCTGCGCGACCTGATCGCCGAACAGGATACCGCGGCGCTCGAAGGCCTGCTTGCACGCGCCGCGCGTTCCGGCCAGGTCGAGAAGGCGACGATGTGCATCGTCAAGTCGCTCACCTACCCGCTGGACGTCGAGATCCGCGCGTTCAAGAGCCGCCACCACGGGGTCGACGGGTTCGCGATCGCGGCGTTCGACGTGTCGTCGTGGCGCGCGCTCGAGGCGCGCCTGACTTACGAAATGCACCACGACCCGATGACGGGGCTCGACAACCTGTCCGCGCTCGTGCCCGCGTTGATCCGCGCGCAGCAGGCCGCCGACGGGGACGACACCTGCGCGGCGCTGCTGCTGCTCGACCTCGACGACTACCAGCGGATCAACCGCGCGCTCGGCTACGACGCGGGCGACACGCTGCTGCGCGAGACCGCGCAGCGGCTGAAGGCGCTCGTCACGCCGAACGAGCAGCTCGCGCGCGTCGCAAGCGACAAGTTCGCGGTCGTGCTCGGCGCACCGAACCGCGCGCAGGCGAGCGATGCGGCGGACGCACTCGCACGCCGGCTGCAGGCCGCGGTGCGCGAGCCCTACGTGTACCAGGGGCAGACCGTGCACCTGTCCGCGAGCATCGGCATCGCGCTCTACCCTGACGAGCGCTCGGCGCCGCATCGCGCGCAGCACCACAGCCCGCTGCTGCGCCGCGCCGACCATGCGCTCGCGCAGGCGAAGGCGTCGGGCGGCAATGCGCTCGCGTTCCACGCCCCCGTCGACGATCCGGCCGACGCCGAACGGCTGAAGCTCGAGGCCGACCTGTACGACGGCGTGCGCAACGGCGAGTTTTCGCTCCATTTCCAGCCGATCACGCGCAGCCAGTCGGGCGCGGTGGTCGGGGTCGAGGCGCTGATCCGCTGGCGCCATCCGGTGCACGGCCTCGTGCCGCCGGCGACCTTCATTCCGCTCGCCGAATCGATCGGCCTGATCAACTATCTCGGCAACTGGGTGCTCAAGGCCGCGTGCATGCAGCTCGTCGCCTGGGACCGCCAGGGGCTCGCGCTACAGTACGTGGCGGTCAACGTGTCGCCGCAGCAGTTCCGCGACCCGCGCTTCACGCAGAGCGTGCGCGAGGCGATCGCGCTGACGGGCATCGACCCGCGCCGCATCGTGCTCGAGATCACCGAAAGCCTGCTGATGCACGATCCCGCGCAGGCAAAGGGGCTGCTCGAGGAGCTGACCGATCTCGGCATCCGCTTCGCGATCGACGATTTCGGCACCGGCTATTCGAGCCTCGCGTACCTGCAGCGCTTCCCGCTCGCGAAGCTGAAGATCGACCGCAGTTTCGTCGAGAACCTGCTGACCTCGCGCAATGACCGCGCGATCGTGTCGGCGGTGGTCGGCCTCGCGCAGACGCTCGATCTCGAGCTCGTCGCGGAAGGCGTCGAGACCGAGGCGCAGCGCGAATTGCTGACGGAGATGGGCTGCAACCATATCCAGGGCTGGCTCGTCTGCCAGGCGCTGCCGTCCGAGGAGCTCGCGCGGCGCTTCGAGGCGCAGCAGCTGCACCTGCACGCCGCCGCCTGACGCGCGCGGCGAACCGGACAGATCCGTATGTCAATCACCGAACACCTGCCCCGCACCGCATTACTCGACAAGCTGTGGGCCCGGATGAACGAACGGGGCGATTTCCCGCTGCTGTCGGAATCGCTGCGCGCGACGATGGCCGCGATGAAGAACGACGACCTCGACTTCACCGCGCTCGTGCGCGTCGTGTTGTCGGACTTCGCGCTCACGCAGAAAGTGCTGCGGCTCGCGAACTCCGCGATGTACATGGCGTTCGGCGGCAACATCACGACCGTGACCCGCGCACTGATGGTGCTCGGCATGGACGCCGTCGGCCATCTGGTCGTCGGGCTCAAGCTCGTCGACCATTTCCACCACAGTACGCCGCGGCGCATCGACGCGAAGCTCGAGCTGAACCGCGCGCTGCTGTCCGGCTGCGTCGCGCGCAAGCTCACCGAGCGCGCCGAGCTGCGCTCGGGCGAGGAAGCCGTCGTCTGCACGCTGATGCGCCAGGTCGGCAAGCTGCTCGTGGTCTGCTATCTCGACAGCGAATGGGACCGGATCCGCCGTCGCGCGGCCGAGCTGAACGGCGACGAAGCGGCCGCCTGCGTCGACGTGCTCGGCGTCGGCTTCGACGAGATCGGGCTCGAGGCGGCCGCGCGCTGGCGCCTGCCCGACGTGATCCGCGCGGGGATGGCCGATCACGACCACGTGATCCATGCCGATGCGTTCGGCAACGAGGATGACGATCACGATACGGGCCATGCAACCGATGACGGCCCGGCCGACCGCGTCCGCTGGCTGCGCACGATCAGCCGCTGCTCGACCGACGTCGCGGGTGCGCTCGTGATGCCCGCGAGCCCGCAGCGCGATGCGCGCATCGCGGCGCTCGCGCAGCACTACGGCGCGGAACTCGACATGGAATCCGACGTGCTCGTCGAGATCGCCGAGCGGCTCGCGCGCGAGGAAGCGAGCGATACGGTGATGCGCGAGATCGTCGAGCTGCGCGCGAACGCCGATGCGATCGCGCGTGCGCAGGCCGCGCCCGAGGCGTGCCTCGAGGCCGGTCTCGCGGACCTGCGTGCGCTGCCGTCCGAGCACGTGCTGACGCCGGTGCTCGCGCTCGCGTCGGAAAGCCTGCTGGCCGGCCTTGCGTTCACGCGCACCGTGATGTTCGTGCGCCATGACGACGGCATGTTCGCCGCACGCCTCGGCTTCGGCCCCGGCGTCGATACGACGCTCGACCGGCTGCGCTTCGACGAGCGCTTCGAGCCGGACGTGTTTCATCTCGCGATCTCGAACTCGGTCGGCATCTTCATCGAGCAGGCGCAGGAGCCGAAGATGATGAAGCGCCTGCCCGCGTGGTATCTCGACGCATTCGACGACACGCGCGCGTTCGTGCTGCTGCCGGTGCGCGTCGGCACGACGACCGTCGCGCTGCTGTACGGCGACTGGGCCGGCGCGCAGCCCGCGCGCAAGATCACGCAGCAGGAGATGGCCGTGCTCAACGAGCTGGCGCGCGAACTGGGCCGGTTCTTTCCGGCCTGACGCGGCCGCCGGTCGCTGCCGCGCCGTTTCCCGTCATTTCCCGCCCATTCCCGCTCCCAAAAGCAAACCGGCCGCATCAGCGGCCGGTTTGCTTGCATCGTGCGATCGAACGCAACGCTTACTTGAGCGTCACGGGCACGCTGAAGTACTTCTTCGCGAGGTTGTCGATCGTGCCGTCGGCCTTCAGTTCCTTCAGCGCCTGATCGAGCGCGGTCTTCAGCGCCGCGTCGTTCTTGCGCAGGCCGAAGCCGACGCCCGAGCCGAGGATCTCGGCGTCGCTCACGGTACCGCCCGCGAACGCGAAGCCCTGGCCTTGCGGCTTCGTCAGGAAGCCCTTCGAACCGGCTTCCGCGTCCTGGAACGTCGCGTCGAGACGGCCCGACTTCAGGTCGGCGTAGGCCAGGTCCTGCGTCTGGTACGGCACGACTTCGACGCCTGCCGGCGCCCACTTCTTCTTCGCGTACGCTTCCTGGATCGTGCCCTGCAGCACGCCCACGCGCTTGCCCTTCAGCGATTGCGGGGTCGGCAGCAGGCCGCTGCCCTGCTTCGCGATCAGCTGGTTCGGGATCGTGTAGATCGCGTCGGTGAACGCGATCGCGTGCTTGCGCTGATCGGTGATCGTCATGTCCGAGTTGATCGCGTCGAACTTGCGCGCCTGCAGCGCCGGGATCAGGCCGTCGAAGTCGTTCTCGACCCACACGCACTTCGTCTTCAGCTTCGCGCACACCGCGTTGCCGATGTCGATGTCGAAGCCGGTCAGCTTGCCGTCGGGCGTCTTGTATTCGAACGGCGCGTACGAGGCTTCGACGCCGAAACGGATCTCTTTCAGATCCGCCGCCATCGCGCTGCCTGCCGCCACGGCCGATGCCGCCACCACCGCGTGCGCGGCCACTTTACGCCAATCCAACTTCATCAGGTGTTCTCCTCGATACTCGAATGTTCCGGAACTACGGGCGCATGCATCATTGCAGGGTCGGATGACCACGGCAATGCCGCCGCCGCGCCGTGATGCGGCGCAACAGCCGCAAGGCCGCGATTGTACCAATCCGCGCGGCCCGATATGGCAAAGCAGCCGCCGGCACGCGATGCTGCGCTGCGGGCGCCGACGTCAGCCTGGCTCCCCGTCGAACTTGCAAGACGATGTCGCAAATACGCAAGCGCGACCCGCGGGCCTTCTGCGCGGCGCGCGAGCGTTATCTCGAAATCGGAATGGTGGCCGGACGATGCGCGGGCCGCGGGTCGCCGCGGCCACGCGCAATCGGTGACCGTCAGACGAGCGCGGCGACGGTCTCGCGGGTCGTGTCGACGACGAGCAGGCCCGCGCGCAAACCGGGCTTCACCGACGGATTCGGGAACACGATGCGCTCCTCGTCGTGCGTCACCGTGTAACGGTAGTCGCCGTCCTGCGCGAGCACCGTGCCGCGTGCGAACGCGGTGAAGTTCGCGACGTCGGCCGCGACGAACAGCTCGAGCGCGTCGCTCCGCTTCGTGATCTGGTCGATCACCGTGAAGACGCGCGGCAACGGAACGTCGACCTCACGAGCGGCGCCCGACACGAGCTTGCGCACCGCGCGGTCGGCCGGCGCGAAGCGCGCCAGGTCGTTCTGGCCGAACGGGCGCACCTTGCCGAGTTCCAGCGTGCACGCGAGCGCGCCGCAGTGCTCGGCCGTGAAATGCGAGTACGTGTTGCCCTTCGCGGTATGCAGCAGCACGGCCGCAATCCGCGCGTCGCCGAGCCATTCGAACATCGTGCGCGTCGGCGGCATGCCCGTGTGCGGCAGCAGCGCGAACTGCTCGAACACCGATGCGCGGATCGCCGTGTGCATGTCGATGTGCCAGCGCGCGGCGCCGGCCGGCGCGGCCGCGAAGAACGCGGTGGCAGCGGCTTCGAGCTGCGCGGCGCGCGGTGCTTCGCGGCTGTCGGGCACCTGCGCGTGACGGCCGCTGAACAGCCGGTTCAGGTCGTCGTCGAGATAGCGTTCGCCGGCGCGCATCGCCGGCACGTTGCCGAGCACGACGAGCAGCCGGCACGCGAGCGGCAGCGCGCCCGACGCGAGATCGCGCACGAGCATCGACAGCAGCTCGATCGGCGCCGTCTCGTCGCCGTGCACGCCGGCCGACACGAGCACGCTCGCGCGCGCCGTGCCGGCGGCGTCGGCCGCAACCGGTTCGAACGCGAGCAGACCGTCACCGCGCCATTGCCAGCGCACGGCGCCGGCGGCGCAGGTGCCGTCCGTCGCGGACGGTGCGCCGCCGGCCAGCGTGAACGCGAGGAAGTCGTCGAGCAGCGCGTCGGCCATGCGGGAATCAGCGCTGGAAGTCATACAGCGAACCGACGCGCAGGATCTGCGTAAGCTCGTCGAGCGCGGTGCGCGATTCGTCGAGCAGCGCCGGATCGGCGAGGTCTTCCGGGGCGAGGCGATCGCGATAGTGCCGGTCGATCCACGTGTCGAGCGACGCGAACAGCGTGTCGTTGATCCACACGTTCGACGTGACGGCCGCGCGCTCCGCTTCGTTCAGCACGACGCGCAGGCGCAGGCATGCAGGGCCGCCGCCGTTCTTCATGCTTTCGCGCAGGTCGAACACGAGCACGTCGTGGATCGGGCCGTTGCCGGCCGCGAGTTCGTCGAGATAGGCCGCGACGTTGCCGTTCTCGCGGCATTCCTGCGGCACGACGAGCACCTGCGAGCCGTCCGCGCGCGACAGCAGCTGGCTGTTGAACAGGTACGACGTCACCGCATCGTTCACGCTCACGGCGGCCTCGGGCACCTCGATCACGTTCAAGCGCGCACCGCGTGCGTCGAGCGCGGCGGTCAGCGTGTCGTAGATCGCCTGCTTGTTGACGAACGCGCGCTCGTGCGTGAACAGCGTGTCGCGGTTGCCGACCGAGATCACGTCGTTGTGGAACACGCCCGCGTCGATCACGTCCGGATCCTGCTGCGCATAGACCGTCGCTTCTTCCGCGAGGCCGTGGCGATGCGCGACCGCGCGGCTCGCCTCGAAGGTCTGGCGCGCCGGGAAGCGCTTCGGCTCGGGGCCGCGGCGGTATTCCGCGCGGCCGTACACGAAGAATTCGATGCCCGGCTTGCCGTATTCGGCGCAGAAGCGCGTGTGGTTCGCCGCGCCTTCGTCGCCGAGTGCCGGCGTGCCGGTCAGCGCTTCATGCACCGCGAAATGCGCGGGATCGGCGAACAGCGTCGACAACGTGCGGCGCGTCGCTTCGTGCTCGATCGCGCGATGCAGCTTGCTGCACAGGTTCGCCGGCGTGAAGTGCACGCGGCCGTCGCTCGTGTCGGCCGACGGGCTGACGGTGGCCGCGTTCGCGGTCCACATCGCCGATGCCGAGCTCGCCGCGGCGAGCAGTTCGGGCGCCTGCTTCGCGGCCTTCGCGATCACGTCCGCGTCCTTGCCGGAGAAGCCGAGCTCGCGCAGCAGGCGCAGCGACGGCCGCTCCTGCGGCGGCAACACGCCTTGCGCGAAGCCGAGATCCGCGAGCTGCTTCATCTTGCGCAGCCCTTGCTTCGCGGCAGCCTTCGGATTCGCGGCCGACTTTTCGTTGTTGAGCGACGCCACGTTGCCGAACGACAGCCCGGCGTAGTTGTGGGTCGGGCCGACGAGCCCGTCGAAATTGGCTTCTTGTGCGTTCATCGTCGTTCCCTCGATCAGAAATGCAGGCCCGGCGACAGGCTCGCGGGCAAGGTCAGTTGCGTGCTTTCCACCGACGCCATCGGATACGCGCAATAGTCGGCCGCGTAGTACGCGCTCGGGCGATGGTTGCCCGAGCGGCCGGTGCCGCCGAACGGCGCGGCGGACGATGCGCCGTTGGTCGGCCGGTTCCAGTTGACGATCCCGGCGCGAATGGTGCGGCGGAAGTGTTCCCATGCGTTCGCGTCGTCGGCGAGCAGGCCGGCGGACAGGCCGAACGCCGTGTCGTTCGCGCGCTCGATCGCTTCGTCGAACGTCGCGTAGCGGACGATCTGCGCGAGCGGGCCGAAGTGCTCTTCGTCCGGCAGGTTCGCCACGCCCGTCACGTCGACGATCGCCGCGTTCACGAAGCCGAGGCGCGGATCGCGCTGCGTCATCGCGATGATCAGCTTCGCGCCCTGCTCGATCAGGCGCGACTGCGCGTCGACGAGCTTCGTCGCGGCACGCGCGGAGATCACCGCGCCCATGAACGGCTGCGGATCGGCGTCGAACACATCGGCCGTGATCTTCGACGTGACGTCGACGAAGCGCGCGAGGAAGCGGTCGCCGAACGCGCCCTGCGGCACGAAGATGCGGCGCGCGCACGTGCAGCGCTGGCCGGCCGACAGGAACGCCGACTGGATCGTGTGGTGGACGGCCGCGTCGATATCCTCGACTTCGCCGATCACGAGCGGGTTGTTGCCGCCCATCTCGAGCGCGAGCACGATTTCCGGACGGCCGCCGAACTGCTTGTGCAGCAGCGTGCCGGTATCCGAGCTGCCGGTGAAGAACAGCCCGTCGATTTGCCGGTGGTTCGCGAGCGCGATGCCGGTGTCCTTCTCGCCCTGCACGAGGTTCAGCACGCCGTCCGGCAGGCCGGCGTCCTTCCACACTTCGACCGTCGCACGTGCGACGCCCGGTGCGAGCTCCGACGGCTTGAACACGACCGCATTGCCGGCGATCAGCGCCGGCACGATATGACCGTTCGGCAAGTGGCCGGGGAAGTTGTACGGGCCGAACACCGCGACGACGCCATGCGGGCGGTGACGCAGCACCGCGACGCCGTCAGCCATGTCCTGGCGCTTCTCGCCGGTGCGTTCCTGATAGGCCTGGATCGAGATGCCGACCTTCGCGGCCATCGACGCGACTTCCGTGCGCGCTTCCCACAGCGGCTTGCCCGTCTCGCGGCCGATCGCGGTCGCGATCGCTTCCTTGCGTTCGTTGAGCAACGCGGCGAAACGCTTGACGATCGCGCAGCGCGATTCGAAGTCGAGCGCCGACCAGCCGGCGAATGCGCGGCGCGCGCTTGCGACTGCACGATCGACGTCGGCTGCCGACGCGCTTTCACCCTGCCATGCGATCTCGTCGGTGCCCGGGTTGCGCGAAGCGAACACGGGGCCCGAGCCTGCGACCCAGGCGCCGTCGATGAAGAGTTCCGTCATGATTCGTTTATCCCTGTTTGACTTTGAGCGGCAGCACGCGGACCGGATCGCCGGCCTTCACGTCGAGCGCGACGGCATCGTCGGCCGACAGCACGAATGAGCCGTTCGCGACCACGCCCGGCGCGACGCCGACGCGGAAGTCGGTGAGCGACGTATTCGACACGAGCGACCTGGGGGCGTCGTCCCGTGCATCGGGCACGCCGATCGCGACCGGCACGACGACGCTTTCGCGCACCGTGCGCAGGTCGTTGACGTGGCATTCGAGCACGGGGCCCGCGTCGAAGATGTCGACGTGATTCTGGTAACGCAGCCCTTCCGCCTCGAGCATCTTGCGGGCCGGCAGCGTGTCGCGGTGCGTGAGGCCGACCGCGTCCTGCGCGTCCTGCGGCAGCAGGTCGACGTACACCGGATAGCGCGGCATCAGTTCCGCGAGGAACGACTTGCGGCCGTGCGAGCTGAGATAGTCGGCCGCGTTGAAATCGATCTGATAGAAGTGCGAACCGACTGCGCGCCAGAACGGCGACGTGCCGTCCTCGTCGAAGTGGCCGCGCAGTTCCGCGCAGATGCGTTCCGGAAAGCGCTCGCGGAACTGCGCGATGAACATGAAGCGCGAGCGCGACAGCAGGCCGCCCACGCCGCCCGTGCGATAGCGCGGGCTCAGGAACAGCGAGCACACTTCCGCGTAACCGGTCAGGTCGTGCGAGATGTTCAGCGCGGACATCCGCGTCCACACGCCGAGCTCCTGGCTCGCGTGCACGACCGTGCTCACGCGATAGTTGTAGAACGGCTGTTCGAGGCCGACCTGCGTCTCGATCCCGCACACGCCCGCGATGTCGCCCGTCTTCGATTCTTCCATCACGAAGAAGTAGCCGGCCTCGCCGGCCGCCGCCTCGCCCGCGAGCGTGCGGCGCGTGCGCTCGATGCGCGCGGCGAGCGCGTCGCGATCGGGCTTGAACGTGGTCAGGCCCGGCCCGGTTTCCTTCGCGAGCGACACGAGCGCGTCGACGTCGCCCGTTTGTACGACCCGAACGACGATCATGCTGCGTCTCCCTTCAAATCTTCATCGTCGCGGCGGTGCAGCGGCACGCAGCGCACGACATCGCCATCCTTCACATCGAGCGCCGCGCGCACGTCGCCGGCCAGCGGCGCGTCACCCGCATCGCCCGGCAGGTCGGCCAGCACGCAGCGGAACGATTCGCCGCTGCCCGTCGACACCATGTAGGCGACATCGCCCTGCTGGTGCGCGGCCTCGCGCACGATGCGCTCGGCGCCGTGCTTCACGCACGCGGTGCGGTCGACCTGCGCGGTCAGCACCGGGCCCGCGTCGAAGATGTCGACGAAGCGGTCGGGCTCGAAGCCTTCCTCGAGATGGATGTCATAGGCGAGCAGCGCCGATTCGTTCGGCTCGCCGAGCACGCGCTGCGCGGCTTCCGGCAGCAGCGGCACGTAGAGCGGATAGGCCGGCATCACTTCCGCGATGAAGGTCCGGCTGCGGCCGCCCGACGCGATGTCGACGTCGGTGAAGTCGCGGCCGAAGAACTTGCGGCCCACCGCTTCCCAGAACGGCGATGCGCCGTTGCCGTCGCTCACGCCGAGCAGCAGCGTGAACACTTCCGGCGTGAAGCGGCGGCGGTTCGCGGCGATGTACATCATCCGCGCACGCGAGATCAGGTGCGCGGCCGCGTCGCCGCGCAGCGACGGATCGACGTAGAAGCCCGCCAGCCGGCTCTTGCCGGTGAGCTCGTGCGACATCGTGAGCGCGTGGATCTTGCGGTTCACGTGCAGCTCGCGCGACGCGTGAATCAAGGCGTCGTTGCGGAACGCGTAGAACGGTTCCGAGTAGCCGGCCGCGGCCACGATGCTCGCCGTGCCGAGCAGCTTGCCGGTCGACGAATCCTCGAGCACGAAGAGGTAGAACTCTTCGCCGGCGAAGTCGACGTCCGCGCGAAACGAATCCTCGGAAAGCGCCACGCGCGCTTCGAGCGCCGCGCGGTCGTGCGGCAGCGAGTGCAGGACCGGCTGCGCGGTGCGCGCCATGTGCGCGAGCGCATCGAGATCCGTGAGTTTGCCGGGGCGAACAAATAGCATCGTCGTTCCTGTCTGCGATGGGTGCGCCGATCAGCGCGCGGTGGCTTCCTGGGCGGCGAGCACTTGCTCGACTGCCTTCTCGAAGCGCTTCATGCCTTCGTCGAGCAGGTCGAACGGGATCACCAGCGACGGCACGAAGCGCAGCACGTTCGGGCCGGCGATCAGCATGATCAGGCCGTTTTCCGCGGCGGCGGTGACGAAGTCCTTCGCACGGCCGTCGAATGCCGCGGTGAGTTCCGCGCCGACGAGCAGGCCCTTGCCGCGCACGTCCTTGAAGATGCCGAAGCGCGCGTTGATGCGCTCGAGCGCGCCTTTCAGGCGCACGCTGCGTTCGCGCACGCCTTCGAGCAGTGCCGGGTCGCCGATCAGTTCGACGACCTTGTCGGCGATCGCCGATGCGAGCGGGTTGCCGCCGTACGTCGTGCCGTGCACGCCGACCTTGAAGTGCGCGGCCAGTTCGTTCGTCGTCAGCATCGCGCCGATCGGGAAGCCGTTGCCGAGCGCCTTGGCGGTCGTCAGGATGTCCGGCGTGACGCCGGTATCCATGTACGCGTAGAACTGGCCCGTGCGGCCGACGCCCGTTTGCACTTCGTCGAAAATCAGCAGCGCGCCGTGTGCGTCGCACGCTTCGCGCAGCGCCTTCAGGAACGCCGGATCGGCCGGGATCACGCCGCCTTCGCCTTGCACCGGCTCAACGATCACGGCACAGGTTTTCGGGCCGATCGCGGCCTTCGCGGCTTCGATGTCGTTGAACGGCAGGTGCTTGATGCCTTCCGGCACGGGGCCGAAGCCTTCCGAGTACTTCGGCTGACCGCCGACGCTGACCGTGAAGAACGTGCGGCCGTGGAACGACTGCACGAACGACACGATTTCGTATTTGTCGGCGCCGTGGCGGTCGAACGCGACGCGGCGCGCGAGCTTCAGTGCGGCTTCATTTGCTTCCGCGCCCGAGTTTGCGAAGAACGCGCGGTCGGCGAAAGTCAGCGATTCGAGGCGCTTCGCGAGGCGCAGCACCGGCTCGTTCGTGTAGCCGTTGCCGATGTGCCAGAGCTTGCGGCCTTGTTCGTCCAGCACCTTCAGCAGTTCCGGGTGGCCGTGGCCCAGCGACGTTACCGCGATGCCGCACGCGAAATCGATGTACTCGCGGCCGGCCGTGTCCCACACGCGGGAGCCCTCTGCACGGTCCGGCACGAACGGGGCGGGGGAAAATACCGGCACCATCACTTCATCGAATGTCTGGCGGGTCACGGTCGAGGTCGTCATGGTCGTTCCTTTCGGTTTCGTAAGAGGGTTCAACAGGATCAAGTTTAGGTAAGGGTGACGCAAGCGTCTTGCGGAATTGCGACGGGTTCTATCGGAAGCGGATAGTGCGGTTTGTTTTTGCCCTTTCGGGCGGGGGTGGTTCGTTGAGTGTCGGTATTTTGAGGCTTTTTGGGTGGTTCGCTTGTGTTTGGCGTGAAGCACCTGTGGACTTGTCGGTCTATTAGTGTCGCCCCTGCGCGGGGCGGCGGTTACTTTTCTTTGTCTTGCCAAAGAAAAGTAACCAAAAGAAAGGCGCTCGGAGAACGCATGACTTCCCGGTGCCGTGGCACTCGGAGTGGATCGCGCCTAAGTGTCCGCGCCAGTCACGAACACGGAGTGGTTCGAGCAATGGTTCTGACACCCTCCACTACCCTACAGAGTGGTATACCGCCCGCTAGCTCCGCCCTCGCTTCGCTCGGCCGACAGGGGCACCCCCTCCAGTAACGCTTCAGGTCAATTAGTTCCAGCAATCGCTCGCGAGCACCCCGAATTCAGCGAATCAAAGCATGCCCTCATTCGCCAGGAAAAAGGGACGCAGCACGCACTTACGTGCTGACGACGTTACCAAACACTTCACCGATGGCAAGCAGTCCGATAGGTACGAATGGTCTGAGAAAAGGGGGGGTGGCGGTTTGCCGATGCAGCGCTGGCAGAAGCATGTGAGCGCATGCAATGCGACGTGAAGTACCTTGCAGCCGAGCGTAGCGAGGATGGAGCTGGCGGGCGGTATACCGCTCTGTTGGGTAGTGGGAGGTGTCAGAACCATTGCTCGAACCACTCCGTGTTCGTGACTGGCGCGGACACTTAGGCGCGGTCCACTCTGAGTGCTATGGCACCGGGAAGTCATGCGTTCTCCGAGCGCCTTTCTTTTGGTTACTTTTCTTTGGCAAGACAAAGAAAAGTAACCGCCGCCCCGCGCAGGGGCGACACTAATAGACCGACAAGTCCACAGGTGCTTCACGCCAACCGCAAGCGAACCACAAAAAAAAATCAATCCTTCGCACCGCGCTCGACAAGCGCGCCGCCCCGAGGCTCCCCGCCACCGCCGGTCTGCTTTTCGAGCCAGGCTCTCCGATCCTCCCGCGGCGTCACACCAAACCGTTCGCGGTACGCATTAGAAAAATGCGCGGCAGAAGAAAACCCACAAGCGAGAGAAACCTGCACAACCGACTTGCTGGTCCGCTGCAACTGCGTCCGGGCCTTGAGCAACCGAAGATTGAGGTAATACTTGGAGGGCATCGCCCCGAGATACTGTCGAAAGAGCCGCTCGAGTTGCCGGCGTGACACGCCAACGAGCTCGGCGATCTCATCGGTCGTCAAAGGATCTTCGACATTGGCTTCCATCAAAAGCAACGCATCATTCAACCGAGGATGCCGCTCGCCCGGCGCAGTAACAAAAGGAATCCGCTGCCGCTCCTCGCCACTGCGCAAAGTCCCGGCGCCGAGCGCATCGGCGATCCTCTCGGCGAGATCCGGCCCATGTTCCCGGCCAATCATGGCCAGCATGAAATCAACGGTAGCCTGCCCACCAGCACAGGTAGCCCGATCGCGATCGATCTCGAAGATCTGCTGCGTGACGATCGACCGCTCGAACTGTTCGGCGAACTGCTGATACGTCTCCCAGTTCACGCTCACGCGATACCCGGAAAGCTGCCCGGCCATCGCGAGCCACCACACGCCGTGGTGAATACCGGTCACGACCGGCGTCCGCTGCCCCACCCTCGCGAGACTCGCGAGAAACAACCGATAGTCGGCAAACTGCTGAAACCGCTCCGACACGACGATCACCCAGTCACACGCGATCGCATCGTTGAACGCGGCATCGGCATGCCACTGCGCGCCGCCGGCAAGCGGCACCGGCCGCCCGTCCCACGAACACACCTGCCACCGATACAGCAGCCGCCCGTCAATCTCGTTCGCGAGGTTCAGCGCATCGACGATCGGACCCACGCCCGACATCGACACGGGCGGCAATGCAACGATCGCCACCTGCGTCGTGCGGGTGGCGCCTGCGGGACGAGACACCGGTACCACGGTTGAAACCTGCCCTGTCGCGTTACTTGAGACTGCCCGACAGGAACTGCTTCAGCCGCTCGCTCTGCGGGCGGACCAGCACTTCCTTCGGATCGCCCTCTTCCTCGGTCCGCCCCTGATGCAGGAACATCACGTGGTTCGACACGTTGCGCGCGAAACCCATCTCGTGCGTGACGACGATCATCGTGCGACCTTCCTCGGCCAGCTTCTGCATCACCTTCAGCACTTCGCCCACCAGTTCCGGGTCGAGCGCCGACGTCGGCTCGTCGAACAGCATCACGTCCGGATGCATCGCCAGCGCACGCGCAATCGCCACGCGCTGCTGCTGGCCACCCGACAGGTGCGACGGATACTGCTTCTCGACGCGCGGCGCGAGACCGACCTTCTCGAGATACGTGCGCGCACGTTCCTCGGCTTCCTTCTTCGAAATGCCGAGCACGTGCACCGGCGCTTCCATCACGTTCTCGAGCACGTTCATGTGCGCCCAGAGGTTGAAGTGCTGGAACACCATCGCGAGCTTCGTGCGGATGCGCTGCAGCTGCTTGTGATCGGCGACTTCGAGCGCACCGGCGCGGTCGGTCTTCGTGCGCACGGCCTCGCCGTCGACGATGATCTGCCCCGCATTCGGCCGCTCGAGAAAATTGATGCAGCGCAGGAACGTGCTCTTGCCCGAGCCGCTCGCGCCGATGATGCTGATGACGTCGCCGGCCTTCGCGTTCAGCGATACGCCCTTGAGCACTTCGTTGTCACCGTAGCGCTTGTGAATGTCGACCGCGGCAAGCTTGGTGGAAGCGGCAGCGCTCGTTTGAGTGATCTCGGCCAACTGGCTCTCCTCGAAGTGATTCAATGACGGGCGGCCGCGAGATACGCAAGCCAGTGGCGCTCCGCGCGACGAAACGCCGCGACGAGTGCGAACGATACCGCAAGATAGATCAGTGCGGCGATCCCGAACGACTGGAACGCCATGTAGGTCGCCGAATTCGCGTCACGCGCGACCTTCAGGATATCCGGCACGGTCGCGGTGAACGCGACGGTCGTCGCGTGCAGCATCAGGATCACCTCGTTGCTGTATAGCGGCAGCGCGCGGCGCAGCGCCGACGGCAGGATCACGCGACGGTACATCGTGAACGGCGACATCCCGTACGCCCGCGCAGCCTCCACTTCACCGTGCGGAATCGCGCGGATCGCACCCGCGAAGATCTCCGTGGTGTACGCGCAGGTGTTCAGCGCAAACGCGAGAATCGCGCAGTTGAAGCCGCTGCGGAAGAACGCGTCGAGCAGCGAGTGCGAACGCACGAACTCGAGGCTGTACATGCCCGTGTAGAGCAGCAGCAACTGCACGTAGAGCGGCGTGCCGCGGAACACGTACGTGTAGAACCGCACCGGCGTCGACACCCACTTGTTCTTCGATACACGTGCGACCGCGAGCGGCACCGCGCACACGAAGCCGAGCGAAATCGACGCGACGAGCAGCCACAGCGTCACCGCGAGGCCGGAGAGGCGCTGGCCGTCCCAGTAAAGGAACGCCTGGCCGAATTCCTGGAGGATCTCGATCATAGTTCTGCGTGCCGCACGCCCATGGAATAACGCTTCTCGAGCTGGATCAGCACGAGGTTGGAAACGGTCGTGATCGCGAGATAGATCAGCGCCGCGACGAGGATGAAGAAGAACATGTTGAACGTGCTCTTGCCGGCGTCCTGCGCGGCCTTCACGACGTCCGCGAGGCCGATGATCGACACCAGCGCGGTGGCCTTCACGAGCACCTGCCAGTTGTTCCCGATCCCGGGCAGCGCGAAGCGCATCATCTGCGGAAACATGATCCGCGCGAACACGCGCGCGCCGCTCATCCCGTAAGCCGCACCGGCTTCGAGCTGGCCGCGCGGCACCGACAGGAACGCGCCGCGGAACGTCTCGGTGAAGTACGCGCCATAGATGAAGCCGAGCGTCAGCACGCCGGCCACGAACGGGTCGATGTCGATCTGGTCCCAGCCGACGAAGTCGGTGAACTGGTTCAGCCAGATCTGGATGCTGTAGAACAACAGCAGCATCAGGACAAGATCGGGCACCGAGCGGATCAGCGTCGTATAGCCGGTCGCGATCGCTCGCAGCACCCGGTTGTGCGACAGCTTCGCCACCGCGCCGATCAGCCCCAGCGCCACCGCAGTGGCGAGCGACAGCACCGACAGCTCGATGGTCTGCACGGTGCCGGCCCAGAGGACAGGACCAAAGCCGTAAAGGAACACGCGCGTCTCCAGAGTTGGAATGGATGCCGACGCGTCTACCTGTCCCGCGCCGGGCTGACGCGGATAGTCGCAAGCGAAATTGATTGCCTCAAACCACCTGGCACGCGATTGCTGCATCGCAACAATCCGTCCCATCATTTGCAACTGCGACCTATGGCGCTGTTTCAAAAGGAAAAAAGCCGCTCCCTGACAACCGGATAACCGGCGGGGAAGCGGACTTTTTGCAATTTTCCGGTCGCTTTTTCGATATAGCGCCGAAGACGGGTTGCGCCTACCGCCCCTTCAGGATGTCGGAGCGCGAAGTCGTATAGACAAGCCCGTCCGGGCCGAAATGGACGTTGAAGAATGCGTCGGTGTTGACGCCGTCCTCGAGCCAGCGCCAGCTCCAGACGATCTCGGGCTTGAGCGGATACTGCGCGATGTCGCCGGGCTTGCCGAGCAGGCGCCGCACCTCGTCCTCGTTCATTCCCGGGCGCACTTTCGCGAAATTCTCGGCGGTCAGCACCTGCGTCGCGCCCGTGTAGCGGCCGTTCGCATCGAGATCGACGAACCACGTCTGGTTGCCCATCGGCCCACGCGGATATTCGTAGCGCTTCGAGCCGTCGGTGAACTCACGCACGGTCTCGGGCTTGCCCATCGTGCCGCGCACGTCGGCCTCGGTCGATTCGCCGACCTTCAGCCCCTTCAGCAGCAGCGGCGCGGGCTTGATCGCGTTGAAGAAGTCCCTGATACGTTGCACGTCGAGATGGCCTTGGTCGTCGCAGCCGGTCAGCGCCAGCGCGGCGGCCAGCATCGTCACGGGAAGCAGCCGGAAACGGAAAATCATCGGAAGAGTTGCGCGTCGAGAAAACACGCGGCAAGGATACCCGCGCAACGCCAAAAGCGCGAGACGGGCGCGCGGCCCGTCTCGTATTCAGTGCGTCGTTTCGGTTTCGGTCTCGGCCACGCGGCTCGCCGCTTGGGGCGAGCGCGGCACGGCCGGCGGCGCACTGATGCGGCGCCGCGTGCGCACGAGCTCGGCCAGCTGCCACGAACCGAGCGCCAGGCAGCCGAACAGCACCTCGCGGCCGCGCTTGACGAGCGCGAGCGACAGCGCCGTCTCCCGGTCGACGCCGAACATCTGCGCGAGCAGCACGACGGTCGCCTCCTGCACGCCGAGGCCGCCCGGCACCATGAACGCCGCATGGCGCACGGCCTGCGTCATCGCCTCGATCGCAATCGCGCCGCCGATCGACACCGGATGGCCGAGCAGCGCGAGCGCCCAGTAGATCTCGAGCGCGCCGAGCACGTAGCCGGCCAGCTGCCAGAAGAATGCGCTGAACAGCAGGCCCGTGCGCGACATCAGCCCGTCGATGTCGGTGTCGAGCCGCTTGCCGTCGACGCCCTGCAGCAGCCGGTGCGAATCGCCGAGCAGGCGGCCCGCGAAACGCTCGATCGCATGGAAGATGCCGCCGCGGCGCATCAGCACGACGCCGAGCACCGGCAACGGCAGCGTCAGCAGCAGCGCGAGGCCGATCGTGCCGCCGCCCATGCTGTCCGTCGTCGCGAGCAGCAGCACGAGGCCGAGCGCCGCGAACGCATACTGGACGACGATCGTCACGAGCAGCTCGACGATCACCGATGCCGTCACGCGGCTCGCGTCGGGCACCTGCCAGCGCGCGAGCCGGATGCCGACGATCTCGCCGCCGATCCCGACCACCGGCAGCAGCCGGTTCACGGCCTCGCGCACGGTCGCGATCCACCACAGGAACGGCAGCGACGAGCGCTTGTCGAGCAGCAGGTGCCACGCGTACGCGTCGAGCAGCAGCGGCAGCGCATGGAACGGCACGAGCCACAGGAGCGCATAACCGGCGCGCGCGAGCATCTGCGACACGTCGCCGATGCCCTCGTGCAGCCCCAGCGCGAGCAGGATGCCGATGCCGAGCGGCCAGCCGAGCCATTTGATCCACTTGGTCATGACGGCTGCGCTCCCGGTGCGCGCGACGCCGGCGTGCCGCGCCGTGCGGCGGCCTGGCCGAACATGTCGGCAAAGCCGCCGGTCGCGACGCCCGCGGCCTTCAGCGCGGCCGCGACACGCGGCGACAGCAGCGCATCGAGTTCGTCCACCGGACGGTAGCCGGCCATCGTCGGCGTGATCGGGCCGTCGCCGGCCTCGGCCGGATGGCAGTAGATCTCGCCGACGCCCGGCGGCAGCTTGGCCAGCGCGTCGAGCAGCACGGCCTCGTCCATCGCGCCCGTATGCTCGATCCCGACCACGTAGTCGTTGTGCGCGAGCCCCGCGCGGTCGAGCCGCGCGCGCACGAGCGCGATCCACGGCTTGAGCAGCGCGGGCGCGCTCGTCTCGTACGGCAGCCGCACCGCGCGCAGCCCGTAGTCGCGGCCGATCTCGATGATCAGCGACAGTACGGTCGGATGCAGGTGGAAATGCTTGTGCGCGTTCACGTGGTCGAGCGGCAGGCCGCTCGTCGCGAACGCGTCGAACTGCGCGCGAATCTCGCGGCGCAACTGCGCGCGCACGTGCGGCAGGAAGAAGAAGCGGCAGCCGTCCTTCGCCATCGCATCGCCGAACCGCCCGTCGGGGCCGACGAGCGCGGGAATCTCACGTGCGGGCAGCGTGGCCGGCCCGTCCGCGAGGACGAGATGCAGGCCGACCGCGAGCGACGGCAGCCGCCGCGCGCGCTCGATCGCATCTTGCGCGGCGGGCGCGCCGACCATCAGGCTGGCGGCGTTCAGCACGCCGTCGCGGTGCGCGCGCTCGACCGCCGCGTTGACGCGCGGGTGCAGCCCGAAGTCGTCCGCGGTGAAGATCAGCGCCCGCGCCGCCGGGTGCGTCGCCACGAATCAGGCCTCGTGCGCGCGCAGGAAGCGGAAGAACTCGACGCCTTCGCGCAGGCGGCGCTTCATCATGTCCCAGCTCGTCAGCATCTCGCGGACGATCTCCCAGATCTTCGACGGGCGGAAGTAGAACTGGCGATAGAACTGCTCGAGATGGTGATAGATCTCGTCGCGCGACAGGTGCGCATAGCCGATCGCCGCGAGCTGCACGCCTTCCTTGCTCACCAGGTTGATGGTCTTGTTCTCTTCCATCCAGCCGTTTTCCACGGCCTGCTTGTAGAGCGTCGTGCCCGGATACGGCGCGGCGAGCGACACCTGGATCGTGTGCGGATTGATTTCCTTCGCGTACTCGATCGTCTTCTTGATGGTTTCCTGCGTCTCGCCCGGCAGGCCGAGGATGAAGGTGCCGTGGATCTTGATGCCGAGCTTCTTGCAGTCCGCGCTGAAGCGGCGCGCGAAATCGGTGCGCACGCCCTTCTTGATGTTCACGAGGATCTGGTCGTCGCCGGATTCGAAGCCGACCAGCAGCAGGCGCAGGCCGTTTTCCTTCATGACCTTCAGCGTCTTGTACGGCACGTTCGCCTTCGCGTTGCACGACCACGTCATGCCGAGCTTGCCCAGGCCGATGGCGATGGCTTCAGCGCGCGGCAGGTCGTCGGTGAAGGTGTCGTCGTCGAACATCAGTTCCTTCACTTCCGGCATGTTGTCGCGGATCCACTTCGCTTCCGCGAGCACGTTCTCGACCGAGCGCGTGCGGTAGCGATGGCCGCTGACCGTCTGCGGCCACAGGCAGAAGGTGCAGCGCGACTTGCAGCCGCGGCCCGTGTAGATCGACACGTACGGATAGTTGAGGTAGCCGATGAAGTAGTTGTCGATCTTCAGGTCGCGCTTGTAGACGGGCGCGACGAACGGCAATTCGTCCATGTTCTCGAGGATCGGACGCGCTTCGTTGTGCTCGATCGAGCCGTCCTTCGCGCGCCAGCTCAAGCCCTTGATCTCGGGGAACGGCTTGCCTTCGGCGATTTCCTTGCAGGTGTAGTCGAATTCCTCGCGGCATACGAAGTCGATGGCCTCGCTCGCCGTGAGCGAATTGTGCGGATCGACCATCACCTTCGCGCCGACCATGCCGACCAGCATCGACGGCTTCATCTTCTTCAGGTCCTGCGCGAACATCGCGTCAGTCGGGAACGACGGCGTGCTCGTGTGGATGATCACGAGGTCGTAGTCGTTCGCGATCTTCAGCGTTTCCTCGACCGACAGGCCGTCGGCCGGTGCGTCGACGACGCGGCTGCCCGGCACGAGCGCGGCCGGCTGCGCGAGCCACGTCGGATACCAGAAGGAACGGATTTCGCGCTTCGCCTGATAGCGCGACCCGGCTCCGCCGTCGAAGCCGTCATACGAAGGGGCCTGCAAGAACAGCGTTTTCATGAATGCTCCGGTAGCCTGCATAGTTCGATTCGTCACAACGATTCAGTCAAAAAACCGCGGGCCGCCGTGCCGGCGCCCGCCTCTCTGTCATGTCGCGCCGCGCGGCCTCGCCGCGCAGCGCGTCTCGGCCCTCGGGCCGGGTTCGGTCGGAACGGCCCTAGCGGCCGTCCACTGCTTCCACTGCCGCCGTCGCGCGTTCGCCGCCGACGACCGTCATCCTCGCGCCGCGCCACACCACGTGCGTGCCGAACACGGCCGCGAGCCACTCGAGCGCGAGCAGCGTGTCGCGCACCGCGACGAGCGGCAGGTCGCGCCAGAACGCGCGCCAGCCATCCTCGCCGCGGGCGTGCAGCACGAGCCGCCCGAACGCGCCCACCACGGCCGCCCAGCCCGCCAGCGAGCCGGCGAAGGTGCCGTCGAGGCGCAGCGCGAGCACCGCGCCGATCGCGAGCCACGGCACGGTAAACGTAATGAACAGGAACGCGAAGCCGGCCGGGTTCAGCGAACGGATCGTGCGCAGCCAGCGCGTCTCGCGGTGCCACAGCGGCCCGAACGACGGTTCGATCACGTCGGTCGCGACCTCGACCTCCGACAGCACGGTGCGTCGCCCGAGACGGCGCGGCAGCTCGGCCAGCCAGAAATCGTCGGCCAGTTCGTCCTTCAGCGCGGGAAAGCCGCCGATCCGGTCGAGCGTGTCGCGCGTCAGCGCGAGCGTCGCGCCGAAGCCGAAGCGGCTCGAGCGGCCGAGGTGCGTGATCCGGACCGACGGTGCGAACCATGCGTCGACGAATTGCGCGCCGATCCGCGTCCAGAACCCGCCGACGCTGCGCGCATGATACAGGCACGTGACGACACCGACTGACACGTCGGCGAGCGGCGCCGTCACGTGCTCCAGATAGTCGGGCTTCACCGCGATGTCGCTGTCCGCGATCACGATGCGGCCGTACTTCGCGCGCTCGGCGAGGTTGATCAGGTTGCTGACCTTCAGGTTCTTGCCATGCACGCGCGCGTCGATCACGAGCGTGATGTCGCACTCGGGATAATCGGCGCGCAGCCGTTCGACCACGGCAATCGCCGGATCGGCCGCCGATGCGACGCCGAACAGCACTTCATACCGCGGATGGCGCTGCTCGCAGAACGTCGCGAGGTTTTCGTACAGGTGCGGCTCCGCGCCGCACAGTGGCTTGAGCACGCTGACCGGCTCGAAACCGTCGCGCACGGCCGTGCGCGGCGTACGCGGCCGCGGCGCGAACGCGGCGACGAGCGCATAGCCGGCCGCGGCCAGCGTGAAGACGATCAGGAGCCAGTCGAGCATCGTTGCGGGTGCCGTCATGCGCGACGCCTCCCGGCGACCTGAACGCCATGGAGAACGCTTGAGCATGATTGAGCGTGATTCGATATTCCGGCAACGACGAACGCGGGCACGACCCGACTCCTTGTTCCAGCAGCGTCTGTGTATGGGGGAGGCTCGACCCATCTTTCGGATACGGCCATGCCCGGCTTCGCGTGGTGCATCTCCGCGCGACGCCCGGACGGGATGCGGGAAGATTCGTATGGCTACCTTCGGCACAACATGGGTAGGCGCCGGATTTTAGCAGCCTGCGGCACCCCGCGCTCGGCACTACGAGAAACGGACTGGTGCATTTCCGGCAAAGCTGTGCAGTCGGCGAACCATTTGGGCGCACCCGCGTTCACGTTAGCGTAAGCGGTTTGCAGGCGTATTGCAGTCTTGAAAATCATACGTTTCGTGCAAATTTGTACGTCGATGCGAATTCACATCCAATCGCCGTAAAGATTGGTAATTAATCATTGATTAGATTGATTTTTGCAACGATCACCGAATTCGACCCTGCGCCCCTGAAAGGCGCATGGGTATCGGGCCGCCTCCAGCACGTTCCGGAACCCTTTGGCAAAATCCTTGGCATTTGTTGCGTCAGCGCATCACCGCGCGCGCCCCTTTCGAAGGCCATCCGATGACTCCGTTTTCCGTACTCGATCTCGCCCCCATTCCGGCCGGCGCCGACGCCTCCCAGGCATTCCGCAATACCGTCGATCTCGCGCAGCATGCGGAACGCTGGGGTTACCGGCGCTACTGGCTCGCCGAGCATCACAACATGCCCGGCATCGCGAGCGCGGCAACGGCCGTCGTGATCGGCCATGTCGCGGGCGCCACGCAGACGATCCGGGTCGGGTCGGGCGGCATCATGCTGCCGAACCACGCGCCGCTGGTGATCGCCGAGCAGTTCGGCACGCTCGCGTCGCTGTATCCGGGGCGCATCGACCTCGGCCTCGGCCGTGCACCCGGCACCGACCAGACCACGTCGCGCGCGCTGCGCCGCGACCTGATCGGCAGCGCCGACTCGTTTCCGGATGATGTCGCCGAGCTGCAGCGCTACTTCGCGGAGCCGGTGCCCGGCCAGCGCGTGCGTGCGGTGCCCGGCGCAGGGCTCGACGTGCCCGTGTGGCTGCTCGGCTCGAGCCTGTTCAGCGCCCAGCTCGCCGCGATGCTCGGGCTGCCGTTCGCGTTCGCGTCGCACTTCGCACCGGATTACCTGATGCGCGCGCTCGAGATCTATCGTGCGCAGTACCGGCCGTCGGCTGCGTGGCCGAAGCCGCATGCGATGGTCGGCGTCAACGTGTTCGTCGCCGATACCGACGACGAGGCGCGGCGCCTGTTCACGTCGCTGCAGCAGCAGTTCATCAATCTGCGGCGCGGCACGCCGGGCAAGCTGCCGCCGCCGGTCGACGTGCTCGAGGCGAACGAGCTCGAACTCGCGACCGTCGCGCATTCGCTGTCGTTCGCGGCCGTCGGCTCGCGCGACACGGTGCGCGACAAGCTGCGCGACCGCATCGCGCAGACGGGGGCCGACGAGCTGATCGTCACCGCACAGATCTACGATCACGCGGCACGGCTGCGCTCGTTCGAATTGACCGCGCAGATCCGCGACGAGCTCGCGAGCGAAACGCGCTGACGGCGCGCGCCCGGGCCGCCTGCGGCCGGCCCCGCATCACTGCGGGTGCACGGCCTCCAGCCCGTCGAGCAGCGCCTTGTGGAACGCGCCCGGATCCTGGATCTGCGGCGCGTGCCCGAGCGCCGGGAACTCGACGAGCTGCGCGCCGGGGATCGCCGCCTGCGTGCGCTTCGCGAGTTCCGGGTAGCGGCCGAGCTTCGCATGCACGTCGGGCGGCGAGACGTCCTTGCCGATCGCGGTCGTGTCCTTGTTGCCGATCATCAGCAGCGTCGGCACGCGGATCGCGCCGAGTTCATAGACCACCGGCTGCGTGAGGATCATGTCGTAGATCAACGCGGAGTTCCACGCGACCGCGTCGCGACCGGCGCCACGGTACATCCCGGCCAGCATCTGCACCCAGCGCTCGTACGACGGCGACCACTTGCCCGCGTAGTACGTGCCCTGCTCGTAGCGGCGGATGCCGTCGGCCGTGGTCTTCAGTTCGCGCGCATACCAGTAATCGACCGGCAGCGGCGGCACGCCGAGCGCCTTCCAGTCCTCGAGGCCGATCGGGTTCACGAGCACGAGCTGGTCGGTCGCCTTCGGATACATCAGCGCGTAGCGCATCGCGAGCATCCCGCCCGTCGAATGGCCGACGATCGTCGCCGACTTCACCCCCATCGATTCGAGCAGCGCATGCGTATTGCGTGCGAGCTGCTGGAAGCTGTACTGGTAGCGATCGGGCTTCGACGACTTGCAGAAGCCGATCTGGTCCGGCGCGATCACGCGATAGCCGGCGCGGCTCAGCACGCCGATCGTGTCCTCCCAGGTCGCCGCGCAGAAGTTCTTCCCGTGCAGCAGCACGACGGTGCGGCCGTTCGGGTGTGCCGGCTGCACGTCGAGGTAGGCCATCTCGAGGGTTTCGCGCTGCGACACGAACGTGTAGAGATGCACGGGCGCCGGATAAGTGAACCCTTCCAGGCGCGGGCCATACACGGGCCCGTCGTTGCCGGCGGGCGAGGCGGCGGCCGCCATGGCGGGCACGGCGCACGCGACGGCGACACCCGCGCCGAGCACGGCGGCGCGCGCGGCAAACAACATCTTGCGAATCGAAAGCATGGCGATCACGGTGATTGGAGACGCACGCGGGCGGCCGGGCCGCCTCGCGCCCCGCGATTCTACGCGGTCGCGCTGACGACGGCGCGCAACACTCCGGCGCCGCGCGACTTCCGCGCGCGCGACGAACTCGGGTATCGTGTGACGTGACCCTGAAACGCGTGCAGGCGATTCCCATGAAAAACGTCCTCAGCATTCAGTCGCACGTCATCTACGGCCATGCCGGCAACAGTGCGGCCGTGTTCCCGATGCAGCGCCTCGGCGTCAACGTCTGGCCGCTCAATACCGTCCAGTTGTCGAATCACATGCAGTACGGGAACTGGGCCGGCAGCGCGATCGATGCCGCGAAGATGGAGCAGCTCGTCGACGGCATCGCCGCGATCGGCGCACTCAAGCGCTGCGACGCCGTGCTGTCCGGCTTCCTCGGTTCGCCGCCGCAGGCGCGTGCGGCGATCGAGATCGTCCGCTCGGTGAAGGCGATGAACCCGAACGCGTGGTACTTCTGCGATCCGGCGATGGGCCAGACAGGCGGCATCCGGCCCGAGCCCGGCGTCGAGGAATTCATGGTCCAGGAGGTGCCGGCGCTCGCGGACGGCATGTCGCCGAACCACACCGAACTGCAGAAGCTCGCCGGGCGGCGCATCGAAACCGTCGCCGAAGCCGTCGAAGCCTGTCGCGCGCTGATCCGTCGCGGCCCGCAGATCATCCTCGTCAAGCACCTGCACGACCGCAATAGCCCCGCCGATCGTTTCAACATGCTCGCGGTCACCGAAACCGAAGCGTGGATCGGCCAGCGCCCGCTGTACGCGTTTCCGCGCCATCCGGTCGGCGTCGGCGACTTGACCAGCGCAATCTTCGTCGCATGCCGGCTGCGCGGCGACTCCGTGCGCGCGGCGTTCGAGCACACGCTCGCGGCCGTCCACGCGGTCGTGAAGGCCACCTACGATGCGCGCCGCTACGAGCTCGAACTCGTCGCCGCGCAGGACGAAATCGCGCGCCCGAGCGAATGGTTCGGCGCGTGGGTCACGGATGCCTGACACGCCGGCATCGCCCTCCGCTTCACCGGTGCGCATCCCGCGCCGCATCGCTTTCCCGCCTCCCCCCGCCGCACCGCGACCGCCGGCGACATGCATCCCGATGCCGCTTCGATATCGCTTCGATGCGGATGCAAACGTTTCCGGACTTCACATGAATGACACCGATTTCTCGCTATGCTCGCGGCGGCACCACCCGGCGCAGCCGCATCCTGCGATCCGGGCGCGCCCTTCCAGCAGGTCCTGCCAATCGGCTCCCCCCTTTACCGCACGATAACGACCATGACCCGATCGAACCGTCGTGACTTCCTGCGCGTCGCTGCCGGCACCGCCGGCGCCGCCGCGCTGAACCTGTTCCCCCCCGTGATTCGCGATGCGCTTGCGATTCCCGCGAACCGCCGCACCGGCACCATCCGCGATATCGAACACATCGTCATCCTGATGCAGGAGAACCGCTCGTTCGACCACTACTTCGGCACGATGCGCGGTGTCCGCGGCTTTGGTGACCCGCGTCCGCTGCGCCTCGCGAACGGCAAGTCGGTGTTCCACCAGCCGGTCGGCCCGGCCGAGCTGCTGCCGTTCCACCCGGGCGCGGACAAGCTCGGCCTGCAGTTCCTGCAGGATCTGCCGCACGGCTGGCAGGACATGCACGCCGCCTGGAACAAGGGCCGCTACGACCAGTGGGTGCCGAACAAGGGCACCACGACGATGGCGTACCTGAAGCGCGACGACATCCCGTTCCACTACCAGCTCGCCGACGCGTTCACGATCTGCGACGCGTACCACTGCGCGATCCCGAGCTCGACCGATCCGAACCGCTACTACATGTGGACCGGCTACGTCGGCAACGACGGCACGGGCGGCGGCCCGGTGCTCGGCAACGAGGAAGCGGGCTACGGCTGGACGACCTATCCGGAAGTGCTGGAGAACGCCGGCGTGTCGTGGAAGATCTACCAGGACGTCGGCACCGGCCTGAACGCCGCCGGGTCGTGGGGCTGGACGCAGAACCCGTACATCGGCAACTACGGCGACAACTCGCTGCTCTACTTCAACCAGTACCGCACCGCGCTGCCCGGCACGCCGCTGTACGAGAAGGCGCGCACCGGCACCAACATCAGCGCGGGCGGCACGCTGTTCGACGTGCTGCAGCAGGACGTGAAGAACGGCACGCTGCCGCAGGTGTCGTGGATCTGCGCGCCGGAAGCGTATTCCGAGCATCCGAACTGGCCGGCGAACTACGGCGCGTGGTACATCGAACAGGTACTGCAGGCGCTCGTGTCGAATCCGGAGGTATGGAGCAAGACCGCGCTCTTCATCACGTACGACGAAAACGACGGCTTCTTCGACCACGTGCCGCCGCCGTTCGCGCCGCAGTCGCGCGACAACGGGCTGTCGACGGTCGCGACGACCAACGAGGTGTTCCCCGGCGACGCATCGCACATGGCCGGCCCGTACGGGCTCGGGCCGCGCGTGCCGATGCTCGTCGTGTCGCCGTGGACGAAGGGCGGCTGGGTCTGCTCGCAGACCTACGATCACACGTCGCTGCTGCAATTCATCGAGGCACGTTTCGGCGCGCAATACCCGGTCAAGGCCGGCAACATCTCGCCGTGGCGCCGCACGGTGTGCGGCGACCTGACCGCCGCGTTCGATTTCGCGACGGCCGATGCCGGCTGGCCGACACTGCCGGACACGAGCGGCTATGCGCCGCCCGACCGCCTGCGCCATCCCGACTACATCCCCGTGCCGCCGGTGCTGCAGAAGCTGCCGAAGCAGGAGGCCGGGCTGCGTCCGGCGCGCGCGCTGCCGTACGAGCTGTTCGTGCACGGCCGCGTCGAATCGGTGAACGGCCTGTTCCGGCTGACCTTCGCGAACACGGGCCGGGCAGGCGCCGCGTTCCAGGTGCAGTCGCGCAATCGCCTCGACGGCCCGTGGGCGTACACGGTCGAAGCCGGCAAGCGGATCGCCGACACGTGGAGCGCCGCGGCGTCGCTCGGCCTGTACGACCTCGACGTGTACGGCCCGAACGGCTTCTACTGCCATTTCCGCGGCCCGTTCGCGACCGGTGTCGGCAGCGCGAACGTGAACCCCGAGGTGATCTACGGCTACGACGTCGCGAACGGCAACATCACGCTGCGCCTGATGAACCGCGGCCACAAGGCCGTGCGGCTCAAGGTCACCAACGCGTATGGCCACGGCCACGCGCGCACGTTCGACCTCGCACCGGGCCAGCAGGTCGACGACTACTGGGATCTGCGCGGCAGCCACGGCTGGTACGACCTGACCGTCAGCGACGGCCGCCTGCTCGGCTTCCTGCGTCGCTTCGCGGGTCACGTCGAAACCGGCCGCCCGAGCACCAGTGATCCGCTGATCCGCACGCACGCATCGCACGACGATGCGGAAGCCGCATCGGACGCCCTGTCCGACTGACGGCATCCCGTGCGCGGCGCGGCCCCGGGCGGGCCGCGCCGCCTCCCTGCTCCCCCTCCTCTCGGCCCGCTCCGTTCGCGACGGGAAACTCCCGATACCGGCTGCCGCCGCACGCGCGGAAGCTATGCGCAAATCCGCACCGAATGCGCGGCGAATTGCCAAGACCCGGGCATATCGGCGACCTATATATCGAGGCGATCGGGGCTCTTCTTCGCGGAGCCTGACGGGAGATTCTTCCGAGGATAACGATGCCGGCCTCCCCCGCCCGATTCCGAGAAGCGGTCGAACCGCCCGCCCGTCGCACGCGTCCGGCCCGCCCGGGCGCATGCGGTACTCACTCGCAGGTGTCGAACAAGAGGAACAACATGAAATTCCGTCATTCCCTGCTGTCGGTGTCGATTGCATCCGCGCTTGCCATCCTCTCGCAACAGGCCGCCCAGGCCGCCGATACGACCGACGTGAAGGTCGGCTTCGCCGCGCCGCTCACGGGCGTGAACGCCGGCTACGGCAAGGATCTGCAGAACGGCGTGCAGCTCGCGCTCGACGATGCCGCCGCGCAGAAGGTGCAGATCGCCGGCAAGCCTGCCCACTTCAACCTCGTCGTGCAGGACGACCAGGCCGACCCGCGCATCGGTGTGCAGGCCGCGCAGGCGCTCGTCGACCAGAATGTGTCGGTCGTGGTCGGCCACTTCAACTCGGGGACAACGATTCCGGCGTCGGTCGTCTACGACAAGGCCGGCATCCCGGTGATCGATCCGGCCGCGACCAACCCGACGCTCACCGCGCGCGGGCTCGCGAACATGTTCATGGTGATCGCGACCGACGGCCAGAACGCCGGCAACGCGGGCAAGTACGCGGTCGACGTGACGAAGGCGAAGCGCATCGCGATCATCGACGACCGCACCGCGTTCGGCCAGGGCGAGGCCGACGAGTTCGAGAAGGCCGTGAAGGCCGCGGGCGGCAACCTCATCGGCCGCGAATTCACCAGCAACCAGGCGGTCGACTTCCGCGCGCAGATCACAAGCCTGAAGGCGAAGAACCCCGACCTGATCTTCTTCGGCGGCCTCGATTCGCTCGCCGCGAACTTCATCAAGCAGATGCGCCAGCTCGGGCTGAACGCGCAGTTCGTCGGCGGCGGCGGCGTGAAGGACAACGAGTTCATCAAGATCGCGGGCCCGGCCGCCGAAGGCGCGATGGCGTGGGAATACGGCCGGCCGCTCGACGAGCTGCCGCAGGGGAAGGATTTCGAACAGCGCTTCAAGAAGCGCTTCGGCGTCGACGTGCTGTCGTACGCGCAGTTCGGCTATGACGCCGCGTGGGCGGCGATCAAGGCGATGCAGGCGGCCGGCTCGACCGACCCGAAGGTCTATCGCCCGGCGCTGAAGAAGATCGACTTCGAAGGCGTCACCGGCCGCATCTCGTTCGCGAACGACGGCTCGCTGAAGAGCGGGATGTCGACGCTGTACCAGGTGAAGAGCGGTGCGTGGAAGACGATCACGACGAAGGGAGGCTGATCGGCGGTGCCGGCGGCCGGCGGCGGCAACGCCGCCCGGCCCCGGTGATCGATGAACGGATATCGATCTTGTATGACGACTGATGTTGAGGCAATTCGACCGGGCCGGCGGCACTGTGGGCCGCGCCGCCCGGTGCGTCAGCCAGCCTCGGCCTCGGCCGCCTCGTGCGCGCGGCGCAGCCGTTCGCGGCTGTTGGTGAGGTGCGTGCGCATCGCCGCGCGTGCCGCTTCCGGGTCGTGGCGCGCGATCGCCTCGTAGATATCCTCGTGTTCGTGGTTCAGCCGGCCGACGTAGCGCTCCAGATCGTCGCCGGCAAAGCGGGCCGAATTCACGCGCGTGCGCGGAATGATCGACGTGCCGAGCTGCGTCATGATGTCGACGAAATAGCGGTTGCCGGTGGATTGCGCGATCTGCAGGTGGAACTGGAAGTCGAGCTGCGCGGTGTCGCGGCCGCCGCCGGCCCCCGACGCGATCGCGTCGAGCGCGCGCCGCAGCGCGGCCAGGTCGGTATCGTTCGCGCGTTGCGCGGCAAGGCTCGCGCATTCGCTTTCGAGGCTGATGCGCAGTTCCAGCACCGCGAGCACGTCGCGCAGCGTCGTGATCGTCGCCGGGTCGATGCCGAGCGTCTGGCGGCGCGATGGCTCCAGCACGAAGCTGCCGATGCCGTGGCGCGTCTCGACGAGGCCGCTCGCCTGCATCCGCGAGATCGCCTCACGCACGACCGTCCGGCTCACGCCCTGCGCCGCCATGACTTCGGTTTCGGTCGGCAGCTTGTCGCCGGGACGCAGCGTGCCGTTTTCGATCTGCGCGGTCAGCGCGTCGACGACATCTTGTGCGAGGCTGCGTGCGCGACGGCGCGGCGCTGCGGGAAGCGTAGGCACGGACATGAGGCCGGTTCCTTTTTGAATGATCGTAATGTGAGCCGAGGGTTTACGCGGGGTTTGAGCGAAAGCCGATGATTCATTATACTGCGTCACAAGTCATCCGACGACTGATGATCGAAACACGGATCTCCTGTCGACTCAAGCGAGCAGCTCTGCGCCGCCTGGTCCCATGCCTTACGATCGGCCAGCGTTCGCGTTCTGCGCTCCGCTGGTCAGGTTGTCGCTCCCACCCCGTTTCGGGTTGCGTCGACCTGCGGGGCTTGCGCGCCGCGCATGTCGGTTGTCGAATGATCGCACCTCCCGTCGCGCGCGGTAAAGCTTTTGCCGCACGGCATTGCCCACCCTTTCGCCATCGCCGCCCATGAACGCCGTCACTGCCTCGCCCTCCCACGACACGCCGCGTATCGTCGACCTGCAAGCGATTCCGGTCGCCGGCCACGACAGCATGCTGCTCAACCTGAGCGGCGCACACGGCCCGTTCTTCACCCGCAACCTCGTGATCCTGAAGGACAGCGCGGGCCGCACCGGCGTCGGCGAAGTCCCGGGCGGCGAAAGCATCCGCCGCACGCTCGACGATGCGCGCGCGCTCGTCGTCGGCCAGCCGGTCGGCAATTACCACGCGGTGCTCAACGACGTGCGGCGCACCTTCGCCGACCGCGACGCGAGCGGCCGCGGGCTGCAGACCTTCGACCTGCGCACGACGATCCACGCGGTCACCGCGCTCGAAGCCGCGCTGCTCGACCTGCTCGGCCAGCATCTCGGCGTGCCGGTCGCCGCGCTGCTCGGCGAGGGCCAGCAGCGCGAGCGCGTCGAAATGCTCGGCTACCTGTTCTACATCGGCGACCGCACGAAGACCGCCCTCGCCTACCGCGACGGCCGCGGCGCGACCGACGACTGGACGCGCGTGCGCGACGAAGCCGCGCTGACGCCCGAGGCCGTCGTGCGGCTTGCCGAGGCCGCACATGCGCGCTACGGCTTCAACGACTTCAAGCTGAAGGGCGGCGTATTCGAAGGCGCGAGCGAGATCGAGGCCGTGACGGCGCTCGCCGAGCGCTTCCCCGACGCGCGCGTGACGCTCGACCCGAACGGTGCGTGGTCGCTCGACGAGGCCGTGCGGCTGTGCCGCGACCAGCATCACGTGCTTGCGTACGCGGAAGATCCGTGCGGCGCGGAGAACGGCTACTCGGGCCGCGAGGTGATGGCCGAATTCCGCCGCGCGACCGGGCTGCCGACCGCCACCAACATGATTGCGACCGACTGGCGGCAAATGGGTCACGCGGTGCAGTTGCAGGCCGTCGACATCCCGCTCGCCGATCCGCACTTCTGGACGATGCAGGGTTCGGTGCGCGTCGCGCAGATGTGCCGCGACTGGGGCCTCACGTGGGGCTCGCATTCGAACAACCACTTCGACGTGTCGCTCGCGATGTTCACGCACGTCGCGGCCGCCGCGCCGGGCCAGGTCACCGCGATCGACACGCACTGGATCTGGCAGGACGGCGAGCGGCTGACGCGCGAACCGCTGAAGATCGAGAACGGGCTGGTGGAAGTGCCGAAACGGCCGGGGCTCGGCATCGATATCGACATGGATGCCGTCGCGGTCGCGCACGAGCTGTACAAGCAGCACGCGCTGGGTGCCCGCGACGACGCGGCGGCGATGCAGTATTTGATTCCCGGTTGGACCTTCAACAACAAGCGCCCCTGCCTCGTGCGCTGAGCGCGGGACGGACCGGGCGGCAGGGTCGCCCGGTCGAGCCTGGGCCCCACCTACCCGGCCGCACCTAGCCGGCCAGGCCTAGCCGGCCGCACCTACCCGGCCAGCCCAATCCCCCGCGCCATCCCCGACGCGGCGAACACGATGACGATCACCAGTACCGCCTGCCAATGGCCGATCCGCACATAGGTGCGCGCACGGCCAAGCTCGGGCATCTGCTGCTGTCGCGCGGCGACGCGCCACCGGATCAGCCCGAGCATCGGCACGACCTCGAGCAGCAGGATCAGCACGAGCGCGGTCATCTTCAGGTGAAAGAGCGGTTCGTGCAGGTAGTACGCGGCACCTTTCTCGAAACCGCCGAACGCGCGCATCAGGCCCGTCACGATCAGCACGAGCGCCGACAGCCCCCACGCGGCATCCGCCTTGAATACGCCGGGCAGGTCGGCCGCCTGCGCCGACGCGATGAGCCGGCGCAACGCGCGGTTACGCCCCGCGATCGCGGCAAACGCGACGCCGAACGCACTCAGGTGAATGGCAGCCAGCAACCAGCGGACGATCATCACGCCTCCCTGTCGCCCGCATGCCGTGCGCGGGACGTGTCAGACGATCTGTTTGAGCGCGGCGTCGAGCGCGAGCACCGCGACGCGGTCGCCTTCGGTCGCGAGCGGCGCGCGCATGACGATCTGCCGGTTATGGCCGACGGCCGCCGGCGAATCCCACAGCAGTTCGACCTTCGGTCGATTGAAGAAGCTGCCGCGGCGCGGCGGCACGACGGCCGGCTGCGCGTCCGAGGCCCCCTCGCCCGCGGCAGGCGCCGCCTGGCCGGGCCAGCGCACCGACAGTTCGCGCGCATCGTACTGGCCGACCTTGCGGCTTTCCATCCACACGATCGCGGTGCGCGTCAGCACGTCGAGCGAAATCGCATAACGGCCGACCGCGAAGCGCCGGGCGGCCACGTTGGTCCGCCACAGCGGCCGCGGACGGCAGATCCAGACGATCGCCGCATAAAGCGCCGGTGCGGCGACGAGCCAGCCGTTGGTCGCCGTCACCGCATGCAGCGCGAGGCGCCAGCCGTCCACCCAGACGAACATGCCGATCGACCAGACGGCAAACAGGAAACCGATCAGCGCGAAGACGCGCAGCGCCTGGCGCAGCCACTGCGGCAGCGGATGAAACGGTCGTTCGGCACGCGCGACGGCGCCCGGCAGCGCGAGCAACAGGAAGATCAGCACGAGGTAGACGAATGCCCAGGGCGACGACACCATCGCCGACAGCGACGAGCGATAGCCCATCTGGGACATCGAGAACAGCCAGCGCGCGAGCAGCACGAGACCGATCGCACGCAACGCGAAGATCACACCGGCGCCGGGGGCCGGCGCTGCGCGCGTGGATTTCGTTCTCGCCAAGACTGCTCTCCTCTGGATATTCGTGCGGGGCCGGATTTCACGGCACGGCCATTATAGGGACATTACCGTCTGGACAGACGGACGGATGCCCTGCCGGGCCGCTTCGGGGGCCGTTCGCGGCGTCGGGCGCGGCGAGAATACAACAGATCCGCGCCGTGGATGTGACAACGCCCCGCCGGGAACCCGGACGGGGCGTCGATGGCAAGCCGCCCGCCGCAGCGCGGCGGCGGCCGCGATCAGCTTGCGTTGACTTCGCGGAGCACCGTGCGACGCTTCTGGCGCAGCAGTTCCTCGTAGCCCTTCACGTAGTTCTGCGCCATCACCTTCGACGAGAAGCGGGCTTCGAACGCGGCGCGGACCTTCTCGCGCGGCAGCGTATCGAGGCGCTTGAGCGCGGCAACGGCCGACAGCTCGTCTTCGACGACGAAGCCCGACACGCCGTTGTCGATCACTTCCGGCACCGAGCCGCGCTTGAACGCGATCACCGGCGTGCCGCAGGCCATTGCCTCGATCATCACCAGGCCGAAGGGCTCCGGCCAGTCGATCGGGAACAGCAGCGCGTGCGCGTTGCCGAGGAATTCGGTCTTTTCGGACTCGCTGATTTCGCCGATGTACTCGACGTGCGGCAGCGCGAACAGCGGCTTGATCTTCTCTTCGTAGTACGCGCGGTCAGCCTTGTCGAGCTTCGCGGCGATCTTGATCGGCAGGCCGGCCTGCTCGGCGATGCGGATCGCCGTGTCGACGCGCTTCTCCGGCGAGATGCGGCCCAGGAACGCGAGGTAGCTCGGCTTGACGTTCGGGATCGGCGTCAGCAGGTTTTCCGGCAGGCCGTGGTAGACGGTCGACAGCCAGTTCGCCTGCGGCAGCGGGATGCGCTGGTTGTCGGAGATCGACACGACCGGCACGTCGCTGAATGCGTTGAAGATCGGCTGCAGTTCCGGCAGGTCGAGACGGCCGTGCATCGTCGTCAGATGCGGGACCGGCTGGCGCGAGAACAGCGAGAACGGGTAGTAGTCGATGTGGCAGTGCAGGACATCGAACTCTTCCGCGCGGCGGCGCACCTGCTCGAGGAGCAGCATGTGCGGCGCCATCACGTCGCGGATCGTCGGGTCGAGGCGCAGCGCCTGCGGCCAGCAGGCTTCGAGCTTCGCGGAGGTTTGCGAATCGCCGCTCGCGAAGAGCGTCACGTCATGCCCCATCTCGACAAGTGCTTCGGTGAGGTAGGACACCACTCGCTCGGTACCACCGTACAGTTTCGGGGGCACCGCTTCGTGCAACGGAGCGATTTGGGCGATTCGCATGCGTAACTCCTAAAAAATCGGCTAAAAACCAGGTATGGGTCGGCAACCTGCCGGCGGTCCGGGCTGGATGCATGTCGTCCGAAGATCGGACGAATCAGCCTGCCGGGGGCGTCAAACCCGCGCTGCTCAAGGAGCGTCGGCGACGCGACAGGCATAGAACGTTTGAAACGAAGACCCGTTGACAGGGGTTCGTAAAAAACCTGGAATCGAACCCGGAGCCGATTATCTAGGGTTAATCCCGATACGGCGCACAACATTTCAAACACTTTACTTTGTTACAAAGGTGCAACACTTTGCAACCCGCGGACTTGGGTGTCCGTTCTAGAGTGGAAGGCCCTTTTGGCATTCCTTGACCCCGTGACCGCCGGCAGCGTGATTCCGGCACATGAGGCAGGACGGGATGCCGGATTTTATCTCAAAATCGACCGCGAGCCCCTGGCCAAGGCAAGATTCGCGCAGCGCGACACGCGGGCTTGTTTACAATGCCGGATTATTCAGTCCGGGCGAACGCCGGCCTGCGATCCAGCCGCCACGCTCACTCACCGAATCACCGCACGCATATTTTGGAATCTCTCACCCCTGCCCAGCGCAACGCCCACAACGCGAAGCTGTCGAGCTACGCGCATCGACCGATCGCGTTCCTGTTCCGCTACATCCGCCTGCATCCCGTCGCCCACCTCATCGTGCTCGGCAGCGTGCTGGCCGCCGTCGGCTGCGCGCTCGGCTCGCAATACGCGATCAAGCACCTGATCGACGTGCTGGCGGCCGGGCGGCATCACCCCGGCCCGCTGTGGAGCGCGTTCGCGCTGCTCGTCGGGCTGATCGCGGCCGACAACCTGCTGTGGCGCGTCGGCGGCTGGTTCGCCGCGCACACGTTCGTCGCGGTCACCGGCGACCTGCGGCGTGACCTGTTCCAGTACCTGATCGGCCATTCGCCCACCTACTACGCCGAAAAGCAGCCCGGCACGCTGGCGAGCCGCATCACGGCCACGTCGAACGCGGTCTACACGTCGGAGAACACGATGGCGTGGAACGTGCTGCCGCCGTGCATCGCGGTGATGGGCGCGATCCTGATGATCATCGTCGTCAATCCGATGATGGCGGCCGGCCTGCTCGGCTGTTCGGCCGTGCTGTCCGTCATCCTGTTCAAGCTCGCCGGGCGCGGCTCGGCCCGCCACCACGCGTTCGCGGCGAAGGCCGCGGCGGTCGACGGCGAGCTCGTCGACGTGATCGGCAACATGGGCCTCGTGCGTGCGTTCGGGATGACGCTGCGCGAGCAGAAGCGCTTCGGCGCGACGGTCAAGGCCGAGATGGATGCGCGCCAGCAGAGCCTGCTCTATCTCGAGAAGCTGCGCCTGCTGCACGCGGTGATCACCGCGATGCTGTCCGCCGGCCTGCTCGGCTGGGCGCTGTGGCTGTGGGACCAGGGCCGCGCGACGTCGGGCGACATCGTGCTCGTCAGCTCGCTCGGCTTCACGATCCTGCACGGCACGCGCGATCTCGCGGTCGCGCTCGTCGACGTCACGCAGCACATCGCACGCCTGTCCGAGGCGGTCAAGACGCTGCTCGAGCCGCACGGGATGCCGGACAGCTCCGACGCGCAGCCGCTGTCGGCCAAGGGCGGCCGCGTCGATTTCGAGCGCGTGACGTTCGCCTATCCGCACCGCCGCGCGATCCTCGACCACTTCGACCTTCGTATCGAGCCGGGCCAGCGCGTCGGCCTGATCGGCAAGTCGGGCGCCGGCAAGTCGACCGTGCTCGCGCTGCTGCAGCGTTTCTACGACACGCAGGACGGCGCCGTGAAGGTCGACGGCCAGGACGTGAAGACGATCACGCAGGACAGCCTGCGCCACGCGATCGCGCTCGTGCCGCAGGACATCTCGCTGCTGCACCGGACGATCTACGACAACATCGCGTACGGCCGCCCCGAAGCGACCCGCGAGGAAGTGCTCGCCGCCGCGCGCGACGCCCGCTGTGCAGAGTTCATCGAAGCGATGCCGGAAGGCTATGACACGATCGTCGGCGACCGCGGCGTCAAGCTGTCGGGCGGCCAGCGCCAGCGTATCGCGATCGCGCGCGCGATCCTGAAGGATGCGCCGATCCTGCTGCTCGACGAAGCGACGTCCGCGCTCGACAGCGCCTCCGAGGAAGCGATCCAGAGCGCGCTCGACCGCCTGATGGTCGGCCGCACGGTGATCGCGATCGCCCACCGCCTGTCGACGCTGCGCAACTTCGACCGGATCATCGTGATGAACAACGGCAAGGTGATCGACGACGGCCCGCCCGACGTGCTACGCAACCGCCCGGGCCTGTACCGCGACCTGCTCGCGAAACAGCACGGCCGCCATCACCCGGCCCCCGACGGCAGCACGCCGACCGGCGAACGCGTGGCCTGACACACCGGTCCGCAGCCGACAAAAAAGCCGCAGTGCGCGTCGCACTGCGGCTTTTTTATTACTCGGTGAACCGCCCGTTACGCTTGCTGCAGATCGCGCAGGAAGTTGTCGCGCCACACCGACACGTTGTTCTCGCGAAGCTGCGCGATCATGTCCGTATAACGCGCGCGCCGCTCGGCGAGCGGCATCGTCAGCGCCTGCGACAGCGCATCGGCCATCCCGTCGATATCGATCGGATTGACGATCAGCGCCCCCGTCAGCTCGCGTGCGGCACCCGCGAAGCGCGACAGCACGAGCACGCCCGGATCCTCCGGATTCTGCGCGGACACATACTCCTTCGCGACGAGGTTCATCCCGTCGCGCAGCGGTGTCACGTAGCCGACCCGCGCGAGCCGGTACAGCGCAGCGAGCAGCTGGCGGTCGTACTGGCGATGGATATAGAGGATCGGCGCCCAGTCGAGTTCGGCGAAGCGTCCGTTGATGCGCCCCGACTCCCCTTCGAGCTGCAGGCGGATGTCCTGGTACGCGCGCAGCTCCGCGCGGGTCGACGGTGCGATCTGCAGGAACGACACGCGATTGCGATGCGACGGCTCGTGCTCGAGCAGCTTCTCGAACGCGCGGAAGCGCTCGACGAGCCCCTTCGAGTAATCGAGCCGGTCGACGCTCATGATCAGCTTGCGGCCGCGCAGCGAGGTCGCGAGCGTACGCACCGCCTTGCCGTGCTCGCCGGCCTGCGCGAGCGACGCGATCTCGTCCGGATGCACGCCGATCGGATAGGCGGCCGCGCGCAGCGTCCGGCCGAATGCGCGCACCGTCGCCAGGTGGCCGTCGCGCTCGATCGCGCCGCCCGCTTCCGATTCGACGTAGTCGCAGAACGCGCGCAGGTCGGGTTCGGTCTGGAAGCCGAGCAGGTCGAACGCGCACAGCGACTCGACGAGGTCGCGATGCGGCGGCACGCTGACGAGTACCTGCGCAGCCGGAAACGGGATGTGCAGGAAGAAGCCGATGCGGTTCTTCACGCCGGCCGCGCGCAGCGCGCGCGCGAACGGGATCAGGTGATAGTCGTGCACCCAGATCACGTCGTCGTCCTGCAGCAGCGGCACGAGCTGCTGGGCGAGCCACACGTTCACGCGGCTATAGCCTTCGAACTCGTGACGGTCGTACTGGATCAGGTCGGTGCGGTAGTGAAACGCGGGCCACAGCGTCGCGTTCGAGAAGCCGCGGTAATACTGGTCGTAGTCGCGCCGCGACAGGCCGATGGTCGCGAACGTGACCGGCCCGTGCTCCTCGACGCGGATCTGCGGCGCGCCGGACGCGACGACCTCGCCGCTCCAGCCGAACCACATGCCGCCCGTCTCCTTCAGCGCATCGTAGACGCCGATCGCGAGACCGCCCGCCGCCGGTTCGCCTTCCGAAATCGGCGCGACGCGGTTTGAAACAATGATGAGGCGACTCATGCGTCCGGTTGCCCCGCACCGAGCCAGCGCGCGATCTGCTCATGCAGCGCGTCGACCGAATCGAGCCGCGTGCGGGCAGACGTCTCGCCCGCGCCGACCTTGATCGACAGGCCGCCGCGCGCGTTGACCACCGCGAAGCCCTTCTCGTCGGTCAGGTCGTCGCCCGCGAACACCGGCATACGCCCCGCGAACGGCGGTTCGTCGAGGAACGCAGCGAGCGCGCGCCCCTTGTCGACGCCTTTCGGCTTGATCTCGAACACCATCTTGCCGGGCTGCAGCACATACGCATCGGCGTAGTCGGCGACGAGGCGCTCGGTGGCCGCGCGTGCAGCCGCCTCGCGCTCGGGCGCGTTGCGGTAGTGCAGCGCGACGGCCGCGCCCTTGATTTCGAGCAGCATGCCCGGATGACGGTCGACGACGGCCGCCAGCTCGCGCTCGATGCGCAGCAGGCGTTCGTCGTTGAAGCCGATGCGCTGCGTGTCGCCGTTCGCATCGCGGCGCTCCGCGCCGTGCAGGCCGGCGATCGGCATGCCGGGCATCTGCAGGAACGTGTCGATATTGTCGATGCCGCGCCCGGACACGATCGCGACCGCGCCGTGCGAGCGGCGCTGCAGCTCGTCGAGCAGCGTCAGCAGCGACGGCGGAACATGAATGCTGTCGGGCGTCGGCGCCAGTTCGACGAGCGTGCCGTCGAAGTCGAAGAAGAACGCGGTGTCGGTCAGGGACAGGGAAGCCGGAACGGATTGCATCGATTCGATAGTGTGAGGGCCGGCCGGCAAATACCGGGCGGCCGCTGCGCGAATGGAATTGTGCGCATCTTACCGCGCCTGCGCATCGAGATGGGCGAAACCGGTGCGGCGCCGGCATCGCGCCGCCGCGCGCGTCAACTGCGACATATTGCCCCGCTCGCCCGCGGCGTACGGGTTTCGAAAGGACGCGGGCGCGCGAATTGCGCTACAGTCGCAACCGCCTGCCGCGCGACGCATGGCGCCGCGCCACCGGCCACCATTTCGTCTGATCGAGCCTTAGGGACTGTTTCCATATGGAACGCACATGCGAATGCCCGAAATCGCCCGTATGGCAAGGAGTGAGGAGCGCCGTTTGGCTTTGCCAAACGCCCCGAAGGAAGTCCCCTTGGGGGACAAGCGACGAGCGACGCCGCCATACGGGCGATTTCGGGCATTCCCGTGACATGATTTTCTTTAATTTGGGGTTGCCACGAGAACGGCCGCTCGCCGCGTTGCGCTCCTTGCGAATACGTCAGTATTCGCAGCGTCGCGCGCCTCGCGAGCGGCCGTTCTCGTGGCAACGCATGCGCGTTCCATATGGAAACAGTCCCTAAGATGTCGTCTGCCCGCACCACGCCGCACCGGCGCTTCTCCCGCCTCATCCGCACGGCCGCGGCCCTCGCCGCCACCGTGGCGCTCGCCGCGTGCACGCACGACGAGCCGCGCTGGAACCTGACCAACGTTACCGGCCACCTGCCCGACCTGTCGTTCACGCTGACGGGCGGCGACGGCCATCCCGTCGACGCCGATGCGTTCCACGGTCAGGTCGCGCTCGTCTACTTCGGCTACACGCACTGCCCCGATGTCTGCCCCGAAACGATGGCGCGGCTGATGGAAGTGCTGGCGAAGCTCGGCCCGCAGGCCAACAACGTGCGCATCCTGTTCGTTTCGGTCGATCCTGCGCGCGACACGCCGCAGGCGATGCAATCGTATGTCGCCGCGTTCGACGCCGCGCATGCACGCGGCCTGACCGGCACCGACCGCCAGATCGAGTCGCTCGCGAAACGCTATCGCGTCGCGTACCAGATGGAAAAGCGCGATCCATCCGGCGGCTACGAAGTCACGCACAGCTCGGCCGTCTACATCTTCGACGCGAGCGGCCGCGCCCGCCTGCTGGCGACCGACCGCGACTCGCCCGACGCCATCGCCGCCGATCTGCGCCGGATCATCGACACCGCGTCCACTACCTGAATTCATCCCGACATGAAAACGAAAACGACCCTCAAGACGCTCGCCCTCCTCGCCGCGCTGTGCGCCGGCGCCCACGCATATGCCGCCGGCGCGATCACCGCGCAGAACGCCTGGGTGCGCTGGCTGCCGAACAAGCTGCCGGCCGGCGGCTACGTGACGCTCGTGAACACGAGCGACAAGCCGGTCGATCTCGTCGACGTCGACAGCCCCGACTACGGGATGGCGATGCTGCACCAGACCGTCTCGAACGGCTCGACGCAGAAGATGGAAATGGTCGACAAGCTGACGATCCCCGCGCGCGGCAAGGTCGACATCGCGCCGGGCGGCTACCACTTCATGCTCGAGGAGCCGAAGCACGCGATCAAGCCGGGCGACACCGTGCACCTGCGCCTGAAGTTCTCCGACGGCGAAACGGTCGATGCGCCGTTCGCCGTGAAATCGCCGGCCCAGGCGAAGTGATGCGCGCGCGATGAACCTCCTGTACTGGCTCGATCCGTGGGAACCGTCCCCCACCGTGGTGATCGCGGTGCTGACCGCCGCCGTGCTGTTCGCACGCGGCGTGAAGAAGGCGAAGGTATCGCCGCTGCGGCAGTTCTCGTTCTGGTTCGGGCTGACGGCGCTCTACATCGCGCTGCATACGCGGCTCGACTATTTCTTCGAGCACGAGTTCTTCCTGCACCGCGCGCAGCACCTCGTGCTGCACCACCTCGGGCCGTTCTTCATTGCGTTGTCGTATCCGGGCGCGGCGATGCGCGCGGGCATTCCGTTCCGCTGGCGGCAGCGTTTCGTGCGCCCCGCGCTCGCGTGGGCGCCCGTGCGCGCGACGCTCGACGTGGTGTTCCATCCCGTCGTCGCGGTCGTGCTGTTCGTCGGGCTGATCTATTTCTGGCTGCTGTCGCCGATCCACTTCATCGCGATGCTCGACTGGCGTCTCTATCGCGTGATGAACTGGAGCATGGTGATCGACGGGCTGCTGTTCTGGTGGCTCGTCGTCGATCCGCGCCCCGCGCCGCCCGCGCGGTTGTCGCCGGGCCGCCGGATCCTGATCGTCGTCGCGGCGATCCCGCCGCAGATCGCGCTCGGCGCGCTGATCTTCTTCACGCCGCACGAGCTGTATCCGATCTATTCGATCTGCGGCCGTGCGTTCACATGGCTGAGCCCGCTGCGCGACCAGCAGATCGGCGGCCTGCTGCTGTGGATTCCCGGCTCGATGATGAGCGTGATCGGCGCGCTGATCGCGCTGCGGCACTGGCTGCGGCTGTCCGCGCGCGGCCGCCTGATCGATGAACGGGCCGCGCAGCGCGCGGCCCGGCCGCCGGTCGCGCACGCCGCGCACTGACGGCTGGGCGGCGCATCGCGCATTACGCGCGTGCGCTGCTCATCCACACGTGCGGGATGCCGTCCTCGTCGTGCACGTCCGAACTCGGCGTGAAACCGAATGCGCCGTAAAAACGCTGCAAGTGGGCCTGCGCATGCAGGCTCACCGGCATATCCGGCCACTGCGCGCGGATATGCTCGAGCGCACGCGACAGCAGCCCGTTGCCGAGGCCCGCGCCGCGAAACGCGGCGGTCGTCAGCACGCGGCCGATGCGTACGTCGGTGTTCTGCGCATCGGGCAGCAGCACACGCAGATAGCCGGCCAAGCGACCGGCCGGATCGAAGGCGGCCAGATGCCATGCGGCCTGATCCGCGTCGTCGATGTCACGATACACGCAGTTCTGCTCGACGACGAACACCGCGCTGCGGGCTTCGAGGATCGAATAGACTTCGCGCGCCGTCAGCGCGTCGAAGAATTTCCAGCGCCAGTCGAGATCGGCGGCGCTCGGGGATGCAGCGGATGCGTTCATGGTCGGTCCTGATTCGGGCGCGCCGGCCGGCGCGCGGCAATCGACGATTATGCCTCGAAGCGCACTCGCCGCGCGACCGACTGCCCGCGCACAAAAAAAGCCCCGCATTGCGCGGGGCCTGTCCGTCATGCCGGCATCTGACCGAAGCGGCCGCTGTTGAAATCGTCGATCGCGGTACGAATCTCCGCTTGCGAGTTCATCACGAACGGCCCGTAACCGACGACGGGTTCGTCGATCGGTTCGCCGCTCAGGATCAGCAGCTTCGCGTCGCCGTTCGCTTCGATCTCGACATCGCTGCCGTCGCGGCCGAGTTGCACGAACTGCGCTTCGCGGGCGACCGTCTCGCCGTTCACCTGCACGGTACCGCTCAGCACGACCACCGCGAGCGTACGCCCTTCGGCGACCGGGAACCGCGCATGGCCGCCGGCCACGAGCCGCACGTCCCACACGTCGATCGGCGTATGCGTGCGGGCCGGGCCGCGCCGCCCGTCGAGTTCGCCCGCGATGATCCGCGCACGCCCCGCGCCGTCCGGCAGCTCGACCACGGGGATGTCGGCGTTCAGCAGCGTCTGGTAGCCGGGCGCCCCCATCTTGTCCGCGGCGGGCAGGTTCACCCACAGCTGCACCATCTCGAGCGGGCCGCCCCGCTTCGTGAACCCTTCCGAGTGGAATTCCTCATGCAGGATCCCGCTCGCGGCCGTCATCCACTGCACGTCGCCCGGGCCGATCACGCCGCCCGCGCCGGTCGAGTCGCGGTGCGCAACCTCGCCGTCATAGACGATCGTCACCGTCTCGAACCCGCGGTGCGGATGCTGGCCGACACCGCGCGGTGCCGCGGCCGAGCCCGGCTCGAACGTGGTCGGGCCGGCGTAATCGAGCAGCAGGAACGGGCTCAGGTGCGCGCCGTGGGACTGGTAGCTGAACATCGAACGCACCGGGAAACCGTCGCCGACCCAATGGCCGCGCGGCGCACTGTACACACCCTGGATCTTCTTCATTGCCTTCTCCGAATTGCGGCGAAACACGTGTTTCGCATCCTGGGTAGAAATATAGTGGTGGAACGATCGATCCGGTAGACTGCCAAAATCGCACTCAGCGTTCCATTTCATGAACGATAAAGCGCGGGATCTGAACGATCTCTATTACTTCGTGCAGGTCGTCGAACACGGGGGCTTCGCTCCGGCCGGGCGGGCGCTGGACATGCCGAAATCGAAGCTGAGCCGCCGCATCGCGCTGCTCGAGGCGCGGCTCGGGATGCGGCTGATCCAGCGCTCGACGCGCCGCTTCACGGTCACCGACGTCGGCCAGACCTATTACGCGCATTGCCGCGCGATGCTCGTCGAAGCCGATGCGGCCGACGAGGCGATCGCGCTGCTGCACGAGGAGCCACGCGGCATCGTGCGCGTCAGTTGCCCGATCGTGCTGCTCGATTCGCTGGTCGGCACGATGATCGCCGCGTTCATGATCGCGTGCCCGCGCGTCGAGATTCATCTGGAAGCGACCAACCGGCGCGTCGACGTGGTCGGCGAAGGGATCGACGTCGCGATCCGTGTACGCCCGCCGCCGCTCGAAGACAGCGATCTCGCGCTGCGCGTGCTGGCCGAGCGCGGCCAGTGCCTCGTCGCGAGCCCGGCGCTGCTGCGCGAGCACGGCGCCCCGGCCGTTCCCGCCGATCTCGCGCGCCTGCCGAGTCTCGATCACGGCGCCCCGCAGTCCGCGCACGTGTGGCGGCTGCGCGGGCCCGACGGCGCGCACGCGGAAATTCATCACCAGCCGCGCTTCGTGACGGGCGGCATGCTCGCGCTGCGCGCGGCAGCCGTCGCGGGTGTCGGCATCGTGCAGTTGCCGACGATGATGGTGCGCGACGAGGTCGCGCGCGGCGAGCTGGTGACCGTGCTGCCCGACTGGGCGCCGCGCCGCGAGATCGTGCATGCGGTGTTCGCGTCGCGCCGGGGGTTGCTGCCTGCGGTGCGCGCACTGCTGGATTTTCTCGCGGAGCGGTTTGCCGAACTCGAACCCGATTGAGTGCGCCGCTTCACGCGTGACCGGGCGCTGCAAACCCCGCGCGCATGCCGTAGACTGCGGTACGCACATCGCGCATTCCACAACCCTGATCGCTTTCCCGCCATGTTCACGCTGTCCAACGACCCCAACGCCTCCAAGGCCGATCAATACGCGACGCTCGTCGAGCAGGCGCGTGCGCTCGTCGAATCCGAACGCGACCTGACCGCGAACGCGGCCAACTTCTCCGCGCTGGTCTACCACTCACTCGACCGTCTCAACTGGGCCGGCTTCTACTTCTTCGACGGGACGGAACTCGTGGTCGGGCCGTTCCAGGGCAAGCCCGCCTGCGTGCGGATCGCGCTCGGCAAGGGCGTGTGCGGCACGGCCGCGCAGACGCGCGAGACGCAGGTCGTGCGCGACGTGCATGACTTCCCCGGCCATATCGCGTGCGACGCCGCATCGGAATCGGAAATCGTCGTGCCGCTGGTGGCCGCCGACGGCACGCTGATCGGCGTGTGGGACGTCGACAGCCCGGTCGCCGCGCGCTTCGACGACGAAGACCGCCAGGGGATGGAAGCGCTGTGCCGCGTGTTCGTCGAACACGCATGGCAGAAGGCGCGCGGTTGAGCGGCGGCCAGACCGCGCTCCCCCACCAAGCAATCGGTCGCCGCGTTCGCGCGTCAATCGCGCGCGCCGCGCAACCTCGAACGAAAGCGAAACGGGCCCCGCAAAGGGGCCCGTTTCACTGTGCCGCTGCACCACCCTTCGTGGCGCACTGCAGGTATCAGGCAGCGTGCGTGCCGGACAGCGCCGGGAACGCCTGCGGCTTCGCGTCCTCGGTCAGCACCTCGAAGCCCGTTTCCGTCACCACGACCATGTGCTCCCATTGCGCCGACAGTGAATGGTCCTTCGTGACCACCGTCCAGCCGTCCGCCAGCATGCGCGTGTCGCGCTTGCCCGCGTTGAGCATCGGCTCGATCGTGAAGATCATCCCCGGCCGGAGCGGCACGCCGGTGCCCGGACGGCCGTAGTGAAGCACCTGCGGCTCGTCGTGATAGACATCGCCGATGCCGTGCCCGCAGTATTCGCGAACCACGCTGAATCCTTCGCGATGCGCGACCTGCTGGATCGCGTAGCCGACGTCGCCGAGCGTCGCACCCGGACGCACCGCGCGAATGCCCGCATGCATCGCTTCATAGGTCGTCGCGACGAGGCGCCGCGCAAGCTCGTTCGGTTCGCCGACGAAATACATGCGGCTCGTATCGCCGAACCAGCCGTCCTTGATCACCGCGATGTCGAGGTTCACGATGTCGCCGTCGCGCAGCGGCCGCGACGTCGGAATGCCGTGACACACCACGTGGTTGACCGATGTGCACAGCGTCTTCGGATAACCGTGGTAGCCGATGTTCGCCGGGATCGCGCCGAGCACGTCGACGATGTATTCGCGGCAGCGTGCGTCCAGATCATCGGTGGTGACGCCCGGCTTCACGTGCTCGGTGATCATCGTCAGCACCTGCGACGCGAGCTTCGCGGCTTCGCGCGACTTGGCGATTTCCGCGGCGCCGCGGATCGGGATGTCTCGTTTCGCCATTACGCCACCTGCTCGATGCCGTGCTCGACCGGTTCCGCCGGCCCCGTCTCACCGCCCCGTGCTTCGGCCTCGATCAGCATCCGGCAGATGTCACCGTAGGACAGCGCCGGATTGAGTTCCGCCAGCATCCCGACGCGCAGCCAGTGTTCGGCCTGCGCGTTGATCGAGCGGCTCAGCGCCGTGCTGGTCGAGCGCAGCCGCTCGTGCATGTGCTCGGAAATCTTGATGATGCCCATATATCCCCAATTAAACGAAACGTAGTCGATTCGTATATTACGCCGCGCAGGACTGCTGGGCAAGCTATTGGAATCCCGTCGAGCCGTCGGAGGTCGATCCCGTTGACAGCGAATTCCAGTTTGCTGGAAAATAAATCCATCATGAAAGAATCAGCGACCGCCGTTACCGACGACACCGGCATTAACGAACGCATCGCCCGGCGCTTACGCGACCTGCGCACCGTGCGAGGCTACACGCTCGATGCGCTGGCCGCGCGCTCCGGCGTCAGCCGTTCGATGATCTCGCTCATCGAACGCGCATCGGCCAGCCCGACGGCCGTCGTGCTCGACAAGCTCGCGGCCGGGCTCGGCGTGTCGCTGGCTGGCCTGTTCGGCGGCGCCCCGGACGACACGCCCGCGCAGCCGCTGGCCCGCCGCGCGCAGCAGGCCGAATGGCGAGATCCGGCGTCCGGCTATGTGCGCCGCAACCTCTCCCCGGCCGGCTGGCCGTCGCCGATCCAGCTCGTCGAGGTGGATTTCCCGCCCGGCGCACGCGTCGCGTACGACAGCGGTGGACGCGAAAGCGCGCTGCATCAGCAGGTGTGGGTGATCAGCGGCCGCGTCGACGTCACGTTCGGCGACGCGCTTCACGAACTTCACGAAGGCGACTGCCTGGCGATGCGGCTCGACCAGCCGCTGATTTTCAGCAATCCGTCGTCGCATGCCGCCCGCTATGTCGTCGCGATCTGCGATGCGTCTGCCGCCGCCGGCGTGCGGAACCTCTGATGAACGCGTCGTCGCAGTTGCCGTGCGCGCGCCCTATCCATTGCCCACAGGAGCCGGTATGAATTCCCCGAAACAGCGCGACGACGTGCGCCTGATCGATTGCAGCGAGGCCGAGCATGCGCCGGCCATCCTCGAGATCCTGAACGACGCGATCGCGAACTCGACCGCGCTGTACGACTACAAGCCGCGTCCACCGGAAGCGATGGTCGCGTGGTTCGCGGCGAAGCGCGCGGGCGGCTTCCCGGTCATCGGCGCGGTCGATGCGTCGGGCACGCTGCTGGGCTTTGCGAGCTGGGGCACGTTCCGCGCGTTTCCCGCCTTCAAGTACACGGTCGAACACAGCGTGTACGTGCATTGCGACCAGCGCGGCCGCGGGCTGGGCGAGGTGCTGCTGCGCGAAGTGGTCCGGCGCGCGCGCGAAGCGCAGGTACACGTGGTGGTCGGCTGCATCGATGCGACCAATGCGGGAAGCATCGCACTGCATACGAAACTGGGCTTCGTGCACGCGGGAACGATCACGCAGGCGGGATTCAAGTTCGGCCGGTGGCTCGACGCGGCGTTCTATCAACTGACGCTCGACACGCCGGCGCAGCCGGTGGATGGGTGATCGGTCGGGGGCCGTTGCATGCGCCGTGCGCGTCGGCCACCAAGCGATGCGGAGACGTGTAGCGTGCACGCGTGCCGCCACCTCCTCTTCTTGGCCGAAAAGCGCGCTTCTCGCCTGCTCGTCAGGGCCGCTAGGCAACTCGGGTTCCAAAGCACTTCCCTGTCACATGAGCACGCAACCCCCGCGGCACCTGCAATCATCACCCCGATGGTGCAACAGTGCCTGCGCCCTGTCTGACAAGGTTCGCGCCTAAAGCGACGCCGCGACCTACGCCCGCCTTTTCGGGGACGAGCCGTTGCCGACCCACTGCGGTCTCCCGCAACGCTCTGGCGCATACCTTCGAAGCAATCGTTGAGCGCATCGCAGATACACCGCGGCTACGCCCCTTCAATAGCCCTAGGTAGATTTCCTGCAACGAGCTCAACGCCGCACTCCTCCGACCGCCTTTTCGCGGCAACCAAGAACTTTGTACCCCGAGCATCAGGTGCGTACTCAATCCGCACCTCTTTGCCGCGGGGCACGCTCTCCCCTTACCAGTCTCCCGACGCGCTATGTAACAACACCCCGCGCGAGCGGAACGGGCAATTTGCAGTAGAGCGGTAACGGCAACCATAGTTTCATTTACCGAATATTCATCGTGATCGGCACTCGGATCCGAAACCGAAACTACAACGCTCGGCGCTGACAAAAACATCCGCTATTGCCAAGAGAGAAATGCTCAATTTAATTAAATATAAAATCATGAAATTGACACCTAAGGGTAAACGATAAATCGTTTACCACACCTTATTTAAGGAAATTTCCTAAGATGATCTAACGGGGATGACGGACTGGATTATTTCCTGCCACCGGAAAATCATTACGGCACTTCTTTTTTAAAAACTATTGAAAAATTTCACCAGAGCCTCCGGCAGTCGCCAATGGGGCGGAAAGACCTATTGCCGACGACAAACATTCCGAGCACGAGCACTGGATGCCTGTCAAAAAATATACAACCCGAATCCCGGGCGCTGTAGATTTTGTCTACCAAAGAGTATCAGACCGTCAATCGCAGATTACGGAGACATTTATGTAAAAAATCAATCCATCCATGAACCCAGTGCAGCGAAGCACAAAATCCATCTTTCATCGTGGAGACCGAAAATGACTTCTTATTATGTTGATTTCAACAACGATACCAAGCAGACCTGGACTATGGCTGTATACCAGACCCTGCCGAGTTCAATTGGACTGGAGAGCGTGTCGTGGAAGCAAACGACCGTCCCTCAAAGTGGCGCCAGCGGTGTGACGTGGGATATTTTCTACAACGTCGCCATTGCCAATTACCAGCAGATCGGTGGCATTGGAGTCTACAAAGCCAGTCAGACGTTGAAGACGGAATTGGGAACAGCATGGGACTGCATTTTCCAAGATAATGTCCAGCAATTGGTGCCGGGGTCCGGTTCCGTACCGGGAGATTCCGTCCTGATCAATAACAAGTCGACCAATCTCGCGAACCTTGGCATCGGCATGAGCGGTCAGGGATCGGTGTTCAAGAAGGGCGTGGTCAGCGGCGCATCGGCTCAGTTCCAGGTGACACCGACTTATTGGGTCGGTTTGTTCAATTCACTCGTCCTCGGCGAAGTGATTTCAAGCAATGTCGTGGTGGGTCCGCTACAGCTGTCCTACCCTAGCGGGCAGAATCTCGCGACTGTCAACGCATACATGGACGGCAACACGATCAAGCTCAACGTCACATACGGCCAGCAAGTGGCTATCGAAAATAATGTGGCGGAAAGAATCATTGCTGCGCAACCAGCGCGGTCCGGGATTTTGCTCGAATACGGTAACTAAATGGCTACGTGCCATTGTTATGCGAGAGATAAGTACCGTAACGGTGCCTATTTTGTTACCCACTACCTTTCGACCGAGATAATCGATATGCGCACCATTGCCAAGATCCTCTTTCCGACCTTGATGGCGTGCCTCTTTTTTAACGGAGAAGCCGGCGCCGCCGAAAAATCCTTCTGCTATTACCATCACAATTGTCCTGCCGACGGAAAGCTGCCGAAAGGTCAGTTGCCCGAGCAATACACCAAGCGGCAATGCACGAACGGAGGAGGAAAGAGCTGGGGCGAAGGCCCGAAGAGCTGCGAGAATGTGAACGATTGATGGGGCAATCGCCTCTAAAAACGAGTCCACCTCGTCACACGAGGTAATAGCAGGAAGAATCGCATAATTATTTAATATCCCAACAACTGCTTTTATATTTATGGCGCACCTTCACCTCGTGCCTGAACGGTGCGTTCGCAGCCCCTGCCACTTCCCTCGTTGTGGCAGGGGGTTTTTTAGTGTCCCCCGATATTACGGTCGCACGGTCTGGTCACGCCATAGGCGGGCCTTCCAAACGAGTTGCCCGAATTCCGCCAACACGCGGGACAGGACGAGTTGCTCGACGCCTGGAGCACAACCACCTTCAGGAAATGACGCTCGAACAACGCTTCGTGCCGGATCGCGTGCATGTGCACCGAACGTTGGAGGGCCGCACGACGGCGACCATTGATGGAAAGCCCACACCGGCGTCGGCCACAAGTACTTTTCCCCGCGGGGCGACAGCGCCTTTCCGGTCCTGCCGGTCACAGGGTGGCATTACTCTCGCCCGTTCGATGGCCGGGAACCCGCCATCGATGGCATGAAAACCGCATGCGGAGCGACGCCGATCGCATCGCGGTCGTCCGCAACGTTCAACGACGTCGGCTCTGGTAATGCGACCGATGGTCGTTGAGACTGAGGTACTCGCTCGCGAGCGGCAGATGCGCGACCGACAATTCCGCCTCCAAACGCAACGGATTCGAAGCCGGCGGACGTTCAGTCCGCGTCCGGAACGTCTGCCCACAGTTTCCCGCCAAAGCAACTTTTCTGCAGGTTCGCGAGATTTGACTGACTCACCGCCGCCAGCCGCTGGCGGGCTATGCTCGCCACCACACTGCTAGCCCGTCAAAACAACTTGACGGGCCACGCCACATCGCCCCAACTCAAGACAAGCAACCAATTTTGGCGATCAGCAATTAATTAGAGTCGTCAATTCAATTACTCGCTCTCATCTTCGGACGCGCGAGGAGTTGCAGTAATAAACGGATCGAAACTCATAGGAGGCGAATCATCAAGAATCAAACTCATACTATATTGGACCTTGGTACCCGCCTTCGCAACATACGCCTGTGTGCTAGTCACGCCACCCGGCGGGATATGATCAACATTGATCATGCCAGAATTTACAGCCTGCCCGTTAATTCCAGCTATTGAAACATCATTCCCAGGATTAATTGATGTAACAGTCCATTGAATCGTATCCTTGACCTTGCATGTCGTCAGCAACTCATTCCCGCCCTCTCCATTGACTCCAACGTACCCGGTCGAATCGATCATATACGTGTATTTGGCAAGATTCTTCTCCTGAAGAGCCTTGCTAACATTGACGACCACCAGAACATAACGGATTGCCATGACGCCCTCATTTATAAAAAATAGATCATAAATTGATTCGAGCCAAAATCACCACAAAGCAGCCACTCCAAACCTCAAATACCCGCCACAACCAGAAACAGCTCCTGCACCGTCGATACTAACCCCGTCAATGAAAATTTCAATTACAACCAATAACATCCATCAACCCTCGAAAAGAATCAATTAACTCGACAATTAACAAAAGCCGATCAAACGCGATCTTCGATTGACGAAACATTTTCATCATCTAGAATCATTCTGAGCTTCACCTCACCAACAATCGAAAGGAATCGAAAATGGAAACGATCAAACCGAATATTCTCGAAATTTACAAAGACGCAAGAGTCATTCGGATCGAGGCAAGTCCGAATATCTACACCAACAATCTGCTCGCCACACTGGCCCAGCGAAACGGCGACGAAATCCATTTTCAATTTCTGGCCGACCCATCAAGAGGTCAATCCGCAATAGATCACATTTACGTTGCACTAATGGCCAGCCTCTATTCCGGCCGCCCCGTAACCATTCAAACGAATGGAAGAGCGAGCGCAGAGGGATACGGCTACATTAGCAATTGCACCCTTTCCGCCCCCCAGTCTTCACAATGAATCTCAACTGTTGACACGCGAGCAAAACCGCTCCGTTTGCAGCCGGTTTTTTCATCGAAAACAGGCCCACATGTTCGAATGCCGGCTTGGGACGCCAAGCAGGAAAACCGGAGCGCTTGCGGTGAGCATGTTGGCCAAAATCCGGCGAAAGCATTTCCCGATGGCGTCCCTCTCCGGGATATTTCCCGACGTACCGGGCTGTCCAGCAACACGATCAGACGAGGGCTTCGAGAGCCATTCGCTCGCGAGGGATGAAGGTTCGCAGCGCGGTGCGTTCGGTCCTATGTCGTTCGAATATGAGGACGCGTTCCAGTTTGACTGGGCTGCGAACACGTCCCCATCTGCGGATTGCGCCGGCGCCTCTAAGCGGCGCATGTAAAACTCGCGACAAGCCGGGCATTCTCGCTGGTTGGGTACGACACCCGAAGTCGTGAAATGTTGTTCAGTTCGTCGTTGTCGGCCGAGAACACTTCATCCTTGATGCTGATAAGGATCGTGCCGAGCCTCCGCTTCCGAACTGTCGACAACGCGGCAACGATCAGCTCCGCCGACTGTAGTGGTCAAATGAATCCGGACACTGATTTAGGTGAGAATGCTCGCGGTCTGAACCGCCTGGATTTCTAGAACAGATCGAATGGCGGACTGGCACCGGCTGTCGCGGAAGAAAAACTTAACGCAGTGTCCGGAACGAGTCGACCACTACAGGTGGAGGTCAACGTACGCGTCGCCCTCTTCCTCAGTGTCAAAGGTCTGGGAAAGTGGCTTTTGGTAGCAGGTTCGCCCGCTTGATGGGGCATCCCTCGTGCCGGACGGCCGCAGTCGTTTGCTCGCCATGCCCAGATGAACTCGCCTCGATTGCCAACTAGCCGATTGACGGATGGTTGGCGTCGGTTTTTAGTTGATTGCAGGCGACTCTTTACCACTCTGAACAACTTCGTTACAAGGACGAAAGCGACGCAGAAAAAAGAAAAGCCCCGCCGAAGCGGGGCTTTATCTCGTTCTACCTGGAGGCGCGAGCCGGAGTCGAACCGGCCTCGCTTCATCGTGCATCCGCGAAACTCTGCACCCATAGAACGCGACACGTTCCAGTCCGTCCTCGAGCTGCTGCTGCCTGAATGATGTATCCGTCCCTCCCGTAGTTCAGGGGAGGGAATGATAAACGCAAGGCTTATTCAATCACTTGCGACCTATCCCCCACCAGTGCAAATCCGAACGAGAAAGCGTCCCGTCGGGATGCATAGCGACTGGCGGGAGCCGCCTGACAATGTGATGGATACCGATTCTATCTTCGCAAGAGCGGCGCAACGACGCGCTCGAGGCGCCCGGCAGTCCACGACGGTTGCGGATCGTCCCAGCCATTGTCGACGAGGAGCCCGTTCCGGTCGATCGTGAAGTTCACCGGGATCCGCCACATGCGCCCGTAGCCTCCGGCATAGGCACTGCCCAACAGCCCCACCGGAAAGCTCAGGCCGGCCGCTACCTGCTGTACCTCCGCGAGGTTGTCCGCCCCGTCCAGGCTGAAGCCGAGCACGCGCAGGCCGTTCGCCGCACGGCGCGCGGCATACGCGGACAACAGCGGCAGTTCGGTCCGGCAGGGCTCGCACCATGTGGCCCAGAAGGTCAGGATGACGACATTACCCCGCAAATCCTCGCTGGCGATGCTTTGTCCGTCGAGCGTGTGCAGGACGAGGCCGGGCGCCGGACGGCCGACCGCCAGACCGCTGGCCTGTGCGGCCGGCAGCCATCCGCCGACGCCGGCGCCCAGTGCAAGCCCTCCGGCCATGCGCAGCCAGTCGCGCCTCGCCCGGCGACGCCCGCTGCTTCCTCCGAAATCGTCAGAACGCATAGCTCGCCCCCACCGTGCCCGACCAGCGCGGGAACAGCTGATAGCCGCTGAGCCTGCTGTACAGCGCCTTCTGGACGAACGCATAGACGCTCAGGTTCTTCACGACGTTCACCGTCACGCCGGGCGACAGATAAACGACCGTGCCGGCCGTGTTGCCGGTGTCGGCGAGCGCCCCCTGGTCCGAACTCTTGCGCGTCACGTTGATCTGGAGCTGCGGCACGATCCTCGGGTTCTCCTCGTAACGCAGGCCGACGCTGACCGTCGCCTGGTTACCGGGCCGGAAGTCCTCGCCGAGGCCGCGAAGATTCTCGACCACCGCAGCCTGGAATTGACCGTTGATGAACGCGTCGAAATTCTGGCTGACCGGCTGATAGTAGTACGCACCGACGATCAGATCGGTACTGCCCGTCCCGGGCTGCAGGCTCGTATCGAGGGCCTGGCCGTTCGCACTGTTTGGGCCTGACGAGAAGAACACCGGGCTACGCCCGACGTTGGCGCCCGTCAGCACGTTCTGGCCGCCGTACTTTCCCGTCGGCAGCTTGACCCCCAGTTGCACGCCGAGATTGCGGGTCGGCAGGAAGCCCTGGTAGCTGGCGATCAGCTTGATGTCGCCCAGCCCCTTGCTGGTGACGCCGCTCAGATTGTCGGGTGTGAGCTGGTCCGGCGTGGCATTCCCGTACGTCGAGTGGCCCCGATCGACGAACGGCACGATCGCGCTGAAGTTCCATTTGGGGTTCGGGCTGTAGCTGATGCCCAGGTTCCAGTAGCGGTTGATCGTCTGGTTCTCGACCTCCTGGCTGCCGCCTGCCGCATTGATCGCCGCCGGTACAACGGCCGAAACCGCATGCGTTCCGCTGCGCAACTGGTTCTGCGGGATGAAGGTGTAGTCCAGGCTGATACGCCAGCCCGGCATGGCCGAATACCCCATCGCGGCATCCGTGCTCAGCGAGCAGCCACAGGTCGCGCAGGCGTGGGCGGCAACCGGCAGGGTCAAGCCCGTCAGACAGGCGAACGCGGCCAACGCCGCGTCGACGGTCTTCTTCGATTCGATTCGCATGTCGTTCCCCTCTCATGTCGTGTGCAGGCACGCGCGTTATCCGCAACATGGCGGACGCGCGGTGCGAGATGACCCGATTGCGGGCTCGCGGCCGCGGGCGTTTCACGCGCCGCGGGGGAGCCTGTGCGGATCAACTGCTGGAGTGACTACGTCAGAGGTAGAACGGCGAATCGCGGGGCCGGCCCGCCCGGGGGATATCCCGAAGGACAAACGGGCGTGAAGCGGGTGGATGCGCGACGGCATTGCCGGGAACCGCCAGCCATTGCGGCAAGGACGCTGACGGTGCAGGCGCATGATGCACGAGCAGGTCGCAATACCCGCAAGCCGCGAAATGGTCAGCGGCAAGTGCGTGATTGTATGCGTCGGGCTGTCCGTCGGCCGAACAGATCGATGCGACTGGCGCATTCTGGTCATGGGAAACCAGGGCATGGCTCACGAGCGGCGCAATGACGACGAGCAGCATGGCAAACATGCCAAGCCACGCTGTCAGACGATTGCGGGAACGTGCGGTCATGATGAGCGGCATCGGGACGGTGGCTGGATCCTAGCCGAAGCGAGCCGTGGCAACCGGAAAACCGTCGTCGGAACGATGCGGCCCTGCCCCGGACGGTTCTCGTGACGGCGCGCGTTCGAAACCGGCCGCCGGGATCCGGCAGCCGTTTGCGATGACGATCGTGCTGCGGATCGGTACGCGCGCGCTGTCCGCTCGTCGGTTTGACTTCATTGAACTGTCCCCCGCCTGGTCGATGGGTCAGGCGGCGCCGAAGTCGCATGGCGCGCCTTGAGCCTTTCGATTTCTGAATTCGATAACGCAAACGGCGTGCCATATGAAGCAGGCGCCCGCTGTCATTACACGTCAGGCGTATGCAAAAAAACGCCGTCGTGTTGATTGCATGAAGTGTTTCAGACCTGCAACGCTGTCGTCGACATCGTGACGAACGTGTCGGCACGACGCGTCACGTGGACGTTCTTCCAAGCTGACGTCGATCGGATACGGCCACTTGCCTGCTTCGCGCGAGGCACTCAATCGAGGTTGCGCAACACCATCGGTACGATGCGCACTGTCGCAGACAATTTCGCGTGCGTCAGGTCATTCGTCGCATCAACGAATGCTTCCGCTTCAGTCTCGCAACGCATACGTGAATTTCGTTCCAGACGACCGACTCATGTTCAATCCGCGCGTCGAACGTCGGACGCTTGGCGGCTGCAACGTCGCGGAAAGTGGCGCTGGGCGCAGGAAAAAGAAAAGCCCCGCCGAAGCGGGGCTTTATCTGGAGGCGCGAGCCGGAGTCGAACCGGCCTAAACGGCTTTGCAGGCCGCTGCATAACCGCTTTGCTATCGCGCCAAAAGCGGACTGTGCGAATGCCGTGAGGCAAGCGACAGATTTTTTATTCGAGGACTGAAAGTCCATCAAATAAAAGGGGAAGCGTGGCTTCCCCATTACTTGGAGCGGGAGACGAGTCTCGAACTCGCGACCTCAACCTTGGCAAGGTTGCGCTCTACCAACTGAGCTACTCCCGCATTGTCCTGCATCTGCAGCGCTTCGCCGACCAACACGCTGCCAGAAAAATCTGGAGCGGGAGACGAGTCTCGAACTCGCGACCTCAACCTTGGCAAGGTTGCGCTCTACCAACTGAGCTACTCCCGCATGTGTCCTGCATCTGCAGCGCTTTGCCGACCAACACGCTGCCAGAAAAAATCTGGAGCGGGAGACGAGTCTCGAACTCGCGACCTCAACCTTGGCAAGGTTGCGCTCTACCAACTGAGCTACTCCCGCGTATTGCTGCACTACTGCTTCCCCGTCACACACTTACTTCGTCGTGCAGCGGAGAAGCGAGATTATGTCGAAGGCACATTCGTGTGTCAAGGGCTTTTCCAGCCCTTTTTACAAAAACCTGCTCGACTGCACGCATCACGCGCCGCCGCGCTCGCGAATCTGCGGCCATGCGAGCTTCATGTAGTACAGCATCGACCAGATCGTCAGCACCGCAGCGAGATACATCAGCCATTCGCCCCACACGCGCGTGTCGATCGTCGCGACGCCGAGCGGCAGCGGCCCGTAGAACAGCAGCATCGGAATCGCGACCATCTGGCATGCGGTCTTGAACTTGCCGAGCTGGTTCACCGCGACGCTCTTCGACGCGCCGATCTGCGCCATCCACTCGCGCAGCGCCGAAATCGCGATCTCGCGGCCGACGATCACGAGCGCGATTGCCGCGTCGACCCGCGAAATCTGCACGAGGATCAACAGCGCGGCCGTCACCATCAGCTTGTCCGCCACCGGATCGAGAAATGCACCGAACGACGACGTCTGGTTCCACTTGCGGGCCAGGTAGCCGTCGAACCAGTCGGTCAGCGCCGCGAGTATGAAGATCGCCGCCGCCGCGAGATTGCGGTGCGCGCCGCCCATCACCGTGTCCGGCAGATAGAACACGCCGACGACGAGCGGAATCAGCACGATCCGTACCCACGTCAGGAAAATCGGGAAATTGAACGGCATGGCATGCGGGACAGTAAAGGATTCGCAATTGTGCCGTGTCGACCGGCCTGCCACAAGAACGCTGGCAAGGCAGCCGGCCGCACGGCCGCGTCAGTGAAGCTGCTTGTAGATCTGCTCGGCGAGCGCGTGCGAGATGCCCTCGACGCTCGCGAGTTCCTCGACGCTCGCGGCCACCACGCCGCGCAACCCGCCGAACCGCGCGAGCAGCCGCTGCCGGCGCTTCGCGCCGACGCCCTCGAGTTCCTCGAGCCGCGATGTCTGGCGCGCCTTCGCCCGCTTGGCACGCATGCCGGTGATCGCGAAGCGGTGCGCCTCGTCGCGGATCTGCGCGACGAGCATCAGCGCGGCGCTTTCCTTGCCGAGTTCGAGCGGCGTACGGCCGTCCGCGAACACGAGCGTCTCGAGGCCGACCTTGCGCCCCTCGCCTTTCGCGACGCCGACCAGCATCGACGTGTCGAGACCGAGCTCGGTGAACACCTGGCGTGCGATTTCGACCTGACCCTTGCCGCCGTCGATCAGCACGATGTTCGGCAGCAGGCTCGACGCCTCGGCCTGGCGCGTCGACTCGCCGTCGATGCCGGCTGCATCGTCGGCGGCAGCCGCCTGCGCGGCCTGCTCGACCATCTTCTCGTAGCGGCGCGTGAGCACCTGCCGCATCGCCGCGTAGTCGTCGCCCGGCGTGATCCCGGTGATGTTATAGCGGCGGTATTCGCCCGACTGCATCTTGTGATGGTGGTAGACCACGCACGACGCCTGTGTTGCTTCGCCCATCGTATGGCTGATGTCGAAGCATTCGATCCGCAGCGTCGCGAGATCGTCGCATTCGTAGCTGAGCGTCTCCGCGAGCGCACGCGTGCGCGCCTGCTGCGAGCCCTGCTCGGACAGCAGCCGCATGAGCGCGATCTGCGCATTCTGCTCGGCCATCGACAGCCACGCGCGCCGCTGCCCCTGCGGCTGCCGCACCAGCGACACCTTGTGGCCGGCCTGCTCGGACAGCAGCTCGAGCAGGTCGCGGCTCGCGGGCGCATGGCTCACGACCAGCACGGGCGGCACGCGGTTGCCGAGATAGTGCTGCGCGATGAACGCGTCGAGCACCTCGGCCTCGATCGACGCCGCCGCGTCACCGCGCGTGCGGCCGGGTTCTTCCGCGGGCAGGTCGGGCAATGCATCGGCGGACGCATCGGCCGCCTCCGCCAGCTCGGACTCGTCGCCGATACCGCCCTCGGCGAGCGTCAGCGCGCTTTCGACGTGCGTCGGAAAATACGCCTTGTCGCCGAGATGCCGGCCGCCGCGCACCATCGCGAGGTTCACGCACACGCGCCCGCCCTGCGCGACGACGGCCAGGATGTCGACGTCGCTGTCGCTGCCGACCTCGATCGCCTGTTGGTGCAGCACCGTCGCGAGCGAGCTCATCTGGTTGCGCACGGCCGCCGCCTGCTCGAATTTCAGCTCGGCCGCGAACGCGTGCATCTTCTGCTCGAGCTCCTTCATCACTTCGGACTGCCGGCCGAGCAGGAAACGCGCGGCGTTCGATACGTCGATCGCGTAGTCCTCGTCGGAGATCGCGCCGACGCACGGCGCCGTGCAGCGCCCGATCTGGTGCAGCAGGCACGGCCGCGTGCGGTTGTTGAAGACCGAATCCTCGCAGGTGCGCAGCTGGAACACGCGCTGCAGGATCTGGATGCTCTCGCGTACGGCCCAGGCGCTCGGGAACGGCCCGAAATACTGGTTCTGCTTGTCGACCGAGCCGCGGTAGTAGGCCATTCGCGGAAAACGGTGCGCGGTGAGCTTCAGGTACGGATACGACTTGTCGTCGCGAAACAGGATGTTGTAGCGCGGCGCGAGCGCCTTGATCAGGTTGTTCTCGAGCAGCAGCGCCTCGGCCTCCGAGCGCGTGACGGTCGTCTCGATGCGCGCGATGCGCGTAACCATCATCGCGATGCGCGGCGACAGCTGCGTCTTCGTGAAATAGCTCGATACGCGCTTCTTCAGGTCGCGTGCCTTGCCGACATAGAGCACGGCGCCCGCCGTGTCGTAGTAGCGATAGACGCCCGGCATGTGCGGCAACTGCGCAAGGATCTTCTTCGGTTCGAACGGGGTATCGGAAGCTTCAGGGGATGTCATGCGTGATCCGGGCGCCTTGTAACGCGGAACGGGTCTATTAGAATCGCCAGTTTAGAGCATTCACCGGCCCGCTTCGATGCCCCGCACCACCGCTGCCCCCCTGCCCGCCACGCCGCTCGCGCCGGGCGAACCGATCGCCTGCGACCTCTTCTGTACGGTGGTCGACAATTTCGGCGACATCGGCGTCTGCTGGCGCGTCGCGCGCCAGCTCGCGCACGAGCACGGCTGGCAGGTTCGCCTGTTCGTCGACGACCTGCACACGTTCGCGCGCCTGTTGCCCGGGGTCGATCCCGACGCGGGGCGGCAGACGGTCGACGCGATCGTGATCGAGCACTGGCATGCGGAAGCCGGCGACGCGCTGGAGATTGCCGACGTCGTGATCGAAGCGTTCGCGTGCGAGCTGCCCGGCGCGTATCTCGCGGCGATGGCGCGACGCGAACGGCGCCCCGTGTGGATCAACCTCGAATACCTGAGCGCCGAGGACTGGGTCGCCGATTTCCATCTGCGGCCGTCGCCGCATCCGCGCTACCCGCTGCTGAAGACGTTTTTCTTCCCCGGCCTGTCGGCCGGCACCGGCGGCGTCCTGAAGGAACACGACCTCGATGCGCGCCGCACGACCTTCGAAGCCGATGCGGCGGCGCGCGACGCCTGGTGGCAGCGCGCGACCGGCGGCGCGCCGCCCACCGCCGGCACGACCGTCGTCAGCCTGTTCGCATACGAGAATCCGGCCGTCGACGCGCTGCTCGCGCAGTGGCGCGACGGCGCGACGCCGGTCGTCGCACTCGTGCCGGCCGGTCGCGTGTCGCCTGCCGTCGCGCGTTTTTTCGGGGTCGAGTCGTTTGGCGCGGGCACGCATGCGCGCAGCGGCAACCTGACTGCTCACGGGCTCGCGTTCGTTCCCCAGGCCGACTACGATCCGTTGCTGTGGGTGGCCGACCTCAATTTCGTGCGCGGCGAGGATTCGTTCGTCCGGGCGCAGTGGGCCCGCAAACCGTTCGTGTGGCACATCTACCCGCAGGCCGACGACGTGCACCTGCCGAAGCTCGACGCCGCGCTCGCCCACCTGTCGGCCGGCCTCGCCGACGCGCCGCGCGCGGCGCTCGAGCGGTTCTGGCACGCATGGAACGGCGTCGGCACGCCCGACTGGGCCGATTTCTGGCAGCACCGCGCGGCACTGGACGCCAACGCGGTCCGCTGGGCCGATGCGCTCGCGGCCGTCGGCGATCTCGCCGGAAAGCTGGCGGAATACGCAAAATCTCAGTTAAAATAAGCGGTTATCCGACGGCTGACCAGGCAAGCGCTCGCTTTTGGCGTCCACCGGAACGCACCGCTTGCGCCGTCAGCCGTTGCGCAACGCTCAGGCACCTATTTATTTGATTTGATCAGGACAGTTTTTTATGAAAACCGCACAGGAACTCCGCGTAGGCAACGTCGTGCAGATCGGCAGCGACGCATGGGTCATCGCCAAGGCTGAATACAACAAGTCGGGCCGTAACTCCGCCGTCGTCAAGATGAAGATGAAGAACCTGCTGACGAACGCAGGCCAGGAAGCGGTCTACAAGGCCGACGACAAGTTCGACGTCGTCGTGCTCGACCGCAAGGAAGTGACGTACTCGTACTTCGCCGATCCGATGTACGTGTTCATGGACGCCGACTACAACCAGTTCGAAGTCGAAGCGGAAATGATGGGCGAAGCGCTGAACTACCTCGAAGACGGCATGGCTTGCGAAGTCGTGTTCTACAACGAGAAGGCGATCTCGGTCGAACTGCCGACGGTCCTCGTTCGCGAGATCACCTACACGGAGCCGGCAGTCAAGGGCGACACGTCGTCGGGCAAGGTGCTGAAGAACGCCAAGCTCGCAACGGGCTTCGAGCTGCAAGTGCCGCTGTTCTGCAACACCGGCGACAAGATCGAAATCGATACGCGTACGAACGAATACCGCAGCCGCGCGTAATCGCCAGCGATACCCGCATCGAACAAAGCGCCCTTCGGGGCGCTTTTTGTTTGTCCGGCGCCAACAACCGGGCGAGAATCAGGGTCATGTAAAGCACAAAAATCCACCGGTAAAGATATTCAATTTGTATCATCGGTAACTGTTTTATAGCGTCGGAGAAATAATGCTCGTGACGCGTTCAGCGGGGCATAAAATCAGTTTTTAATCCGACATGCGGCTGCGGCCCCGACGGCCGACAGCCCGCCTCTCTTGACTCGACTCGCGTCCACCATGCCACACGCCCTGATTGTCGAAGACGATCCCAACAGTCTGTCCGGCCTCACCGCGCTGCTTGCCGCAGACGGCTTCTCGGTCGACACGGCCACGTCGCTCGCCGAAGCGCGCACGGCGCTCGGCCGCTCGATTCCCGACGTCGTTCTGGTCGACCTGAACCTGCCGGACGGCAGCGGGTTCGACCTGCTCCAGCACCTGCCGCAGCAACAGCCGAACGGCTCGCTGCCCGTCATCGTGCTGACCGGTAATGCGACGGTCGAGAGCGCCATCGAGGGCCTGCGTCACGGCATCTGGGACTACCTGCTGAAGCCGATCAACATTCCGCGCCTGCGCAGCCTGCTCGCGCGGATCCCGCGTCCGTACGAACTGATCGACGAAGTGCAGTCGCTGCGCGCCTCGCTGCGCCATCTCGGCCGCTTCGGCGCGCTGGTCGGCCGCAGCGACGCGATGCAGCACGTGTACGACATGATCGAGCACAACGCGCGCACCGAGACGGCCGTGCTGTTCTCGGGCGAAGCCGGGACCGGCAAGAAGCTGGCCGCGCGCACGCTGCACGACCTGAGCCGGCGCCGCAAGGGGCCGTTCGTGTCGTTCGACTGCCGGACCATCGCGCAGGCCGGCCGGCATGGCGCCTCGCTCGACAGCGTGCTGTTCGGCCATGAGCGCGGCGCGTTCGACGGCGCCGAGCGCCGCGAATCGGGCCTGTTCGAACAGGCCGGCGGCGGCACGCTGTTCCTCGACGAAATCACCGCACTGCCGCTCGTGCTGCAGGAAGCGCTGCTGCATGCGCTCGATTCGCAGAACTTCATGCGGATCGGCGGCACGAGCTCGATCACGAGCGATTTCCGGCTGATCGCGACCACGCGCCGCCCGGCGCGTGAAGCGGTCGCGAACGGCACGCTGCGCGAGGATCTGTGGCTGCGCCTCGATGCGGCATCGATCACGATGCCGCCGCTGCGCGAACGCGACGGCGATGCGCTCGCGATCGCGGACGCGCTGATCGACGAACTGAACCGCGACGCGCGCGCAACCGGCCGCAGCACGACCGACAAGCGCGCGGCGCCGGGCTTCGTCCGTGAATGCCTGTCCTACGAATGGCCGGGCAACGTGCGCGAGCTGCAGGAGCGCGTGCGCTTCGCGTACGACGCATCGGGCGATTTCATCGAGACGCTGCGCGCGGGCGAGCCGAGCTTCTCGGCCGGCGCCGCCCTGAACGGCAGCAGCGTGCAGATCAAGGTCGGCACGCCGCTGTCCGATGTCGAGGATCTGCTGATCCGCGCGACGCTCGACGCCGTCGGCGGCACGCGCCACCGCGCGGCAACGCTGCTCGGCATCAGCCCGAAGACGCTGTACAACAAGCTGCAGCGGATGAAGGTGAACTGAGCGGGCGACGATGCTCGAAGGTATTGGCAGGGCTTGACCGTTAGTTGTGTCAAAACATACTTGGTCGACCTGCCTGACTCCTGAAGCTGCCCGGTTCGCGCCGGCAGTCATTCATGAAAAAGCCGCACGATTGCGCGGCTTTTTGTTTCGGTGACCGGAACGGCGCAGACCGCGCCATCCCCTCCCCGCTCAAGCCAGTGCGCTGCTCAACAGCGCCTGCGCCTGCAGATACTCGGGCTGCGCGATCAGCTTGTCCCACTTGAGCGCCTTGCCGCGCGCACGCATCCGCTTGATGCGTCGCACCGACTCGTCCGTGGCCCGCGCTTTCAGCCCGTTCAGCACGACCTCGGCCGCGTCCGGCTGGTTGCAGACGAGCACCATGTCGCAACCGGCCGCGAGCGCGGCGTCGGCCGCCTGCGTGAGCGTGCCGCCTTCGCGCGCGGCTTCCATCGACAGGTCGTCGCTGAAGATCGCGCCCGTGAAGCCGAGCCGTCCGCGCAGGATGTCCTGCAGCCACACGCGCGAGAAACCGGCCGGCCGCTTGTCGACCTGCGTGTAGATCACGTGCGCGGGAATCACCGCGGACAGCGACAGACCGAGCCAGTCGTACGGTGCGACGTCCTGCTTGAGGATCGCGTCGAGGGTACGGTCGTCGGTCGGCAACGCGACGTGCGAGTCGGCCTCCGCGAAGCCGTGCCCCGGGAAATGCTTGCCGCAGTTCGCCATCCCGGCGAGCGACAGCCCGTGGTTCAAGCTCTTCGCGAGCAGCGTGACGACGCGCGGATCGCGATGGAACGCGCGATCGCCGATCACTTTCGAGTGCCCGTAGTCGAGGTCGAGCACGGGCGTGAAGCTCATGTCGATCCCGCATGCACGCAGCTCGGCGGCCAGGATGTAGCCGACGGCCGTGGCGACCTTCGTCGCGAGCAGCACGTCGCGATCCCACAGCTCGCCCAGGCGGCGCATCGCGGGCAGCACCGTGAAGCCGTCGGTGCGGAAACGCTGCACGCGGCCGCCTTCGTGATCGACGGCGATCAGGATGTCTTCGCGCACCGCGCGGATCGAGTCGGTCAGCGCGGTCAGTTGCGCGCGGTTCTGGAAGTGCCGCGCGAACAGGATCACGCCGCCGGTATTCGGATGCGCGAGGCGCCGCGCATCGTCGCGCGACAGGGCCGTGCCGACGACGTCGAGCATGACCGGGCCGGGAGTCGTTTTCATTGAATCGGGAATTCCGTCAGGAGGAGGTTCGGGAAACAGGTGCAGGCGCGGCGTTCGTCTCGGCGACCACGAACGACACCGCATAGTCGCGCTCGTCGCTGACCGTCACGCGCGCCGTGATGCCACGGGCGGCAAGCCAGTCGGCCAGCTCGCCCGATGCAACCACGTACGGCTCGCCGCTCGGGTGGTTGAGGGTCTGCAGCGCACGCCACGTCATCGGCCAGTGCATGCCGAGCCCGATCGCCTTCGAGAACGCTTCCTTCGCGGAAAAGCGCGTCGCGAGGAACGCGATGCCGCGCGCCTCGGAGCGGGCACGGCGCGCATGGAACACGCGCAGCTCGTCGGGGCCCAGCACCTTCTCGGCAAACCGGCCGCCCGTGCGTTCGAGCACGGCCGCGATGCGGCTCACCTGGGCGATGTCGGTACCGATGCCGTAGATCGCCATGTCAGTACGCGCCGGTACGACCCGGCCGGGCCGGGTCAGGCATGACGCGCGACGCGCGGCGGCATGTCATCTTCAGCGCGCGCCGCCATGCAGCGCGGCAACGCGTGCGGCAACCATAATCGCCTTCATTTCGCGCACCGCGTTGTCCCAGCCCGCGAAAATCGCGTGCGCGACGATCGCGTGGCCGATGTTCAGCTCGACGATGCCGTCGATCGCGGCGATCTGCTGCACGTTCGTGTAGTGCAGCCCGTGACCGGCATTGACCTTCAGGCCGAGCTGCGCGCCGGCCTGAACGCCCGCGACGATGCGCTCGTATTCGCGCTGCTGCTCGGCTTCGTCGTGCGCTTCGGCGTAACGGCCCGTATGCAGCTCGATCACCGGCGCGCCCGCTTCGTGCGCGGCACGGATCTGCATCTCGTCCGGATCGATGAACAGCGACACGCGCACGCCCACGTCGGCAAGCTGCTTGCACGCCGCACGCACGGCCTCGAAGTGGCCGGCGACATCGAGACCGCCTTCGGTCGTCAGTTCCTCGCGCTTCTCGGGCACGAGGCACGCGTCGTGCGGACGCACTTCGCAGGCGATATCGAGCATCTCGGCCGTCACCGCGCATTCGAGGTTCATGCGCGTCTTCAGCAGCGGACGCAGCTTGCGCACATCCGCATCGACGATGTGGCGGCGATCCTCGCGCAGGTGCAGCGTGATCGCATCCGCACCGGCTTCTTCGGCGGCGAGCGCCGCGCGGATCGGATCGGGATAGGTCGTGCCGCGCACATTGCGCAGCGTCGCGACGTGGTCGATGTTGACGCCGAGGTCGATGGCGGTGGGCGTTGTCAGGAAGAAGCTCATAGGTTTTGCAGGTCGATCAGGATCTGACGCGTGGCAAGCGGCGTGCCGCCGAGATAGGTGTTCAGCAGGAAGCGCATCAGCGTCTTGCTTTGCGCAACCGTCTGGGCTCGATGGTAATCGTCCTGCTCCATATCGAGCAACGTCTGTCCGGAAATGACCGGCCAGTGCGACGGGACTTCGTCGTCCGCATTGCGCACGCCACGCTCGGGATCGAACACGTAGCGACGATCGGGCTCGACCGCGCGGCGCGCGACCGTGCGGTTCAGCGCCATCGCGTAGCCGGTCTCGCGCAGCAGCACGCGCTCGAACGAGCGCAGCACCTGCACCGCGGGTTCGCCGTGCGCGAGGCGCGTGAGGGTCAGCACGTAATGATTGAAGAGCGGCGGCTGGGGATCTTCGCGTGCGCAGAATTTCACGAGCAGCTCGTTCGCGTAGAAGCCGCACAGGAGCCCGTCGCCGCCGAGCGGCAGCATCCCGCCGACCCACTCGGCGCCCGTCAGCGTGCGAACCTCGGATTTGCCCGACCACGACAGCAGCAGCGGCTGAAAGGTCTGCAGTACGCCGCGCAACGCGGAGTGCGGGCGCTTCGCGCCCTTCGCGACGAGCGCGAGCCGGCCATGATCACGCGTCAGCACGTCGATGATCAGGCTCGTTTCCCGATACGGATAACTGTGCAGCACGTATGCCGGCTGCTCGGCGACACGGAAATCGGACGTGCGTGACGTCGCGCGCCGCGCCTTGCGCGGCGGTTCGGGCGGTGCCGGCAGCGGCGCATCGTTCGCGCCGGCCGTCACCGCGTCTTCAGTCGACGTCAGCGCGTCATTCGTACCCATAGGCGCGCAGCCCCGCCTCGTTGTCGGCCCAGCCGCTCTTCACCTTCACGAAGGTCTCGAGATACACGGGGCCGTCGAACAGCTTCTCCATGTCCATCCGCGCCTCGGTGCTGATCTGCTTGAGCTTCTCGCCCTTCTTGCCGATCACCATCGCCTTGTGCGAATCGCGCTCGACGAGGATCGTCGCGAAGATGCGCTTCAGGCGCCCTTCCTCCTCGAACTTGTCGATCAGCACGGTGCTCGTGTACGGCAGCTCGTCGCCGGTCCAGCGGAACACCTTCTCGCGCAGGATTTCGGCTGCGAGGAAACGCGAGCTGCGGTCGGTCAGCTCGTCCTCGCCGTAGATCGGCTCGCCTTCCGGCAGGTACGGCTTGATCGTGTCCAGCAGGCGCTTGATGTCTTCCGGCTTCTGCGCCGACAGCGGCACGAGCTCGGTGAATTCGCGCAGCTCGCTCACCTTCTGCATGAACGGGAACAGCGTGGCCTTGTCGTTCACGCGGTCGATCTTGTTCGCGATCAGCAGCGTCGGCATGCCGGGCGGAATCAGGTCGAGCACCTTCTGGTCGTCGGGGCCGAAGCGGCCGGCCTCGATCACGAACAGGATCACGTCGACCGACGTGAGCGTCGACGTGACCGCACGGTTCAGCGAACGGTTCAGCGCGGTGCTATGGCGGGTCTGGAAACCCGGCGTGTCGACGAACACGAATTGCGCGTCATCGAACGTATTGATGCCGGTGATGCGGTGGCGGGTCGTCTGCGCCTTGCGCGACGTGATGCTGATCTTCTGGCCGACGAGTGCGTTCATCAACGTCGACTTGCCGACGTTCGGGCGGCCCACGATCGCGATCATGCCGCAACGGAAACCGGTAGGAGCGGGAGTGTTCATATCGTTTGGGAGACAGGTTCGGAAACGGTCGCGCGGCGCGCGGCACGATCGATGGGCAATTCAGTGGTCGGCATCGGCCACACGCGCCTGCGCGGCGGCGAGGCTCGCGCCGCCCGGCGGCGTCTCGGAATCCGGTGCCGCGGCGTCGCGTGTGCGCGCAGCCGCACGCGAAGCGGGGTCGGTACCGGCGGACGGCTTGTCGGCGGACGACGATGCCGGATCGGCGGCCTGGCCAGCCGGCTTGTCGGCCGCGCGTACGGCGGGCACGGCTTCCGTGGGCTTATCCGCGCCCTTGTCGGCTCGCTCGGCCGGCTTGTCGACAGCCTTGTCGGCCGCCGGCTTCGCCGCCCGTTCGCCCTTTTCCGCAGCCGCGTCGACATGCGCCGCGCGAATCGCGGCCATCGGCGCCGCGGCCGGCTCGGTGCCGGTCGCAGCGGTGGCCGCAGGCGCCGCACCGGCCGCCCTCGCCTCGCGCGCCGCCGCGCGTTCCTTCCGCTCCGGCGAACGCAGGTCGAGCGCTTCCTGCACGCCCTTCACGCCCGGCACGATTTCGGGTTCGACATGCTTCGACCCACGCGCGTTTTTCGAGCGCTTCGGCTTCGCGGCCAGCATCGGCCCGGCCGCCATCACTTCATCGAGCGCCTTCTTCGCGGCAGCCTGCTCGGCTGCGCGCCGGCTCGCACCGGAGCCCGACACCTTCACGTCGAGCTTCGGCACCGTGCATTCGACTTCGAATTGCTGATTGTGCGCCGCACCATGCGTCGCGACCACCGTGTAGGTCGGCAGCGCGATCTTGTGCCCCTGCAGGTATTCCTGCAGCAGCGTCTTCGCGTCCTTGCCGAGCGTGCGTGGATCGATGTGGTCGAGGATCGGGATATAGAGGCGCTTGATGACCCCTTGGGCGGCTTCGAAGCCGCCATCGAGGAACACGGCCCCGATGATGGCTTCGAACGCGTCCGCGAGGATCGACGGGCGGCGGAACCCACCGCTGCGCAGCTCGCCCTCGCCGAGCCGCAGCCCGTCCGAGATATTCAGGGCCTGAGCAATTTCGTACAGCGACTGCTGCTTGACGAGGTTGGCGCGTACGCGCGACAGATCGCCTTCGTCCAGCTTGCTGAAACGCTGGAACAAAAGGGCCGCCACCGCGCAATTCAGAACGGAATCGCCGAGAAACTCGAGCCGTTCGTTGTGCGTGGCACTGTGACTGCGATGGGTCAAAGCCTGGCGCAACAATTCCGCATTGCGAAATTCGTAGCGCAGCCGGCTTTCCAACTGGGATGAGGGCATGTGCAGGAGTATAACGCGGGCGCCCGGCCGGGCCGAAACGGCGCGGCCGGACGCGAAAAGGCGTGACGAGGCGGTGTTACCGCCGGTTCTTAAAGTAGTTCGGCACGACGCGACGCGGCCCGTGCGTCGCGTAGTGCGAGTGAGTCGAATGCGATCAGTTGAAGGAACCGATACGCTTCAGTTCGCTGAAGTTCATCCAGATGAAGAACGCGCGGCCGACGATGTTCTGGTCCGGCACGAAACCCCAGTAGCGGCTGTCCGCACTGTTGTCGCGGTTGTCGCCCATCATGAAGTAGTGACCCGGCGGCACCTTGCAGATCACGCCGCGGCTGTTATACGTGCAGTTGTCGCGAAACGGATAGTCGTATGCGCCCATCACGAACGGCGGCACGGCCGGGTTGTTGAGGATCGCGTTCTTCCTGTTGCCGATCGTTTCCTCGAACTGCTTCGCGTAGTTCTGGCGCTCGTCGTCGAAGAAATCGGGCAGCGGCGTTTCGGGCACCGGCTGGCCGTTGATCGTGAGCTGCTTGTCCTGGTACGCGACGGTATCGCCCGGCAGGCCGATCACGCGCTTGATGTAGTCGACCGACTCGTCCTTCGGATAACGGAACACGACGACGTCGCCGCGCGACAGCGGGCTGCCCTGCGTGATCTTCGTGTTCGTGACCGGCAGGCGCAGCCCGTATTCGAACTTGTTGACGAGGATGAAATCGCCGACGAGCAGCGTCGGCACCATCGAGCCCGACGGAATCTTGAACGGCTCGACGACGAACGAACGCACGACGAATACCGCCAGGATCACCGGGAAGAAGCTCGCCGTGTACTCGAGCCACCACGGCTGGCGCAGTTTCTCGTCACGCAGCTTCGAACGCGTCTGCGCCGCGTTTTCATCCGCGAAGCGCTTGTCGATGCGCGACTGCTGGCGATCGAACTCCTCGATCGCCGAGTCGGCCGCCTTGCGCCGCTGCGGCAGGAACACCAGTTTGTCCAGCACCCACGCTACGCCCGTCAAGACGACGAGCACAAAAAGAATCAGCGCAAAATTCATAAAAGGATCAGTCCTGTTATTTGTCTTCGACGCGCAAGATCGCAAGGAACGCTTCCTGCGGGATCTCGACCGAACCCACCTGCTTCATCCGCTTCTTGCCTTCCTTCTGCTTTTCGAGCAGCTTCTTCTTTCGCGTGATGTCGCCGCCGTAGCACTTCGCCAGCACGTTCTTGCGCAGCGCCTTGATGTTCTCGCGCGCGACGATGTGCGCGCCGATCGCGGCCTGGATCGCCACGTCGTACATCTGGCGCGGGATGATCTCGCGCATCTTCGCGGCCACTTCGCGGCCGCGATATTGCGACTGCGATCGGTGCACGATGACCGACAGCGCGTCGACCTTGTCGCCGTTGATCAGCATGTCGACCTTCACGACGTCCGACGAACGGTATTCCTTGAACTCGTAGTCCATCGACGCATAGCCGCGCGACACCGACTTCAGGCGATCGAAGAAGTCGAGCACGATCTCGGCCATCGGGATCTCGTACGTGAGCTGCACCTGGCGGCCGTGATACTGCATGTTGATCTGCGAGCCGCGCTTCTGCTCGCACAGCGTGATCACCGAGCCCACGTAATCCTGCGGCATGTACAGGTTCACGGTGACGATCGGCTCGCGGACTTCCGCGATACGGCCGGGCTCCGGCATCTTCGCCGGGTTCTCGACCTTGATCGTCGAGCCGTCGCTCTGCACGACCTCGTAGACGACCGTCGGTGCGGTCGTGATGAGATCCATGTCGAACTCGCGCTCGAGCCGCTCCTGCACGATTTCCATGTGCAGCAACCCGAGGAAGCCGCAGCGGAAACCGAAGCCGAGCGCCTGCGACACTTCCGGCTCGTACTGCAGCGATGCGTCGTTCAGCTTCAGCTTTTCGAGCGACTCGCGCAGCGCGTCGTACTGGTTCGCCTCGACCGGATACAGCCCCGCGAACACCTGCGGCTTCACTTCCTTGAAGCCCGGCAGCGGCTCGGTGGCGGCCTTGGCCACGTGCGTGACGGTATCGCCGACCTTCGCGGCCGTCAGTTCCTTGATGCCCGCGATGATGAAGCCGACCTGCCCCGCCGACAGCGATTCGAGGTTGCGCGACTTCGGCGTGAACACCCCAATGTGCTCGACCGGATACTGCGCGCCGGTCGCCATCATCTTGATCTTGTCCTTCGGGCGCAGCGTGCCGTTGACGATACGCACGAGCATCACGACGCCGACGTAGTTGTCGAACCACGAGTCGATGATGAGCGCCTGCAGCGGCGCGGCCGGGTCGCCCTTCGGCGGCGGCACCTTCGCGATCAGCGACTCGAGCACGTCCTCGACGCCGAGGCCCGTCTTCGCGCTGCAACGCGTCGCGTCGGTCGCGTCGATGCCGATCACGTCCTCGATCTCCTCGATCGCGTTCTCGGGGTTCGCGGCCGGCAGGTCGATCTTGTTCAGCACCGGAACGACCTCGACGCCGAGCTCGATCGCCGTGTAGCAGTTCGCGACGGTTTGCGCCTCGACGCCCTGGCTCGCATCGACGACCAGCAGTGCGCCTTCGCACGCGGACAGCGAACGGCTGACCTCGTACGAGAAGTCGACGTGCCCCGGCGTGTCGATCAGGTTCAGGTTGTAGACCTTGCCGTCGCGCGCGCGATAGGACAGCGCGGCTGTCTGCGCCTTGATCGTGATGCCGCGCTCGCGCTCGATATCCATCGAGTCGAGCACCTGCGCTTCCATTTCACGGTCGGCGAGGCCGCCGCATACCTGGATGATGCGATCCGCGAGCGTCGACTTGCCATGGTCGATGTGCGCGATGATCGAGAAATTGCGAATATGATCCATTCAGTGCCGATCAAGCGAAAAAGGCGCGCTCGACGACTGCAGAGCACGCCTTGTGTAAGTCGGTGAAAAAACAGCTTATTTTAGCCGAAAAGGCCTTTGCCGGGCGGTATTTCCTACGCCGGGCCAAGCCCCGTGCGAAACGACGCCCGCCAGCGGCAGGTCAGGCTCGGCGCCGGGACGTCAGCGCGTCGCGTACCCGTGCGTCGTCGAACCGGTGGCGGCATACCTCCGCCCCGTCCAGCAACAGCACGGGCACGTCCTCGTCGTAGCGGGCGACGAGTGCCGCATCGGTGTCGATGTCGACGTAATCGACCGCGACGCCGAATTCGGCCGCCACCGGCGCCAGTGCGTCGCGCATGTCGTCGCACAGGTGGCACCAGCCGCGGCCGTAGAGCGTGAACATCGGCGCGTTACTTCTGGCGCGGCCGCACGGGCACGAACTGCGTGTTGTCGCCACGCCGCACCAGCACCGCGACCGCCTTCTGCGGATCGAGCTGCGCCGTCACGTCGGCAAACTGCTTCGCGTTCGTGATGTCGGTGTCGCCGACGCGCAGCACGATGTCACCGCGCTGCAGGCCCGCACGGGCGGCCGGGCCGTCGACGCCGTCGATCTGCACGCCGTTCTTCAGCTTCAGCGTCTTCATCTGCTCCGCCGTCAGGTCGCTGACCGTCAGGCCGAGCGAATTGGTCTGGCGCGGCTTCTGCGGCGCGTTCTTGCGCTGCTCGGCCTTTGCCGTCGTTTCGGCCGGCGTTTCCGCGATCGTGATCGGCAGATCGCGTGCCTGACCCTTGCGCCATACGCTGACCGTCGCCTTCGTGCCGGGCTTTGTGTCACCGACCATGCGCGGCAGATCCGACGCCGCATCGACCGAACGGCCATTGAACTTCAGGATGATGTCGCCCGGCTGGATACCCGCCTTGTCGGCCGGGCCACCCGGCTCGACGCTGCTGACGAGCGCGCCCTCGGCCTTCGGCAGCCCGATCGAATCGGCCACGTCCTTCGTCACCTCGCCGATCGCCACCGCGATCCGGCCGCGCGTGACCTTGCCCGTCGCCTTCAGCTGGTCGGCCACGCGCATCGCCTCGTCGATCGGAATCGCGAACGAGATGCCCATAAAGCCGCCGGTACGGCTGTAGATCTGCGAGTTGATGCCGATCACCTCGCCCTGCATGTTGATCAGCGGGCCGCCCGAGTTGCCGGGGTTCACGGCGACGTCGGTCTGGATGAACGGCAGGTAGTCGCCCGTATTGCGGCTCTTCGAGCTGACGATGCCGGCCGTGACCGTGTTGTCGAGGCCGAACGGCGAACCGATCGCGACGACCCACTCGCCGACGCGCACCTTGTTCGAATCGCCAATTGCGACGACCGGCAGGTTCGACGCCTGGATCTTGACGACCGCGACGTCCGTGCGATCGTCGACGCCGATCAGCTTCGCCTTGAATTCACGCTTGTCGGTCAGCGTCACGTAGATGGTGTCCGCATCGTCGACGACGTGCGCATTGGTCATCACGTAGCCGTCGGCCGACACGATGAAGCCCGAGCCGACGCCGCGATTCTGTTCGGTGTCGGGCGGATTGTCCGGCGTCGGCGCGTTTTTCGGATTGCCGCCGCCATTGCCGCCACCGTTGCCCGGCGCCTGCGGCAGCGGAATGCCGAAGAAGCGGCGGAAGAATTCCGACATGTCGCCGTTGTCGAAACCCGGCGGAAGCACGCCGCGCGGGCCGGGTACCGGCACGTTCGCGGTGGTCCGGATGTTCACGACCGCGGGGCCGACCTTTTCGACGAGATCGGCGAAATCGGGAAGGCTGGCAGCGGGAGGCGTGACAGCGACCGCGGTTTGCGGGACGAGCGGCAGGCAGGCACACAGCGCCGCCGCCGCGAGCACTTTGCGCAGCGTGAGTTTCGTCATGTCGGAAGCCGTAGCGTTACTTGGAAGCCTTGTATTCTATGGCAGACGCGAACTGCTGCAACGTAGCCGGCGGCACTTCTCCGAGTACGGTGATCCAGTAGTCGCCGCGGCGCTTCACGAGAACGTTCGTTGCACCGGTGCTGCCCGCGCCTTCCTTGCGCGTATTCTTTTCGGCCGGCTCGATGAAAACCGAGATCGTCGCGAGACCGTCGGTGAAGACGGCCTGATCGACCGGGATCGGCGGCTCACCCGCGTCACGTGCGGCCATCGGCCGCCGCACTTCGCGAATCTTCTGGAAACCGGCCACGCTCGGCGCGAGCTGCCAGCCCTGCGCTTCCATGTCGACCGTCGCGACCGGCGGCCGTACGACCGTCCAGCCGTTCAGGTTGCGCATGCCGGCCGCGATCGCGGCCTTGTCGCCGCTTGCGCCGCCCGTCTGCAATTGCGAGAACGCGATCTGCTCGAGCACGTGATCGTTCGCATCGAGCGTCTGCGAGCGCAGCAACAGCCCCGTGCGCGTGTCGGCCCACAGCTTGTACGTGAAGCGGTACGCATCCTTCGGCACGAGTTCGACGACCTGCGCGTCGATCCCCGCCACGCGGTCCTTGCCGAGCGACTTCGCGTCGTAGACGGACATCACGTGCTCGCCGCTCGCGCCGAGCAGCGCGGGGAACGAATCGCGCGTCTGACGACGCTCGACCACGCACAGCTTGCGCTCGGGCACGAACGTGTACAGCTCGTCGTTATGGCGCAGCAGCTTGCGCGGCTTGCCGTCGAGCGTCTCGATGCGCTCGAACTCGCCGTCGCGGGACGCGACGTGCGCGATGCGCGACGACTGCACATACCCGCCGCGCTGGTAGACGAACGTGCCTTCGTAGCTCTGCTGCTGCGCCGCTTGCTGGACACGGTCGAGCCAGTCGGCGGCACCCTTGCGGGTCGCGACGGGATCGTCCGGTTGCTGGGCGCGGGCAGGAAGGGATTGAACGGACAACAGGGCGGCTGCGCAAAGCAGGAGGGCCGGCAGCCGCTTCCATCCGGAGATGGCGTGATTCAACTGCAATGTCCGCATCGGGTTTATTGGCCTGGCGTGGTGGTCACGGCAGCGCGGATCAGCGGCATCGAACCCGTGACGACGGGCTGCTGCGCGAATTGCTGGTGCGCTTCAAGGTATTGGTCGAGGCTGGCGTCGCGGATGATGTTGACGTCCTGCAGGCCCGGCTGGGCCGATGCCTGCGCAACCGTCACGCGCTGCAGGTTGCCGCCTTGCGGCGCACCGGCCGACGCGACCTGGACGGCGCCCGGGGCACCGGCCGTCTGCATTTGCGGGACGACGATCCACGTCAGCGTGGCCGCCGCGGCGGCAACCGCGAACGCGGGCACGACGCGCCGGCGCAGCGACAGCAGCTTGCGCGCGACGGGTGCGGCCGCCGGCGCGAGCAGGTGCGGCTCGCTTTCGAGCGCAGCCGACATGCGCGCGGTGAACGCGACGCTCAGCGCAGGCGACAGCGCGAGCTCGTCCGAGCGCAGCGCATCGCCGATCAGGTGGTAATGGGCCCACGCAGCGCGATCCGCGCGGTTGAGCTCAGCCAGAAACTGCCCGTTGTCCGGGCCATCGAACATTTCGCCGTCGACCAGCGCGGAAAGGCGCTCGCCGCGCGAGCACGCTTGCGACTGCGTATTGACCGACCCCATGATGCTCCCCATCTTGCACACCCCGTCGTGACTTCACGACTCTAACCGTAACTAGACCCCGACCCGCTTCGCTCCGCCTGTCGCGCTTACCAGCGCTTGCCTTCGGGCGTATCGAGCAGCGGACGCAATTTGGAAGCGATTGCCTCACGTGCGCGGAAGATCCGCGACCGGACCGTCCCGATCGGACAGCCCATCATTTCCGCGATCTCTTCGTAGCTCAGGCCCTCGATCTCGCGCAGCGTAATTGCCTGGCGCAGTTCTTCGGGCAGCAGAGCCATGGCAGCGTTGACCGTCTCGGCAATCTGCTTGCTCATCAACATCGACTCAGGCGTGTTGATATCCCTTAGTTGGTCTGCGTCGGAGAAAGTTTCCGCTTCCTCCGCATCGGCCTCGGTCGAGGTCGGCGCCCGGCGGCCTTGCGTCGCAAGGTAGTTCTTCGCCGTGTTGACGGCAATTCGGTACAACCACGTATAGAACGCCGATTCGCCGCGGAATTGCGGCAGCGCACGATACGCCTTGATGAACGCGTCCTGAGCCACATCCTCGACCTCGGCGGGATCCCGCACGAGGCGCGAGATCAGCCGAATGATCTTGCGGTGGTATTTGGAGACCAGGAGTTCGAACGCTGCCTTGTCGCCCTTCTGTACGCGCTCGACCAGAGCCTGATCGATTTCTTTTTCACTCACCTGACAAATCCGTTAACTAGGGATGCAACGCGGAGCGATATTGTAGCGTTCCCGCGCCGGCCGCTGGTTACGGTAGGTAACCGTGCCGCCGTCAAACCCGCCCCGCCGCGCCCGCCGTTCTCGCCAGCACGGAAAGCGCGCTGAACGATGCGGCGTCGAGCGCATCGGCCGGAATCAGCAGCGGCCGGGCCCGCCGGGCGCCCTGCCCGACTGACAGCACCAGCAGCAGACTGCTCCAGTGCGCATGGCCCGTCACGCGGCCGCGGGCCAGCAGGCGCCCGGTGCGGCCAAACGCCGCGACTTCCCCGAATGCGTCGATCTGCAACTCGGCCGGCAGCCGGCGGGCACAGGCCCGCGCGGCACACACGGCCAGCAGCGCGGCCGTCACGGCCGACACGCCTGCACCGGCGGCAGCGCCCGCGCGCGGCGCCCAGAACAGGTAGGCCGACGCGGTAGCCGATGCGACGAACACGGCCAGCACGAGATACGACACGGCCGAGGCCCGCAACGCAAAGCGCTGCGGACGCCCGGCCGGAGCATCGAATGGACTCGTCAAGCGATTGCGGCGTCAGACGCGCTTGAACACCAGCGTGCCGTTGGTGCCGCCGAAGCCGAAGTTGTTCTTCACGGCAACGTCGATCTTCATGTCACGCGCGGTGTTCGCGCAGTAGTCGAGATCGCACTCCGGGTCCTGGTTGAAGATGTTGATGGTCGGCGGCGACACGTTGTTGTGCAGCGCCAGCACCGTGAACACCGATTCGAGGCCGCCCGCGCCGCCCAGCAGGTGGCCCGTCATCGACTTCGTCGAGTTCACGACGATCTTGTACGCATGCTCGCCGAAGGCCGCCTTCACCGCGTCCGACTCGTTCTTGTCGCCCAGCGGCGTCGACGTGCCGTGCGCGTTCAGGTACTGGACCTCGTCCGGGTTCACGCCGGCGTCGCGCAGTGCCGCGACCATGCAGCGGCGCGGGCCGTCCATGTTCGGCGCGGTCATATGGTACGCGTCGCCCGTCATGCCGAAGCCCGAGACTTCCGCGTAGATCTTCGCACCACGTGCCTTCGCCGCTTCGTACTCCTCGAGCACCATCACGCCGGCACCCTCGCCCAGCACGAAGCCGTCGCGGTCCTTGTCCCACGGACGGGATGCGCTGGCAGGGTCGTCGTTGCGGGTCGACAGCGCACGCGCTGCCGCGAAACCGCCGATGCCGAGCGGCGACACCGTCGATTCGGCGCCGCCCGCGACCATCACGTCGGCGTCGCCGGCCTGGATCAGGCGCGCGGCGAGGCCGATGCTGTGCAGGCCGGTCGTGCAGGCCGTCACGGCCGCGAGGTTCGGGCCCTTCAGGCCGAACATGATGCTCAGGTGACCCGAGATCATGTTGATGATCGAACCCGGCACGAAGAACGGCGAAATCCGGCGCGCGCCGCGATCGACGTAGGTCTGGTGCGTATCTTCGATCATCGGCAGGCCGCCGATGCCGGAACCGACCAGCACGCCGATGCGTTCCGCATTGGCTTCGTTCACTTCCAGCCCGCTGTCCTTGATGGCCTGGACGCCGGCGGCGATGCCGTAATGGATGAACGTATCCATGTTCCGGGCTTCCTTCGCCGGGATGTACTCCTCGGCGACGAAACCCTTCACTTCGCCCGCGAATTGGCAGGCGAGGTTCGACGCATCGAACTTCGTGACGGTGGCAATACCGGACTTGCCGGCGACGAGATTGGCCCAGCCGTCGGCAACATTATTGCCAACAGGCGAAATCAGCCCCAGGCCTGTAACAACAACACGACGGCGGCTCACGGTAACCTCTTTTCCATTATTGGATGACAAAAACAAAAGCCACAGTGGCCACAGGAACCAGCCCTGCGAGCCCTGTGGCTGTTAGTCCGTCCGGCGCGAAGCCGGCAGGATGGCGCGTCAATCGCGAAGATCGCGGCGACGTGGCGGACAAGCGCGAAAGGCGCTCGTTACGCCTTGACGTTTGCGCGAGCGTAGTCGATCGCTTGCTGAACCGTCGTGATCTTCTCTGCTTCTTCGTCCGGGATTTCCATGCCGAACTCGTCTTCCAGAGCCATCACCAGTTCGACGGTGTCGAGCGAGTCGGCGCCCAGGTCGTTCACGAACGAAGCTTCGTTCTTGATCTCGGCTTCGGCGACGCCCAGTTGCTCAGCGACGATCTTCTTGACACGTTGTTCGATGTTGTCCATTACCCCTCCGAGGGAAAGTTCAGATTTACAAGTGCGCGCATTTTATCAGGTTTGCTGACGCCAAAACGCGCGTTGGCTTGATGGTCGATCAAGCACCGATCCGCCTGAAAAACGGGATACGGCGCGGATGGTAAACGAAAATCGTTACGACATGTACATGCCGCCGTTCACGTGCAGCGTCGTACCGGTGATGTAACCGGCTTGCGGCGACGCGAGGAACGCGACGGCATGGGCGATGTCTTCCGGGCTGCCGAGGCGGCCGAGCGGAATCTGGGTCTTGAGCGCGGCCTGCTGTTCTTCCGGCAGCGTCTTCGTCATGTCGGTGTCGATGAAGCCCGGCGCCACGCAGTTCACGGTGATGCCGCGGCTGCCGATTTCACGTGCAAGCGCACGCGTCATGCCCGCCACGCCGGCCTTCGCAGCCGCGTAGTTGACCTGACCCGGGTTGCCGGCCGAGCCGACCACCGACGTGATGTTGATGATGCGGCCGCCACGCGCCTTCATCATCGGGCGGAGCACGGCGCGCGACAGGCGGAACACCGACTTCAGGTTGGTGTCGATCACCGCGTCCCAGTCCTCGTCCTTCATCCGCATCGCGAGCTGGTCCTGCGTGATGCCCGCGTTGTTGACGAGCACGTTCAGCGCGCCGAATTCCTTCACGGTCGCGTCGATCAGCGCCTCGGCGGCTGCCGCGTCGTTGACGTTCAGCACCGCGCCGCGGCCCGTGACGCCCGCTTCCGCGAACGCTGCGGTAATCGCCGCGGCGCCCGATTCGCTCGTCGCCGTGCCGATCACCGTCGCACCCAGGCGGGCGAGTTCGAGCGCGATCGAACGGCCGATGCCGCGCGATGCGCCGGTGACGATCGCAACCTGTTTATCGAGAGTCTTGTCCATGAATCGAATATCCGTCTCTTGAGAAAAGGCGCCGCGTCAGGCGGTCACCAGCTTGAGCGCTTCGTCGAGCGACGCCGGATCGAATACCGACGCGCCCGTCAGGTTGCCGTCGATGCGCTTCGTCAGGCCGGCGAGCACCTTGCCCGGACCGCATTCGATCACGTGCGTGACGCCCGTGCCGGCGATGTGCCGCACGCACTCGACCCAGCGCACCGGGCCTGCGGCCTGGCGCACCAGCGCATCCTTGATCGCAGCCGGATCGCTGACCACGGCGACGTCGATGTTGTTGACGACCGGAATCTGCGGCGTCTTGACGTCGACGTTCGCAAGATAGTCGCGCAGTTGATCCGACGCCGGCTTGAGCAGCGACGAATGGAACGGCGCCGACACCGGCAGCGGCAGTGCGCGCTTCGCGCCCTTCGCCTTCGCGATTTCGCAAGCCTTTTCGACCGCGGCCTTGTTGCCTGCGATAACGACCTGCGCGGGGGCATTGAAGTTCACCGCTTCGACGACGCCCGCTTCCGCGGCTTCGGCGCAAACCGCACGCACCGTGTCGTCATCGAGGCCCAGGATCGCGGCCATGCCGCCCTGGCCGACCGGCACGGCCGTCTGCATCGCCTGCGCGCGGAAGCGCACGAGCGGCACCGCGTCCTTGAACGCGAGCGCGCCTGCGGCGACGAGCGCCGTGTATTCACCGAGGCTGTGGCCGGCAACGATCGCCGGCGCCGGGCCGCCTGCCTGCTGCCACGCGCGATAGCACGCATAGGCTGCGGTCAGCATCACGGGCTGCGTGTTGGTGGTGAGGTTCAGCTCTTCGGCCGGGCCTTCGGCGATCAGCTTGCCGAGATCCTGATTGAGTGCATCGGACGCTTCCTGGAGCGTCTCGCGCACGACGGCCAGATCGGCGAATGCGTTGAGCATGCCGACCGCCTGCGAGCCCTGCCCCGGAAATACGAATGCAAATTTCATATCGTCCCCAATTGAATCGATTCGGACGGCGCGCACGAATGGCGCGCCGCCGATGGGATCCGCGCGCAGCAGTCGCGCGCTGCGGATCAGTAGCGGAAGACCGACGCGCCCCAGGTGAAGCCGCCGCCGACGCCTTCGATCAGCACGTGCTGGCCGCGCTGGATGCGACCGTCGCGCACCGCGGTATCGAGCGCCAGCGGGATCGACGCGGCCGACGTGTTGCCGTGCTGGTCGACCGTCACGACCATGCGCTCCTGCGGCAGGCCGAGCTTGCGGCAGGTGCTGGTCATGATGCGGATGTTGGCCTGGTGCGGAATCAGCCAGTCGATCTGCTCGGGCGCGAGATTCGCCTTCGCGAGCGCCTCGATCGCGACCTTCTCGAGCACGTTGACCGCGAGCTTGAACACGGCCTGCCCGTCCATGTACAGGAACGCGCTGCCTTCGATCACGCCGCGGTTGACGTTGCCCGGCGTGCAGAGGATGTGCGAATAGCTGCCGTCCGCGTGCAGCGCGCTGCCGCGCACGCCCGGCTCTTCCGATGCAGACAGGATCACCGCGCCCGCGCCGTCGCCGAACAGCACGCAGGTCGTGCGGTCCTTGAAGTCGAGAATGCGCGAGAACGTCTCCGCGCCGACGATCAGCGCGGTGCGGTGCTGGCCGCTGCGGATGAAGCTGTCGGCCGTCGCCATCGCGTACGCGAAGCCCGAACACACGGCCTGCACGTCGAATGCCGCGCCGCCGTTCTTGATGCCGAGCTTGTTCTGCAGCAGGCACGCAGTGCTCGGGAACACGAAATCGGGGGTCGAAGTCGCGACGATGATCAGGTCGATCGACTGCGGATCGATGCCGGCGGCTTCGATCGCTCGACGCGACGCCTCCAGCGCGAGGTCGCTGGTCGTGACGTCCGGTGCGGCGAAATGGCGCGCATGGATACCCGTGCGCGCCACGATCCATTCATCGCTCGTCTCGATGCCTTCCTTCGCAAGACGATCGGTCAACTGCTGGTTCGTGACGCGGTCAGGCGGCAGGTAGCTGCCCGTGCCGAGCACGCGGGAATAGAGAGTCGATTGGGCCATTTATGCTTTAGAGGATTGCGCAGCGGAAGGTTCGGCGTGATGGCCTGCGGCGGGGCTTGCATGGCCCGCGCCGCCCGAGTCGTGTTCGCCTTCGCCGAGCGACACTGAATTATCCGCCATCGCGCGCGCGAGGCGCTCCAGCACGCCGTTTTTGACGGCATCATACCCGCGTTTGATCGCCCACTCAAACGCGTAGGCATCGGCCGAACCGTGGCTCTTGATCACGAGGCTTTTCAGCCCCAGCAGCGCCGCGCCGTTGTACTGGCGGTGGTCGACGCGCTTCTTGAAACGCATCAGGACAGGCAGCGCGAGCAGCGCCATCAGCTTCGACATCAGCGAACGGCCGAACTCCTCGCGGATGATGTCCGACAGCATCTGCGCGAGCCCCTCGGACGTCTTCAGCGCGACGTTGCCGACGAAGCCGTCGCACACGATCACGTCGACCGTGCCCTTGTAGATGTCGTTGCCTTCGACGTTGCCGCGGAAATTAAGCGTGCTGGCGCGCAGCAGTTCGCCTGCGCGCTTGATCGTCTCGTTGCCCTTGATCACCTCTTCGCCGATGTTCAGCAGGCCGATCGTCGGACGTTCCTTGCCTTCGAGCGCCGCCACGAGTGCGTGCCCCATTTCCGCGAACTGCAGCAGGTGCTGCGGTTCGCAGTCGACGTTCGCGCCGAGGTCCAGCATCATCGTGTAGCCGGTCGGGTTCGGCAGGGCAAACGCGATCGCGGGCCGCTCGATGCCGGGCAGCGTCTTGAGTACGTAACGGGAAACGGCCATCAGCGCGCCGGTATTGCCGGCGGAGATGCAGGCCTGCGCCGCGCCTTCCTTGACGTGGTTGAGTGCGACGCGCATCGAAGAATCCTTCTTCTTGCGCAGCGCCACTTCGACAGGGTCGTCCATCGCCACGACTTCGGTGGCGGGAACGATGGTCAGCGCGGGATCGTCGAGGGCTTTCAGCTTTTTCAGCTGAGCGCGGATCGCGCTTTCGATGCCGACGAGCATCAGGTGCGCATCGGGATGCGCGCGGACGAACTTGACTGCCGCGGGAACGGTCACGGACGGGCCGTGGTCGCCTCCCATGCAATCGATTGTGAGCTTTACGGTCATGGAATGCGACGAATTTCAGGCACAAAAAAGCGGCAGTTGAATGCCGCCTTTTTGTTGAGCCAGGAAAGTGTCAAGCGAACCAGTTGTCACGCGAACGGCAAGCGTAGCGCGCAACGCGTGACTTGACGCTTAGTCGTTCTTCGTCTTGACGACTTTCTTGCCGCGGTAGTAGCCGTTCGGGCTGACGTGGTGACGCAGATGCACTTCACCCGTGCTCGGCTCGACTGCCAGCGGCGCTGCCGTCAGGAAATCGTGCGAACGATGCATGCCGCGCTTCGACGGCGACTTCTTGTTTTGCTGGACTGCCATGACTAACTCCTAAATAATTTTCCGGATTCTAACACAGCCCGATCCGGCGCTTAACTACCCTGGCCCAAAGCCTTTACGCCTTCCCGCGCCACAACTGCTTAGTGTTTCTTGGTGCCGTCACCGTCCTTCTTCAGCGCTTCCAGCGCTGCGAACGGATTCGGCCGTTTGCCTTCGTCCCCGGCTTCGCCGGACGCTTCGTCCGACTCTTCCGCGGGACCGCTCGCACCCGACACGAGGCTTTCGTGAACTGCCGGGCAAACCTCGTGCTTGGGCACGAGCGGCAACGAAAGCAGCAATTCCTCTTCGATCAAGTCGACGAGATCGAACTGGCGTGAGCCCACGATCACATCGGCTTCATCGTCGTCGAGCGGAAATTCTTCAGCTTCTTCTTCGGTCGCGACGACCCGGTACGTCATGTCGACGTCGAACGTCTGGTCGTACGGGGTCATGCAGCGCTGGCACGTGAGCCACGCATGGCCATGCACCGCAAGGCGCAGATACGGCTGCTGCCCGTCGGCGCCGTCGTCCTGCAATTCCTTCTGGGTGAACCCTTCCGCCTGCCATGTGAAGACCGTGTCGCGATCTGGCGCGTCCACGGGCACTTCGTTTAACATGCGCGGCAGTTGCGAGAGGCGCACCGCACCGGCTGCCTGCCGCCCGCTGCGGGCGAACTCGAACAGGTCGATTGCATGCGGATCAAGCGCCGCAGCCGGTTTGCCAGAAGAAGTGTTCATGTGCGCTCCTGCCTACAGGCTGACTTGCGAATCCGGCTTGGTACCGCTCGCGTACGGTTCATCCACGGATGACGTACTTTACTTCCGAAGACCCGGCAGGCGCCACCACAACGGAAGCCTGCCGACGAAAAGCGGGAAAGCATACCTGTTTTACCTTTTGCGGTCAATCACTTAAGCTTGCGTCCGCGCAACGCCATACAACACCCGACGACTCACCGATCCAACCGACCATGCCGGATACCGTTTGCCGCCCGCCGCGGCTGATTCTTGCCTCCAGTTCACGCTACCGCCGCGCGCTCCTCGAGCGCCTCGGCCTCCCCTTCGACGTCGTGTCGCCCGACCTCGACGAAACCCCGCACGACGGCGAAATGCCGGCCGCGACCGCCCTGCGGCTCGCCGGCGCGAAAGCGCGCGCCGTCGCCGCCACCATCGACGCGCCGGACGGCGTGCTCGTGATCGGGTCGGACCAGGTCGCGACCTTCGACGGCCTCCAGATCGGCAAGCCCGGCACCCATGAGCGTGCGCTCGCACAACTCGTGTCGATGCAGGGCCGAGAAGTCGAATTCCACAGCGCGCTCTGCCTGTACGACAGCCGGACGGGCGAAGCACAGGTCGAGGACATCGTCACGCACGTGCGCTTCCGCTCGCTGCCCGAGGCCGAACTCGACGCGTACCTGCGCGCCGAAACGCCGTACGACGTCGCCGGCAGCGCGAAGTCCGAAGGGCTCGGCATCGCGCTGCTCGACGCGATCGACTCGAACGATCCGACCGCGCTCGTCGGCCTGCCGCTGATCGCGCTCACGCGCATGCTGCGCGCCGCCGACTATCCGTTGTTTGCAACCACCCGTGGAGACCGCGCATGACCGCCGGCACGCTTTACCTCGTCCCGAACACGCTCGGCGAAGGCGACGAGTCGATGCTCGCGGCCGTCCTGCCCGCGACCGTGCAGGCGCGCGCCGGCACGCTCGGCTATTACATCGGCGAGAACGCGAAGACGACACGTGCATTTCTGAAGAAGATCGGCACGACGCGCCCGATCCAGGAAATCGAGATCAGCGAACTGAACGTCAACACACCGGCCGGCGCCATCGACCGGCTGCTCGCGCCCGTGCTGGCCGGTGCGGACGCCGGCCTCGTGTCCGAAGCCGGCTGCCCGGCCGTCGCCGACCCCGGTGCCTTACTGGTGCGCCGCGCGCACGAGCGCGGCGTGAAGGTGGTGCCGCTCGTCGGGCCGAGTTCGATCCTGCTTGCGCTGATGGCATCGGGCCTGAACGGCCAGAGCTTCGCGTTCAACGGCTACCTGCCGGTCGACGCGGCCGCGCGCGCCAAACGCCTGCGCGAACTCGAGCAACTGTCACGCAAGGCGCGCCAGACGCAGATCTTCATCGAAACGCCGTACCGGAATCAGGCAATGCTCGATACGCTCGTCGCGACCTGCGCGCCGTCGACGCAGATCTGCGTCGCGGCCGACCTGACCCTCGCGACCGAGACGATCGCGAGCCGTACCGTTGCGGACTGGAAAAAGGCGCCTGCGCCGAATCTGCACAAGCGCCCTGCGATCTTCCTGCTGCTGGCGAACTGAACGCGGCAGGCGAACCGCCCAGTGAACGGCGGGCCATCGCGGCCCGCCCGCCTCCAGTCAGCGCAGGCTGACCGACGCGCCGCCGGCCGTCAGCGCCTTCATCGCGGCGCTGCCGACGGCCGCGCCGAACTTGCGCGCGACGCGGTTCGTCAGGCTTTCCTTCACCGTATAGTCGACGAGATCCGGCGCCTTCAGCACGTCGCGCGCGACCGTGTCGGTCGTGCCGTAGCCGTCCGCAAGCCCGAGCTCGACGCTCTTCTCGCCGGTCCAGAACAGGCCCGAAAACATGTCGGGCGTCTCGTGCAGCCGCTTGCCGCGGCCATCCTTCACAGCCTTGATGAACTGCGCGTGCACCTGGTCGAGCAATGCCTGCGCATGCGCGTCCATCTTCGGCGTTTCCGGCGAGAAGGGGTCGTAGAAGCCCTTGTTTTCGCCCGACGTATGCAGGCGCCGATCGACACCGAGCTTGCCCATCAGCCCGGTAAAGCCGAACCCGTCCATCAGCACGCCGATCGACCCGACGATGCTCGCCTTGTCGACGAAGATCTTGTCGGCCGCGGACGCGATGTAATAGCCGCCCGATGCGCACATGTCGGTCACGACGACATACAACGGCTTATCCGGATGCTTCGCGCGCAGCCGGCGGATCTCGTCGTAGACCATCCCAGCCTGCACCGGGCTGCCGCCCGGGCTGTTGATCCGCAGCACGACACCGGCCGTGCCGTCGTCGTCAAACGCGGCGTCGAGCGCCGTGTTGATGTCCTCGGCGTTTGCGTTGACGCCAGCCGCGATCTCGCCGTCGATCGTCACGAGCGCCGTATGCCGCCCGCTCGACGAGAACTTCGAATCGCTCGAGAAATCGATCAGCGCGAACGCGAACAGCACGAATACGGCGAGGAACGCGAAGCGGAAGAAGATCTTCCAGCGCCGCGCCGCGCGCTGCTCCTTGACGGCCGCGAGCGCGATCCGCTCGAGCGCCGCGCGCTCCCAGTTCGGTTCACGGCTGTCGGGACGGGCGGAAGAATCCGGGGAATTCGGTTGGTCGGCCATGCAGGGTTGTCGTTAGTCGGTCGTGGCGGGAACGGCGGGACGCAGGTCGGCGTCGGGCACCCAGAATACCGCACGCCCGTCGGACGTGTCGCGCTCGTCGACCTCGACCGGCCGCAGGCGGCCACCCCGGCACGGGCCCCCGACGCACTTGCCGGTGTTCGGCTCGTAGATCGCGCCATGCGTCGCGCACATCAGGTAGAGGCCCGACGATTCGAAGAACTGCCCTTCGGCCCAGTCCAGTTCCATCGGCACATGCGCGCAGCGATTCAGGTAGCCGTATGCCTGGCCCTCGTAGCGCACGAAGAACACGACGGCCTGCTCGCCGCGCAGCGTCGCGTCGACGCGCACGCCGGCGCCGCCGTCGGCCAGGGCATCCGATGCGCACACGCGCACGGCGTCCGGCGCCGCGCTCATGCGTGCTCCCGCAGCCACGCGGCCAGCGCGCCGACGTCCGGCGCGACAAAGCGCGGCGCGAGCGCAGCCAGTGCGTCGGCCGTGTGCGCGCCGTACGCGACGCCGACGCCGGCCGCCCCGGCACTCGCGGCCATCTGCAGGTCGTGTGTCGTGTCGCCGATCATCACGGTGCGCGACAGGTCCTGCCCCAATTCGCGGGTCAGTTCGTGCAGCATCGCCGGATGCGGTTTCGAGAAGGTTTCGTCGGCGCAGCGCGTCGCATCGAACAGGCTCGTCAGCTTCGACTGGTCGAGCACGCGGTTCAACCCGACTCGCCCCTTGCCGGTTGCAACGGCGAGCAGATAGCCCGTGTCGCGCAGCTCGGCGAGCAGTTCCCGCACGCCGGCGAACAACTCGATGCGCTGGTCGTCGAGCAGATAGTGATAGCGGTAGCGCTCGGCGAGCCGCGAATAGTCGGACGGATCGAGGGTCGGAGCCGTAATCTGCAACGCATCGCGCAGGCCGAGGCCGATCACGTAGCGTGACGCCTCGTCGGACGGCGTGGGCAGACCGAGATCGCGGCATGCCGCCTGGATGCTGTGCGCGATGTGCGCAGTCGAATCCATCAGCGTACCGTCCCAGTCGAAGACGATCAGGTCAAATTGCTGTCGAGCCATGCGGTTCAGGCGGTATCGCGCAGTGCGCTGAGTTGATCGAGGAAGCGCCGGCATTCGTCCGGCAGCGGCGCATCGAACTGCAGCGCCTCGCCGGTCAGCGGGTGGGCGAGCCGCAGCCGGTACGCATGCAGGAACATCCGTTTCAACGACGGCTGCGCATTCGCGCGCGCCAGCGCCTTGTTCAATGCGAAATCGCCATACTTGGCGTCGCCGGCGATCGGCAGGCCAAGATGCGCGAGGTGCACACGGATCTGATGGGTCCGACCCGTTTTGAGTTCCGCTTCGAGGAGCGCGTACTCGGGCCAAAGGTCGACGAGGTTGAACACCGTGTGCGACGGCAGCCCGTCGTCCTGCACCCGCACGCGGCGCTCCCCTTCCGGGGTCGAATACTTAAACAGCGGCGCCTTCACCGCGCGGCGACGCCCCCAGTCGGACTGCCATTCACCGTGGACGCACGCGAAGTAGCGCTTGTCCATCTTGTTCTCGCGAATCTGTTCATGCAGGCCCACCAGCGCCGTGCGCTTTTTCGCGAGCATCAGGATCCCGGACGTCTCGCGGTCGAGCCGGTGCACGAGTTCGAGGAATTTCGCGCGCGGGCGCGCCTGGCGCATCTGCTCGATCACGCCGAACGCGACGCCGCTGCCGCCGTGGACCGCAACCCCGGCTGGCTTGTTGATGACGAGCATCGCGTCGTCCTCGAACAGCACGTCGAAGTGCGCGGGCGGCACGATGGTGGCTTCGGCACGCGCGAGGTCGGCGGCGGCCACGCGCACGGGCGGCACGCGGACGATGTCGCCGAACGCGAGCCGGTACTGCGCATCGACCCGGCCCTTGTTCACGCGCACTTCGCCGCTGCGCAGGATCCGGTAAATATGGCTTTTCGGCACGCCTTTACAGACGCGCAACAGGAAGTTGTCGATACGCTGACCGGCCGAGTTTTCGTCGATCTCGATCATCGATACCTGGCCGCTTGCGACCGAATTCTGGGATATTTTGCCTAACTCGTTCATACTGAATATAATTTTGCCCAGCCAGACGTTGCGGGCGGCCTCACCGGCCGGCCCGGACCAACCGGGCAAGGCGCAAGCGCAAACCGTTATTTTACTTGCGCCGGGGGTCTGCTGCTCGCCCCTAATTAAAGAGAAGCAGCAAGTTGCACGCACGGCGCCGCCCGTCGGCAAGGATCGCGCCCACAGGCGGATTCGGTCGGCAAGGCGCCGCGGTAACGGAAAGTTGGTTGAAAAGAATTTGATCGGCAGCCCGACGGCGCGAAGTGCGTCCGCGCAGGCTGCCGGTTGCGAAAATTACGGCGTTGCGCCCGATTTGGCCCCGCGAAGCGTGCGGGGCCTGGCGACGTCAAACCAGGGAAGTACACCCCAGGCGGGAAAGTCGGGCTGGATTCGATACTCCCCGCTGCGGCCCGAGCCGCAGCATCTGCCGCCCGTTGGCACGCGCGTCGCACGACGACGCGCCCCGCGGCAGTGCCCGGCCTCAGGCTTAGCGCGCTTTGACAGCGTGCGGTGTGTGGACGCCGTGCTTTGAAGCCGTGTTCGCAGGTGCCCTATGGCCGCCGGCCCCGTCTTTCGGGCCCAAGCGCCTCTTCAGGCAATTCTCCCCGCCATCGTTCCCGCTCCAGCGTGCTCGTGACAACACAACAAGGCGCGGCCTGCCGTCGTTCCCGCCCTCGCGACTGACAACCGCGAGGCGCCGCCAGCAGAGCCGCCTGGAGTCGTTCATGAAACGCATGCTGTTCAATGCGACGCAGCAGGAGGAGCTGCGCGTCGCCATCGTCGATGGGCAAAAGCTCATCGACATCGACATCGAAACCGCCGGGCGCGAACAGCGCAAAGGCAATATCTACAAAGGTGTCATCACTCGTATCGAGCCGTCGCTCGAAGCGTGCTTCGTCAACTACGGCGAGGACCGCCACGGCTTCCTGCCGTTCAAGGAAGTCGCCCGCCAGTACTTCAAGGACGGCATCGACATGCGCTCCGCGCGCATCCAGGATGCGCTGCGCGAAGGCCAGGAACTGATCGTCCAGGTCGAGAAGGAAGAGCGCGGCAACAAGGGCGCTGCCCTCACCACGTTCATCTCGCTCGCCGGCCGCTACCTGGTGCTGATGCCGAACAATCCGCGCGGCGGCGGCGTGTCGCGCCGGATCGAAGGCGACGAGCGTCAGGAGCTGCGCGAAACGATGGCGCAACTGCAGATCCCGGACGGCATGAGCATGATCGCCCGTACCGCGGGCATCGGCCGCAGCGCCGAGGAACTGCAGTGGGACCTGAACTACCTGCTGCAACTGTGGCGCGCGATCGAAGCGGCGTCGCAAAGCGGCAACCCCGGCCAGCCGATGCTGATCTATCTGGAATCGAGCCTCGTGATCCGCGCGATCCGGGACTATTTCCAGCCCGATATCGGCGAAATCCTGATCGACACGAACGAAATCCACGATCAGGCCCGCGCATTCATGGACATCGTGATGCCGGACAACGTCGCGAAGGTGAAGCGCTACCACGACGACGTCCCGCTGTTCTCCCGCTTCCAGATCGAACACCAGATCGAAACCGCGTACTCGCGCACGGTGCCGCTGCCGTCGGGCGGCGCGATCGTGATCGACCACACCGAAGCGCTCGTCGCGATCGACGTGAACTCGGCGCGTGCGACCAAGGGCGCGGACATCGAGGAAACGGCGACCCGCACGAACCTCGAAGCGGCCGACGAAGTCGCCCGCCAGCTCCGCCTGCGCGACCTCGGCGGCCTGATCGTGATCGATTTCATCGACATGGAATCGGCGAAGAGCCAGCGCGAAGTCGAGCAGCGCCTGAAAGACGCGCTCAAGCATGACCGCGCGCGCGTCCAGATGGGCAAGATCTCCCGTTTCGGCCTGATGGAACTGTCGCGCCAGCGCCTGCGTCCGGCCCTGTCGGAAGGCAGCCACGTGACCTGCCCGCGTTGTAACGGCACCGGTCACATCCGCGATACCGAATCGTCCGCGCTGCAGGTCCTGCGGATCATTCAGGAAGAAGCGATGAAGGAAAACACCGCGGCGATCCACTGCCAGGTGCCGGTCGAGGTGACCGCCTTCCTGCTCAACGAAAAGCGTCAGGAAATCAACAAGATCGAGTCGCGCTTCAAGGTCGGCATCGTGCTGATCCCGAACAAGCACCTCGATACGCCGCACTACAAGCTCGAGCGCCTGCGCCACGACGACGCACGTCTCGACGACCCGCGCGCGTCCTGGAAGATGGCCGAGGAAGCCGCCCGCGAACTCGAGTCGGAAACCGGCTACAGCAAGCGCGCGGCCGAAGTGAAGCCGAAGCAGGAAGCCGCGGTCAAGGGCATCACGCCCGAGCGTCCGGCCCCGAGCCCGGCACCGCAACGCCCGGTCGAACCGGTTGCAGCGCCCGCGCCTGTCGCGCAGGCCAGCGGCGGCTTCATCGGCTGGCTGAAAGGTCTGTTCGGCGTATCGCCGGCGCCCGCGCCCGCACCGGTTGCTCCGGCCCCGGCGAAGGAGCAGGCAGCCCGTCCGGCTCGCGGCGAACGCACCGAGAAGTCCGAGCAACGCGGCGAACGCGGCGGCGATCGCAACCGCAACCGTCGCGGCGGCGCCCAGCAGGCGCAAGGCGGCCGCGACCAGGTCGCGGCAGGCCGTGGCCAGCCGCAACGCCAGGAGCGCGAAGGCAAGGAAGTGCGCGAACCGCGTGAGGCTCGCGAGCCGCGTGAAGGCCGCGAACCGCGTGAAGGTCGCGAGAACCGCGAAGGTCGCGAGGGCCGTAGCCCGCGCGAAGGCCGCGAGCCGCGTGAAAGCCGTGAGCCGCGCGAACCGCGTGAGAGCCGCGAACCGCGTGAACCGCGCGAGCGTGTCGAGCAGCCGGAAGGCGTCGAAGCAGCGGGTCGTGGCGAGCGCCAGGAACGTCGCGAACGCGGCGAGCGCCGCAAGCCGACCCAGCATGCGGCCACGCTGGAAACCGTCACCCGTGGCGAAACCCATCCGGAACCGGAAGCCGACAAGGCCGTCGCAGAAGCCCTGCCCGGCGCCGAGCTGGCAGCCGATGCGGAAGCCGGCGCGCGTGATGGCGAGGAACGTCGCCGTCGCCGTCGCGGCCGCCGCGGCGGTCGTCGCGAGCGCGAGGAAGACGGCGCAGTCGTCGACCACGCCGAGCAAGGCGCAGAAGGCGAAGTGACGGTGCAAGCCGTGACGCCGGAAGCACCGGCTGCTGCCGAACCGGCCCACACGGCCGCACCGGCAGTCGTCGTGGCAGCCGCCGCGGCAAGCGCCGTCGTCGCCGAAGCCGTGGTCGAGCGCCATGCCGAACCGGCAGCACCGACCGCTGTCGAGCCGCAGCCGGCACCGGTACACGTCGAAGCAGCGCCGGTCGAAGCGGCAGTGGTCGCCCAGGCGGCAGAACCGGCACCGGTCGCGCCGGCCGTCGATACGGAAGCCGGTCCGGCTCCGGTCGCGGTTTCGCCGACCGACGCGTTCGAAGTGCCGGCAGCACCTGTCGCCGTCGCGGCGCCGCAGCAGGCACCCGTCGAGCAGGCCGCGCCCGCCGTGACGACCGAAGCCGCTCCGGTGGCTGCGGAGCCGGCCCATGTCGAAGCGGCGCCGGTCGAGGCCGCCGCCGCACCGGCACCGGCACCGGCTCCGGCCCAACCGGCAGCCGAGCCCGCTTCGGCGAGCCTGGATACCGTGCTGGAGCAGGCCGGTCTCGTCTGGGTGAACACGGACGCAGACAAGTTCGCCGCTGCGCAGGAAGCCGCGTCGCGCCTCCCGCGTCCGGCTCGCGTGCCGCGCGAACGCAAGGCGCTGCCGCCGGTCGATACGGCCCCGATGCAGCAGGTCGAAACGACGCATCACTGATCGACGCATCGTCCGACCAGGAAAAGCCCGCCTCCGGCGGGCTTTTTCATGTCCGCGCTGCGGGTTTCCGCCCACCGGACCGACCCGCCGCTTGCGGCTAAAATAGAGGTCTGGTTCGCACTTCTTTCAACATGTCCCAACGCATCATTCCCCTCGCCGACGTCAGCGGGATGCCGGACGTCTCCGGCGTCGCGCACGCCCCGGACGGCACGCTGGCCGACACGTTCGCCAGGCCGCTACGCGACCTGCGCATTTCGGTGACGGATCGCTGCAACTTCCGCTGCGTGTACTGCATGCCGCGCGCCGTCTTCGACAAGGACTACCCGTTCCTGCCGCACAGCGCGCTGCTCACGCACGAGGAAATCGAACGCGTGGCGCGACTCTTTGTCGCACATGGCGTCGAGAAGATCCGCATCACGGGTGGCGAGCCGCTGCTGCGCAAGAATCTCGAATTCCTGATCGAGCGCCTCGCCCGCCTGACCACGCATGACGGCCGCCCGCTCGACCTGACGCTCACGACCAACGGTTCACTGCTCGCACGCAAGGCGCGCGCGCTGAAGGACGCCGGGCTCACGCGCGTGACGGTCAGCCTCGACGCGCTCGACGATACGTTGTTCAAGCGCATGAACGATGCCGAGTTCGCGAGCGCCGACGTGCTCGACGGCATCTTCGCGGCCCAGGCCGTGGGCCTCGCGCCGGTCAAGGTCAACATGGTCGTGAAGCGCGGCACCAACGACAGCGAAATCCTGCCGATGGCCGAGCGTTTCCGCGGTACCGGCGTGATCCTGCGCTTCATCGAATACATGGACGTCGGCACATCGAACGGCTGGAACATGACCGAGGTGCTGCCATCGGCCGACGTCATCGCACGGATCGCCGAACACTTCCCGCTCGTGCCGCTCGATCCGCACACGGCGGCAGAAACCGCGCAGCGCTGGGGCTATGCGGACGGCGGCGGCGAGATCGGCGTGATTTCGAGCGTCACGCAGGCCTTCTGCGGCGACTGCACGCGCGCGCGGCTGTCGACCGAAGGCAAGCTGTACCTGTGCCTGTTCGCGTCGACCGGCCACGACCTGCGCGCGCTCGTGCGCGGCGGTGCGAGCGACGCCGAGATCGCGACCGCGATCGCCCGCATCTGGCAGGCCCGCACCGACCGTTATTCGCAGCTGCGCGGCAGCGCGTCGGCCGACGCCGCGCCCGACGGCGCCGGCAAGCGGGTCGAGATGTCGTATATCGGCGGCTGACGCACGCTGCCCTTCCCGCGCTCTTACCATGCCCGCTTCCGCCTCCCCCTCGATCGCCGGCCTGCTGCTCGCAGGCGGGCGTGCTACACGCATGGATGGCGTCGACAAGGGCCTGCAGTTGCTCGACGGCGCGCCGCTCGCGTTGCACGTGCTGCGCCGGCTCTCGCCGCAGGTCGACGAGACGCTGATCAGCGCGAATCGCCATGCCGATCGCTATGCCGAACTCGGTGCGCCATTCGACGCGCGCATCGTCGCGGACGAAACCCCCGATTTCCCCGGCCCGCTCGCGGGCCTGCTCGCCGGTATGCGGGCGGCACGCGCGCCACTCGTTGCGTGCTCGCCATGCGATACGCCCTATCTGCCGGCCGACCTCGTCGCACGGCTGCAGGCGGCGCTCGACGCGCAGCAGGCCGACATCGCCATGGCGGTGACCGTCGACGCACAACACGTGCGCTCGCCGCAGCCGACGTTCGCGCTGCTGCGCACATCGCTGGCCGACGATCTCGCCGCCCGGCTCGCCGCCGGCGACCGCAAGGTGCGTGCGTGGTACGCACGCCACAAGACGGTCGAAGTCGAGTTTCACGACGAGCGTGCGTTTTACAATGCCAACTCCTGGCAGGAACTCGCCGCACTGGCCCGCCGCTGACGGCACCCGTGCGGTTCCTGCCCGCCGCACGCGAAACCCGCGCCCAGGCACCCTCCTCGCGCCACCGGCCACGAACCCGATACGCCTTGCGGCGCAGTCCGACTGATGATCACGCAATCCTCGCCCGCCCCCCGATCCGCACCCGATTCCGATGCCCCGCTGTCGCTGGCCGACGCGCAGGCGCTCGCGTGCCGCTTCGCGATGCCGGTCGACGCGTGTGACACGGTGACGCTGCGCGATGCGCTCGACCGCGTGCTCGCGTCCGACGTGAACGCCCCGTTCGACATTCCCGCGTACGACAACTCGGCGATGGATGGCTATGCGTTCGACGGGCGCACCGGCTCGCGCGCATCGCAGCAAGCGGAGGTCGCGCTGACGGTCGCCGGCACCGCGCTCGCGGGCCATCCGTTCGACGGCGCGGTGGCGGCCGGATCATGCGTGCGCATCATGACGGGCGCGCCGATGCCGGCCGGCTGCGACACGGTGATTCCGCAGGAACGCGTGCGCGTCGACGGCGACACGATCCACTTCGCCGCGCACGACATCGCGCGCGGCGCGAACTGCCGCAAGGCCGGCGAGGATCTCGCGCGCGGCGCGTGCGCGCTTGCCGCAGGCCGCATCCTGCGGCCGTCCGATCTCGGCCTGCTCGCGTCGTTCGGTGTCACCGAGGTTTCGGTGCGCCGGCGCGTGCGCGTCGCCGTGTTCTCCACCGGCGACGAACTGCGCGAGCCCGGCGAGCCGCTCGGCCCCGGCGCACTGCACGACAGCAACCGCGGGATGCTGATCGCGATGCTCGAAAGGCTGCATGTCGACGCGGTCGATCTCGGGATCGTCCGTGACGACCCGGCCGCGCTCGAAGCCGCATTGCGCGGCGCGGTCGCCGCACAGGCCGACGCGGTGATCACGTCGGGCGGCGTATCGGTCGGCGAAGCCGACTTCACGCGCGACGTCATGGCACGGCTCGGCGACGTGACGTTCGCCAGCCTCGCGCTGCGTCCCGGCCGGCCGCTCGCGTGCGGCACGCTCGCGCGCGCGGCCGAAGGCGCCGGTCACGCACTGTTCTTCGGGCTGCCCGGCAACCCGGTCGCGTCTGCCGTGACGTTCTACGCGATCGTGCGCCCCGCGCTGCTGACGCTGGCCGGCGCGCAGGCCCAGCCGCCGGCGATGCATACGGCACTCAGCACGCAAGCGCTGAAGAAGCGCCCGGGCCGCACCGACTACCTGCGCGGCATCGCGACGCGCGCCGCTGACGGCCGCTGGCACGTCGCACCGGCCGGCTCGCAGAGTTCCGCGTCGCTGAGCGGCCTCTCGGCCGCCAACTGTTTCATCGTCCTGGGCCACGATACCGCGGCAGTCGACGCGGGCACCCCGGTCGACATCCTGCCGCTCGACGGCCTGATCTGAATTCCACACTATCGGTATATTTCTACGGGGGCAATCCGCACATGAAGAAACAAATTTCGTCGATCGCCGCGGGGCAGACCGCAAAAGCGCTGATCCTCGTCTACCTGACGTTCAGCGTGCCGATCGTGCTGCTCGGCATTCTCGTCGCGTACGTCCGCTACGGGATGGTCGAACTGAGCACGATCCTGAGCGCGCTGCTGCTGAACGCCATCCTCGGCTTCGTGCTGCTGTGGATCGCATGCCACGCGTACAACTGGGTCGCATCGCGCTTCGGCGGCATCGAGATCGTGCTGTCCGACCCGCCGGAAGAAGCGTGAGCGGCACACCGCTGATCCGCGCGGCCCAAGCACGCGACGTCGGCGCGATCCTTGCGCTGATGCGCGAGCTGGCCGAGTTCGAGAAGCTCACGCACCTGTTCGTCGCGACCGAGGCCGATCTCGCCGACGCGCTGTTCGGCGAGCAGCCTGCCGCCGAGGCAAGGGTGGCCGAGCACGACGGCGCGATCGTCGCGTATGCGCTGTTCTTCCACAATTATTCGACGTTCCTCGGCCGTCGCGGCCTCTATCTCGAGGACTTGTACGTGCAGCCGTCGCAGCGCGGCACCGGTCTCGGCACCGCGATGCTGCGTCACCTCGCAGCCTTGGCCGTCGAGCGCTGTTGCGGGCGCTTCGAATGGTCGGTCCTCGACTGGAACCAGCCGGCGATCGATTTCTACGAAAAGATGGGCGCAACCGTGCTGCCCGACTGGCGCATCGTTCGCGTCACGGGCGACGCACTGGATACGCTCGCCGGGCATTGACCGCGAGCCGGCCTCGCCGGCCATCGCGTCAAAAGAAAACGGGCGCCGCGGCGCCCGTTTTTGCTTTCCGGCCGATGTCGGCCATATGCGTCATGCGTCGTCCGCATCGGCACCGTCGGCCCCTTCCGCACCGAGCAGCCCTGCCGCCGTATCGCCCGGCAACGCCTCGACCTGCTTCAGCTTGCGGTTCATCACGCGCGTGCGCTGCTCGGCGGCCTCGATCGAGCGCGTGACCGTTTCGAGCTGCGACTTCGTGCGCGCGAGCACGTCGCCGAACTTGCCGAACTCCGTCTTCACCGCCCCGAGCACCTGCCACACCTCGCTCGACCGTTGCTCGATCGCGAGCGTGCGGAAACCCATCTGCAGGCTGTTCAACAGTGCGGTGAGCGTCGTCGGGCCGGCGACCGTCACGCGATAGTCGCGCTGCAGCAGGTCGGTCAGCCCCGGGCGACGCAGGATCTCCGCATAGAGCCCCTCAGTCGGCAGGAACAACAGCGCGAAATCGGTCGTGTGCGGCGGCGCGACGTACTTCTCGGCGATCGTGCGCGCCTCCAGCCGCACGCGTGCTTCGAGCGCGCGGGCCGCTTCCTCGACCGCCACCGCATCGGCACGCTCCTGCGCGTCGATCAGCCGCTCGTAGTCTTCACGCGGGAATTTCGCGTCGATCGGCAGCCACACGGGCGGCGCGTCGCGCGTGCCGGCCTCGCGCCCCGGCAGCCGGATCGCAAACTCGACGCGCTCGCTGCTCTTCGGCACCGTCGCGACGTTCTTCGCGTACTGCTCGGGCGTCAGCATCTGTTCGAGCAGCGCCTCGAGCTGCACTTCGCCCCAGGTGCCGCGCGTCTTCACGTTGGTCAGCACCTTCTTCAGGTCGCCCACGCCTGCCGCGAGCGTCTGCATCTCGCCGAGCCCGCGATGCACCTGCTCGAGCCGGTCCGACACGAGCTTGAACGATTCGCCGAGCCGCTGCTCGAGCGTCGCGTGCAGCTTCTCGTCGACGGTGCGGCGCATCTCCTCGAGCTTCGCCGCGTTGTTCGTCTCGATTTCCTTGAGCCGCTGCTCGAGCGTCGCGCGCACCTCGCCGATCCGGCGGTCGTTCGCTTCGGTCAGTTGCGTGAGCTGCCGGTTCAACGTGTCGCCGAACAGCCTGAGCGCGCCCGTCTGCTCCTCGCGCGCCTGCTGCGCCTGGCGCTGCACGCTCTCGCGCATCGCGTCGAACTGCTGCGCATTGCCGGCGACGAGCTTGCCGAGCTGCTGTGCAAAACCCTCGATCTGGTTGTTCTGCACAGTGGCCACGCTCGTCAGTTGCGCGGCGAGCGTCTGCTGAAGCTGCGCGAAGCTGCCGGCCAGCTCGGTGCGCGAACCGCGCGCGTTCTCGACGATCTCGCCGCGCAATTCGCGTTCGAGCCGCTCGACCGCGCGCGCCTGCGCATGCGCGGCGTCCTCGATCTGGTCGCCCAGTATCGCCGCATCGTCGTGGCGGCCACTGCCACGCACGAGCGCGACGATCGCCACCGCAAGCGCGACGGCCAGCACGACGACCGCCGCAAGCAACAACGTCATCGTCATGCGCGCGGCTTCCCGATCACGTCAGGGTTGATCGGATTCGGCGGCTGCCCCGCGCGCGGCCCCTCGCCCAGCGCGGCGATCAGGTTGTCGGCGGCGAGGTTCGCCATCGCGCGGCGCGTCTTTTCGGTCGCGCTCGCGATATGCGGCGTCAGCACGACGTTCGGCACCTCAAGCAGCGCCGGATGGACCGTCGGCTCGCCTTCGTACACGTCGAGGCCGGCCGCGGCGATCGTCCCGTTGCGCAGCGCGACGGCCAGCGCCGCGTCGTCGACGATCCCGCCGCGCGCGATGTTGGTCAGCGTCGCGGTGGGCTTCATCTTCGCGAGCTCGGCCGCGCCGATCGTGTGATGGTTCTCCTTCGTGTACGGCAGCACGAGCACGACGTGATCGGCGCGGGCGAGCAGCGCGTCCTTCGACACGTATTCGGCATTCAGCTCCGCCTCGATCTCGGGCGCGACCCGCGACCGGTTGTGATAGATCACCTGCATCCCGAAGCCGCGCGCGCGGCGCGCGAGCGCCTGGCCGATGCGCCCCATCCCGATGACGCCGAGCGTCGAGCCGTAGATGTCGTTGCCCAGGAACCCGTCGTACGCCCACTTCTGCCAGTGGCCGGCGCGCAGCCAGTGCTCGGACTCGGCGATCCGGCGGGCCGCGGCCATCATCAGCGCCCAGCCGAAATCGGCGGTCGACTCGTTCAGCACGTCGGGCGTGTTGGTGCCGAGCACGTTCGCCGCGTTGAACGCGGCCATGTCGAAATTGTTGTAGCCGACCGCCATGTTCGCCACGACGCGCAGGCGCGGCGCTGCCGCGAGCTCGGCCGCGCCGACCGGATCGCCGGCCGTCAGCGCGCCGTCCTTGTCGGCCAGACGCGCGGCAAGCGCGTCGGGAGCGAGTGCGTCGCCGTTGTTCCAGTCGACGTCGAAATACTGCTTGAGCCGCTCGATCACGTCCGGAAAGATCGGACGCGCGACCAGGATCTTCTGCATCGCCATCTCCGCATGCCGCGGGCGGATCGCAGCGCGCCGTGCGCCAATGGAACCACCCGCTCTAGGTTGAAAATCGTCAGCTTACGCCGTGAAGAAGATCCACGACGTGAGCAGGAATACCGGTATCAGCACGACCAGCGCCCAGCCGAGATACGCGAAGAAGCTCGGCATCTTCACGCCGCGCGATTCGGCGATCGCCTTCACCATGAAGTTCGGTGCGTTGCCGATATAGCTGTTCGCGCCCATGAACACCGCGCCCGCGGAAATCGCGGCGAGCGTCGACGCGCCGGTCGTCATCAGCGACTGCGCATCGCCGCCAGCGAGGTTGAAGAACACGAGATAGGTCGGCGCATTGTCGAGGAACGACGACAGGATGCCGGTCGCCCAGAAGTACATCGCGTCGATCGGCTTGCCGTCCGGCCCCGTGACGAGATGGACGATCTGCGCGAATGCGCCGTCGGCACCGGCGCGCAGGATCACGATCACCGGCGCGATCGTCACGAAGATCCCCGCGAACAGCTTCGCGACTTCCTCGATCGGCGCCCAGTTGAACGCGTTGCCCTCGCGCGCGGAACGCGGCGTCAGCGCGAGCGACGCGAGCGTCACGCCCACGAGCGCGACGTCGCGCACGAGATTCTGCAACGCGACGTGCGTGCCCCACACGTCGAACGCGATGCCCGGCTTCCAGATGCCGCTCATCAGCACCAGGCCGATCACGGCCGCGAGCAGCACGAAATTGATCTTGCCGTCGATCGACAGCCGGTCGCTGTCGGGCGTCGGGTCGAGCACGGCCGGCCGCTCCTCGCCGCCCTTCCGGTAGAAGTACGTATCGAGCGCGAAGAACAGCGTCAGCAGCACGACGCAGATGAACAGCATCGGCAGTGCGAGGTGCGTGGTCGTCCAGAAGAAGCTCACGCCATTCAGGAAACCGAGGAACAGCGGCGGATCGCCGAGCGGCGACAGCGAGCCGCCCGCGTTCGCGACGAGGAAGATGAAGAAGATCACGACGTGCACGACATGCTTGCGGTTGTCGTTGGCGCGCAGCAGCGGCCGGATCAGCAGCATCGCGGCGCCCGTCGTGCCCATCACGCTTGCGAGCAGCGTGCCGAGCGCGAGGATCGCGGTGTTCAGCTTCGGCGTGCCGTGCAGGTTGCCGTTCACGCAGATACCGCCCGCGACCGTATAAAGCGCGGTGAGCAGCACGATGAACGGAATGTATTCCTCGAGCAGCGCATGCACGAGCGTGCCGAACGCGGTGCCCGCGCCGAATGCGAACGCGAACGGGATCAGAAACACGACCGCCCACCCGGCCGCAATCTTGCCGAAGTGGTGATGCCAGAACACGGGGGCGGCGAGCGGGAACAGCGCGATGGACAGCAGGATCCCGGCGAACGGGATGCCCCAGAGAGCGGACAGCGTGGCACCGTCGAGCGTTGCGGCCGATGCAAGCGCGGGGACGGCGCCAAGCGCGATCCCCGACGCCATGCCCGCCCAGGCGGCATGTCGTTTCATGCAGAACTTCCTTGTTCGAGTGGTAGTGGATGCAGCGGGCGCGTCATGCGCCCCGTACGACGATCACGTGAACGCGGTACGGGCCGTGCGCGCCCAGTACGATGGTCTGCTCGATGTCGCCCGTGCGCGACGGGCCCGATACGAAGTTGACCGCGCGCGGCAATTCGCCGCGCTCCGAGCGGATCAGCGCAAAGGCGTCTTCATGACCGGCGACGATCCGCGACGCGGGAACGATCGCGATGTGCGTTTCCGGCAGCAGGCCGGCCGACGCATAGGTGTCGGGGCCGGACAGCAGCACCAGCGAGCCCGTTTCGGCAGTCGCGCAAAAGCAGCCCGTGAGGCCGACCAGATCGCCGTCGCGCGGCTTGCGGCATTCGACCGACAGGCCTGCACCCGCCCAGTCGAAATCGGCCAGCGTGCGCCACGCGATAGCCTGCGTCGGCAGGCCGTGAGCGGAAAGGTAGCGAGCCGCGGCGGCCGGTACGTCGGCAAGCGTCGCGACTTCGTCGACCGTCGTCGACAGGCGTACCGCTTCGTCGACGAATGCCGCGACGAGATCGGCCGGCGCCGGCGGGCGCGGGCCTTCCGGATGACGGGCGAGATAGTCGGCAACGCCGTCGCGCTCGGCCGAATCGGGTTCGGCCGTACGCCCCTGCGCCGCGCGAATGCGCGCGAGGATCTGGCGACGGGCAGCGGAAGTGTCCATGAACGGTCCTCGTGACGTTGGCGGGCGATACCGTCGGATTATACCGGCCGACCTCGCCGCCACGCAGCTTTGGCCGTTCGGCCGGCGCTTACTTCGACGCGTCTTCCTCGACCGGCTGCGCGATGCCGAACACCTGGCGCAGGTAGGCGAGATACGCCTTGTCGTCGCACATGCTCTTGCCCGGCGAATCCGACAGCTTCGCGACCGGCTGGCCGTTGCAGCGGACCATCTTGATCACGATCTGCAGCGGCACGTAGCCGAGATCGTTGGTGAGGTTCGTGCCGACGCCGAACGCAAGCTTGCAGCGGCCGCGGAACCGTTCGTACAACTGCATGACCCTCGGGATGTCGAGTGCGTCCGAGAACACGAGCACCTTGGTCCGCGGGTCGCAACGGTTCGTCTCGTAATGGCGCAGCATCCGCTCGCCCCATTCGAACGGATCGCCCGAATCGTGGCGCGCGCCGTCGAACAGCTTGCAGAAGTACATGTCGAAGTCGTTCAGGAATGCATCCATCCCGTAGACGTCCGACAGCGCGATCCCGAGGTCGCCGCGGTATTCCTTCGCCCACATCTCGAAGCCGTAGATCTGCGAATCGCGCAGCCGCGGGCCGAGCGCCTGGCAGGCCTGCAGGTACTCGTGCGCCATCGTGCCGAGCGGCGTGATGCCGTGCTTCATCGCATACAGCACGTTGCTGGTGCCCGCGAACTGCGGGCCGAGGCCGTCGCGCAGCGTAAGCGCGACCTCCTCGTGCCAGACCTTCGAGAAGCGCCGGCGCGTGCCGTAGTCGGCGATCTTGCAGTCGGCGAATTCGGGCTTCGCACCGAGCAGCTTGATCTTCTCGCGCAGCCGCTCGCGGCCTTCGCGATAGTCGGGCTCGCGCTGGGTATTGCGGAAATACACTTCGTTGACGATCGCGAGCACCGGGATCTCGAACAGGATCGTGTGCAGCCACGGCCCCTCGATTACGACGTCGATCTCGCCATTGCCCTTCGGCGACGGCGTGATCGAGATGTACTTCTCGTTCAGGTGGAACAGCGCGAGGAAGTCGACGAAGTCGCTCTTGATGAAGCGCATCCGCCGCAGGTAGTCGAGTTCGACGTCGGAAAAGCGCAGCGAGCACAGGCCGCGCACCTCGTCGCGAATCTCGTCGATGTACGGCACGAGATCGACGCCCGGCGTGCGGCACCGGAAACGGTATTCGACGCTTGCAGCGGGGAAGTGATGCAGGACGACCTGCATCATCGTGAACTTGTAGAGATCCGTGTCGAGCAGCGAAGTGATGATCATGATGACGGCAGCGCCAATATCGTGACCGGCGCCGGCGCACCGCGCGCCGCCCGGTCTGTGGGTCATGTTACCCGAATGCGGGCCGGACCATCGTGAAACCGCCTGCCGCCCCGCTCCGGACGCACCGCCAGTTCCGGCGTACGCGCGACACGCACTGCCGCTGGCGCGCCCCTTCAGCGCCCCCTGGGCGGCCCCCATAAACTAATCACGAAACGATATAAGCCGGATAGCCGACCACGCCATGCGGGTTTTGCGCTTCAGTTACAATGCCGGTTTTGGCGCAACCGCCACCCCATATATACCGCCAAGCAGGAGCGTTTTAATGACTCACGTTGTGACCGAAGGCTGCATCAAGTGCAAATACACGGACTGCGTGGATGTGTGCCCGGTGGATTGCTTCCGTGAAGGTCCCAACTTTCTCGCCATCGATCCGGACGAGTGCATCGACTGCGCCGTGTGCGTCGCCGAGTGCCCGACCAATGCGATCTATGCCGAAGAAGACGTTCCGGGCGACCAGCAGCAGTTCACCGCGCTGAACGCCGAGCTGGCGAAGGACTGGCCGTCGATCACGAAGACCAAGCCGGCACCGGCCGACGCGGACGAGTGGAAGGACGTGCAGGACAAGCTGCACCTGCTCGAGCGCTGATCGCGCAGCGGCCGCAGAAATTTTTTTGTGCGCCGCGGCTCAAAAGTGTTGACGACCTGATCAACGCTCCATATAATGTCGTTTCTCTGCTGTTGTTGTTTGTTCCCCGATAGCTCAGTCGGTAGAGCGCCGGACTGTTAATCCGTAGGTCCCTGGTTCGAGCCCAGGTCGGGGAGCCAAAAACGCAAAGGCCCGTTGAAAGTGGACGGGCTTTTTGCTGGTAGACAAACAAGCATGCAGATGTACCGATTTATTCCCCGATAGCTCAGTCGGTAGAGCGCCGGACTGTTAATCCGTAGGTCCCTGGTTCGAGCCCAGGTCGGGGAGCCAAATAGCGAAAGGCCCGTCATTCGACGGGCCTTTTGTTTTTCCGGCCCGCCATTCCGCTTTCATCGCCCGGTCGCGCGCATGCTAGAGTCTCTGTCCCGCATTCGCATCCGGTTCCGTCGATGAAGCACCGCCTCCTCCGCTCAGCCCCCTTCGCCCTCCTGCTTGCCGCATTCGCCGCGGCACCGCTCGCGCACGCGGAGGAAGTCGGCAGCGTCAACACCCATTTCCGCGTCACGGGCTCCGATCGCGTGGTCGTCGAGGCGTATGACGATCCGATCGTGAACGGCGTGACCTGCTACGTGTCGCGCGCCCGCACCGGCGGGATCAAGGGCACGCTCGGCGTCGCCGAGGATCCGAGCGAAGCGTCGATCGCATGCCGGCAGATCGGCCCGATCAGCTTCAAGGAGCCGCTCAAGCAGCAGACCGACGTGTTCAGCGAGCGCATGTCGTTCATCTTCAAGACCCTGCACGTCGTGCGCGTGGTCGACGCCAAGCGCAACACGATCGTCTACCTGACCTACAGCGACCGCATCGTCAGCGGCAGCCCGAAGAACGCCGTCACCGCGGTACCGATGCCGGCGGGCACGACGATTCCGGTCAAGTAAAGCCCGCGCCTGCCGGGCGCGCGAGCGATACACTGTCGATTCGACCGCTTCCGCGCCCGATCATGTCCGCCACCCGCCTTCCCGATTCCGCACGCTACTGGCGCACGCCGCTGCTGCCGGATGCGGATCTCCTCACGGCCACCTATCGCGATCACGCTTTCTCCCCCCACTGGCACGACGCGTACACGATCCCCGTGATTCTCGAAGGTGCGGAACGCTACACGTATCGCGGCAGCGGCTATGTCGCCGAAACCGGCTCCGTGCCCGTCATCAATCCCGGCGAGGTGCATACGGGGTCGCGCGCGGCCGACGAAGGCTGGTGCTATCGCGTCAGCTACATGCCGGTCGAATTCATTCGCGAACTCACCTGTTCGATCGCCGGCCGCCCGCAGGATGCTCCATGGTTTGCGCCCGACGTGATTCGCGACGCCGATCTTGCGGCCCGGCTCACGCTGGCGCACCGGATGATGGAGGCCGGCAGCGAGCGCGCACTGCCCTTGCAGACGCACCGGCAGCCGGCTCATGATCCGGCGAGCGGCGCACCGCGCATCTACGATCCGCTCGCCGCCGAAACGGCAATGCTCGACGCGTTGTCGACGCTGATCGTGCGCCATGCCGACGCACTGCCGCGACCGGCGCCGCTCGCAGCGGACGAACCACGCGTCGACGCGATGCGCGAGCGTCTCGCCGCCGACCTCGTGTGCACGGTGACGCTCGACGAAGTCGCGCAGGCAGTCGGCCTGTCACCGTTCCACGCGGCGCGCCTGTTCACCCGCACGACCGGCATGCCGCCGCATGCGTGGCGCAACCAGTTGCGCTTGCAGCGCGCGCTCGCGCCGCTGCGCGCGGGCGTGCCCGTCGCCGACGTCGCGGCGGCCAGCGGCTTCGTCGACCAAAGCCACTTCACACGGCATTTCAAACGCATGTTCGGCGTGCCGCCCGGGCGCTGGCAGGCGAGCTGACGCGCAGCGTCCGACCCGCCATCGCGATACCGCCGGCATCGCCCATCCGGCGAGCGCAAGAACATACAAGCCGGCACACCCCCTGCCCGCTATCCTCCAGCTCATGGAGGAGCATCCTTTGAATCCGATACCCGCATCGCCTGCCCGCCGCCCATTGAACGAATGGCTCGACGGTGCACGCGACACGATCCCGATGATGATCGGCGCCGCCCCGTTCGGCGTGATTTTCGGCACGCTCGTGGGCGGCGGCCCGCTCGCCGCATGGCATGGCGCGCTGATGTCGCTCGCCGTGTTCGCGGGCTCCGCGCAGTTCATCGCGCTCGGCCTGATCGCGGGCAGCGCGAGCTTCGTCGTCGTGCTCGCGACCACGCTGATCGTGAACCTGCGTCACCTGCTGTACAGCGCGACGCTCGCGCCCTACGTCGCACACCTGCCGCTGCGCTGGCGTGCGACGCTCGGCGCACTGATGACCGACGAGGTGTTCGCGGTCGCCTATGCGCACTACCGGCATTTCCCGCCGGGCGCGATCGGCCCCCACTACTTCTTCGGCTCGGGGCTCGCGATGTACCTGAACTGGCAGGTCTGGACGCTCGCGGGCATCGGCTTCGGCGCGGCATTCCCGGGCCTGCAGTCGCTTGGCCTCGACTTCGCGATGGCGGCGACCTTCATCGCGATCGTCGTCCCGCAACTCGGCACGCTGCGCTATTTCGCGGCAGCCGTGACGGCCGGCACGCTCGCGTACTTCTGGCAGGGCTGGCCGTACAAGCTCGGGCTGCTCGGCGCGGTCGCGGCCGGCGTCGCGATCGGTGTCGCGCTCACGTTGCTGCACGAACGCACGCGCGCCGGCTCGCGCACGGAGGCTGCATCGTGAGCTACGCGCTGCTGATTCTCGGGATGGCCGTCATCACGTACGCGATTCGCTCGACGCTGTTCCTGTTCGGCGAACGGCTGACCTTCCCGCCGCTCGTGCGGACCGCGCTCGGCTTCGTGCCCGTCACCGTGCTGACCGCGATCATCGTGCCGATGGCCGTCTCGCCGCACGGCGGCGCGGCCGAGCTGACCTGGCGCAATCCACAGCTCGTCGGCGCGCTCGCCGCCGTGCTCGTGTCGGCCGCCACCCGCCGCCCGCTCGTGACGATCGCGGCAGGGCTCGCGGTGTTCTTTTTCTGGCAAGGGGTCGTGCTGCCCCACTGGCTGCCCGCCTGAGCAAACGCTCGGTCACGCGCGCTCAAGTTTCCGCCCGGCACGCCGATATAGGGAATGAATACCCGCCACCGGCCTCGGCGCGCACCGGTCAGTCGACGCTGCGCCCGTCCCGGTGCGCCGTGCCGGCCGCCGGCTGGCACGGGCCGCCATCGAGACGATTCATGGGCCAGATCACCCTTTCCCTCAAGGACGACACGCTCGAGTCCCTGCGCAAGGACTACGACGCGTTCGTCCGCGTGTCGCTGAAACTCGACCCGCAGTTCGCGACGCCGTCGTTCGAGGATTTCCTGCGCGCCAAGCTGCTCGACAACATGGTGCCGCTGACCGAACACGCGGTGCAGCGGATGCTGCAGGGCGGTCAGTACGCGTGGGCAAAACGCACGCTCGACAAGGAATTTCCGGACGTCGTCGCGATCCTGATGCGACAGGCCGGCGAATTCGGCTTCGGCTTCGCGTCGCGCTCCGAATGGACCCCCGACGAACTCGCGAAGGCTTGCCGCGACTGGGCGAAAGCGATCGTCGCCGAAGCGCAGGGCGACCCGTCGCTGATCGATCCGCTCGCCTCGCAGATCAAGGGGGCGGCGCAAGACATCCAGACGCTCGAGGAACTGATGCAGACGCCTGCGTGGCGGCTCGCGGAATCGCTGCGACAACGGGTCTACGAGGCCAAGCTCGCGTGCGAGATGAGCGTCGGCAGCACCGCGCGCGACAAGCTCGGCGAACTGCGCGGGCTGCTGCGGCTCGGGCTCGCGCACGGCTCGTTCCAGAAGCAGGAAGCGCAGCAGATCATGGAGTACCTGCGGCTGCTGAAGCCGGAGATCTTCGTCGAGGAACCGTACGACGTCTTCGCCCGGCTCGCCGCATGGCTGCGCAGCGTATTCACCCCGACGGCCGCGCGGCCGGCGCAGGGTCAGCAGGGCCAAGGGCAAAGCCAACGGCGGTCCTAACGGCGCGCCCCGATCGCATCGACAGATGAAAGCGGCCCGATTCGCGCCACGCGAACCGGGCCGTCGGAGGGCCACCGTCGCGACGCGCCGTCGAGGACGAGCGTCGCGCGGCGCCGGCCACCGCTTACTGCGTGGCGCCCTGGGCCGATGCACCGCCTTCCGCGCCGACCGACGCACCGCCTTCGGTCGCTTCGCCAGCCTTCGCCTTGGCCGAGCCGACATGGCTCTTGGCCGACTTCGCGGCATGCTTCGTGTGCTTCTTGGCCGAGTGGACGGCCGACGACGCCGACTCCTTCGCGCCATCGGCTGCCGCGCCGACTGCATCGGTTGCACCGCCTGCCGCATTGCCCGACGCGTTCGCGCCCGCGCCACCCTGCATGCCGGCACCGGCACCTGCCGCCGGCGTCTGCGCCTGTACGCCGGCACCGGCTGCGCCCTGCACCGCGGTGCCCGTCTGGGCAAATGCGGCCGAAGTGGCGAACGCCGTCAACGCGGCACCGATCAGCATCGTACGAATCTTGGACATGGCAATTCTCCTCAGGAAGTTGTGAGCCCGAACCGCAGCGATGCGGTCCGTTGCGTCCCCCGCCGCAACACGCAGCAGGTACGACAGAAGACCCGCGGCCCGCGCGGCCGGTTCTCGAATCTCTCAGACTGTTACCCACCGTTTCATTTGCTGACGAATGGCTCACACTCCCTAACAACTGCGGGCGGCGGCCGGCCGCGCTCGCGCGCCGGCCCGCGGTGCCGTATGATGCGAGGCGATTCCTCCCGCGCTTTGCGCACCTTCTTCGTCATGCCCAATCTGGATTTCACGCTGACCGGCGAATACGTCGAGCTGCACAACCTTCTCAAGATCACCGGCCTCGCGGACAGCGGCGGCACCGCGAAGCTGATCGTCGCGTCCGGCGCGGTGAAAGTCGACGGCGCGGTCGAGCTGCGCAAGACCTGCAAGATCCGCGCGGGCCAGGTCGTCCTGCTCGGCGACACGCGCATTGCCGTGCGCGAAGCCTAGGGCCGACGGTTCCCCCTGCCTGCGACATGGCCATCGGCGCGCGCGTTCGACACCGTTCGAATAAAGCCGTAAGCTAACCGTCTCTCAAAATAAATACATATAGCGCGGGCCCGCACCCGCGCGAGCGCCCATTCCATGTCGCATTCCGGTCTTACGCGGACGGCCGCCGCGCCGCCGTCCCTGTCCAGTCATGCCGCCGATACCGCGCGCCTCGCCGCGCCGCTCGCGATCGCGCAGCTCTCGCAGATGGCGATGAGCGTCACCGACACGGTGCTGCTCGGCTCGCTCGGCCCCGATTCGCTCGCAGCGGGCGGGCTCGGCGCGAACTTCTTCTTCGTCATCGTGACCGTGCTGCAAGGCGTGCTGTCGTCGGTCAGCGTCAGCGTCGCGCACGCGCGCGGCGCGAAGGCCGACGAGCGCGTCCCGCACATCTACTGGACCGGCTTCGCGCTGTCCGTGCTGCTCGCGATTCCGGCGATCATCGCGCTGTCGCTGTCCGAACCGATCCTGCTGATGTTCCACGAGCCGCCGCTGCTCGCGCATCACGTCGGCGAATACACCGGTATCCTGCGTTTCGCCGCGCTCGGCAGCCTGATCGGCGTCGGGCTGATGCGTGCATTCCTGCCGGCGATCGGCGCGGCGCGCCGGCTGCTGTGGGTATCGATCGGCGGTGTCGGTGTCAACGGTGTGCTGAACTACGGGCTGATCCACGGCGCGTTCGGGCTGCCGCGCCTCGGCTTCCTCGGTTCGGCCGTCGCAACGACGATCACGATCTGGCTCACCGCATTCGCCCTGATCTGGCTGCTCCACGGCCGGCAACGCTTCCGCCATTTCGTCACGGCCGCACGCCCGAAGCTGCCGATGATGGGCGAACTGATCGGTATCGGCTGGCCCGTGGCGATCACATACGGAGTCGAGTCGACGCTGTTCCTCGCCACCGGCCTGACGGTCGGCGTGCTCGGCGCGACGTCGCTGGCCGCCCACCAGATCGCGCTGAACGTCGCGTCGGTGGCGTTCATGGTGCCGCTCGCGATCGGCCAGGCCGCCAACGTGCGGGTCGGTTACTGGGTCGGCGCAGGGGCGCCCGTCGCCGCGCGGCATGCCGGCTTCGTCGCACTCGGCCTCGGTGTCGCGTTCATGACGCTGTCGGGCATCGTGCTGATCGTCGCGCCGCATGCGATCGTCGGCCTGTACCTGAACCTCGACGATCCGGCCAACGCGGCCACCGTGTCGCTCGCCGCGTCGCTGCTCGGCATCGCCGCGGTGTTCCAGATCGTCGACGGTGCGCAGACCGTCGGGTCGGGTGCGCTGCGCGGCCTGAAGGACACGCGCATCCCGATGCTCGCGGCGACCCTCGGCTACTGGGGCATCGGCTTTCCGACCGGCTACTGGTTCGCGTTCCACGTGGGCCTCGGCGCCCGCGGCCTCTGGTGGGGCCTCGCGGCCGGCCTCGCCAGCGTGGCCGTGCTGATGGCGTGGCGCTTCCATCTGAAGAGCGCGTCGCTCGTGACGTCACCGCACTAAGCGCGACAAGACGCGAATTCCGGGCCGGCGCTATGCTAGTCGGTTGAAGACCTCGAGACGCCGCGCAAGCGGCGCGACTGCCTCACGATACGTCTGATTACGTCTGATGCCGCGCGACCACGCGCGGCCTTTCCCCTTTTCTGGAGGAGTGGATCATGAACGAAGCAGTTCGGATGGAACGCGATACGTTCGGCGAGATCGCCGTGCCGGCCGACCGGCTCTGGGGCGCGCAGACCGAGCGCTCGCTGCAGAATTTCCGGATCTCGACCGAGAAGCAGTCGCCCGAGCTGATCCACGCGCTCGCGATCGTCAAGCGCGCCGCGGCGGCCGTGAACCAGTCGCTCGGCGTACTGGCCGACGACAAGGCGCGCGCGATCATCGAAGCGGCCGACGAGATCATCGCCGGCAAGCATCCGCGCGAATTCCCGCTCGCCGTGTGGCAGACGGGCTCCGGCACGCAGACCAACATGAACCTCAACGAGGTGATCGCGAATCGCGCGAGCGAACTGATGGGCGGCGAGCGCGGCGAAGCGCGCAAGGTTCATCCGAACGACGACGTGAACCGCGGCCAGTCGTCGAACGACGTCTTCCCCACCGCGATGCACGTCGCGGCCGCGTACGCGATCGTCAACCACCTGCTGCCGGCGCTGCGCACGCTGCGCACGACGCTCCATGCGAAGTCGAAGGCGTTCGCCGACATCGTGAAGATCGGCCGCACGCACTTGCAGGACGCAACGCCGCTCACGCTTGGCCAGGAGTTTTCCGGCTACGTTGCGCAGCTCGACCAGGGCATCCGTCACGTCGAATCGGCGCTGCCGCACCTGTACGAACTCGCGCTCGGCGGCACCGCGGTCGGCACGGGGCTGAACGCGCATCCGGAGTTCGCGGTGCGCGTCGCCGATGAAATCGGCCGGCTCGCGAAGCTGCCGTTCGTGACGGCGCCGAGCAAGTTCGAGGTAATGGCGGCCGCCGACGCGCTGGTGTTCGCACACGGCGCGCTGAAGACGGTCGCGGCCGGCCTGATGAAGATCGCGAACGATGTCCGCTGGCTCGCGAGCGGGCCGCGCTGCGGGCTCGGCGAACTGTCGATTCCGGAAAACGAGCCGGGCAGTTCGATCATGCCGGGCAAGGTGAACCCGACGCAGTCCGAAGCCGTGACGATGCTGTGCTGCCAGGTGTTCGGCAACGACGTCGCGGTCAACGTGGGCGGCGCGAGCGGCAATTTCGAGCTGAACGTGTTCCGGCCGATGATCGCGCACAACGTGCTGCAGTCGGTGCGGCTGCTCGCCGACGGCGCGCAGAGCTTCAACGACCACTGCGCGGTGGGCATCGAGCCGAACCGCTCGCGGATCGACCTGCTGCTGAACGAATCGCTGATGCTCGTGACGGCGCTCAATCCGCACATCGGCTACGACAAGTCGGCGCAGATCGCGAAAAAGGCGCACAAGGAAGGCACGACGCTGAAGGCGGCCGCGCTCGCGCTCGGCTACCTGACCGAGGCGGATTTCGATGCATGGGTGCGTCCCGAGCAGATGATCGGGGCGCAGTAACGGCAGGAAGAGGCAGGATGACGGGCGCGGCGCGATGCGGCGCCCGCAGCGGTCAGACCGCGCCCTTCGCGACCTCTTCCGGTTTCATCTCGACGATCTTGTCGAGCGCGGCCCGCACGTCGGCCGCATATTTCGCGAGCACCTTCTGCTCGTCGGTCTCGGGCACGAACGGCGGCACCGGCACCGGGTTGCCGTTCTCGTCGACCGCGACGAACACGACGAGGCAATCGGTCGTCTGGCGCAGCATGCCGCCTTTCGGATCGCCGGCATGCACGGACACATGGATGTGCATGCTGGTGCGGCCCGTCGCGACGACGCGCGCCTTCAGCTCGACCAGATTGCCGACCATGATCGGACGCTGGAAACGGATGTTGCCGACGCTGACCGTCACGCAATAGCGGCTCGACCAGACGGCCGCGCACGCATACGCGACCTCGTCGATCCACTTCATCAGCGCGCCGCCATGCACCTTGCCGCCGAAGTTCACGGACGACGGCTCGGCGAGGAAGCGGAATACGGTTTCGGTGCGGTCGAGGGCGGCCGGTACGGGGGACGGTTGGGACATCTTGGTGGCTCCAGGCGGCAGGGGCGCTGTAATCGAGCCATTATACGTTGCGCTGCGGCAACGCGTCGCGGGGCGCCCCGTGTGGCGCGGCTGCCGGGGATTGGCCCGGCGCGCGCACGGCACCGGTCAGCGGCGCACCGTGATGCCCTGATCGATCGTTCCGTACATCTCGATGCTGCCGCCGCGCTCGCCGGACGCGCCCGCACCGCCCTGCGCACAGGCCGCGCAGACGAGCGCGGCCGCCAGCAAACAGAAAATCGTCTTCATCGTTGCATCGTGTCACGTGCGGCCGCCCGCTGCAGCCGCTTTCGGCCATTCTACGCGCGCCCCGCAAGCGGCCGCAGCCCGGTTCCGCCGCATCGACGACGCCCGCGACAGTGCATCCGACATTTCAGCCCAAAGCGAAACATCGAATGCGCGCGCCCACTACACTGAAGATCATCCCGCCTGACGAGACACGACGATGACCGACCAAGACGACCACCACTTTCCGGGCCTGAGCCGCATCGGCTCGCTGATCGCCGACCCGGGGCGCGCCGCGATGCTGTGGGTGCTGATGGACGGCAGCGCACGACCGGCAGGCGAGCTGACGATGATCGCGGGGCTGTCGCCGTCCGCTGCAAGCGCCCACCTCGCGCGCTTGACCGAGGGCGGCCTGCTCGCGCTCGACGTGCGCGGCCGGCACCGCTACTACCGGATTGCATCGGCCGACATCGCGGCGTCGCTCGAGGCGCTCGCGAACGTCGCGCGTGCAGCCGCGCCGTATCGCCCGGTTCCGGCGCCGTCCCGCACGGTCCCGGCCGAATTGCGCTATGCGCGCACCTGCTACGACCACATGGCCGGCGAACTCGCGGTGCGTATCTTCGACGGGCTCACCGCGCGCGGCTGGCTGCTTGCCGACGGCGATGCGATCGAAACCACCGAGCTCGGCACCCGGGCGCTCGCGCAATGGGGCATCGACGTCGCGCAGCAACGCACGCGCCGGCGCCGCTTCGCATGCGGCTGCCTCGACTGGAGCGAACGGCGCTCGCATCTCGGCGGCGCACTCGGTGCGGCGCTGCTCGAGAGCTTCTGCGCGCACGGCTGGATCGAGCGCGCCGCACGGCCGCGTGTGCTGCGCGTCACGGTGCCCGGACAGCAGGTTTTCGACGGGTGGCTTACGTCCGCTTGACGCCTGGATTGCGTCTGCACGACAACGGCGCGCGATCGACAGGTTTTGTTACATCGCGAGCCATTCGACTTACAAAACACCGAGCATTGAAACAGGCCGAGCGGATATTGTGAACTCAACGGCACGAATCGACGCGCCGCGATAATGACGAAGACGCTCACCATGGCCACCCTGTTCACGCTCAAGCGAACCGCTCGCTGCACGCTGGTCGCGTTCGCCGCGCTTGCGGCACTGCCCCCCGCATTCGCGCAATCGGCCGGCGCCCCGCCCTATGCGGCGGCGGCACGGCAACCGGGCGGCGATCCACCCGGCCGTGTCGCGCGGCTCAATTACCTGTCGGGCGCCGTGACGACCGAACCGGCCGGCACCGATACGTGGTCGTATGCCGCCGTGAACCGGCCGCTGACGACCGGCGACCAGCTCTGGAACGATGCCGGTGCGCGCTCGGAACTGCACATCGGCTCGACCGCGGTGCGGCTCGGTGAATCGACGAGTGTGTCGGTACTGAACCTCGACGACACGACGACCCAGCTGAAAGTGGGGCTCGGCACCGTATCGACGCACGTGCGCGACCTGTCGGCCGGCGGATCGTACGAAATCGACACGCCTAACCTCGCGCTCGGCATCACGGGCCCCGGCGACTATCGCGTCGACGTCGCGCCGAACGGCACGAGCACGACGGTCACGGTGCGCAGCGGCAGTGCGACCGTCTACGGCAGCAATGGCCAGTACCCGCTGTCGCCCGGGCAGCAGGTCGTGTTCACGGGCACCGACCTGCAGGTCGCCCAGCAATCCGCCGCCCCGGGCCCCGATCCGCTCGACCAGTGGGCCGCCAGCCGCGACGCGGCCGAGGAGCGCTCGGTGTCGGCTCGCTACGTGTCCCGCGACATGCCCGGCTACCAGGATCTCGACGCGAACGGCACATGGCGCGAAACGCCGAATTACGGCCAGGTATGGGTGCCGAACGACACGCCGGCCGACTGGGCGCCGTATCACGACGGCCACTGGATCTGGCAGGCACCGTGGGGCTGGACGTGGGTCGACGACGCGCCCTGGGGTTTCGCGCCGTATCACTACGGCCGCTGGGCATACGTGGACGATAGCTGGGCCTGGGTACCGGGCCCGCTGGTCGTCAGCCAGCCGCCGGTCTATGCGCCGGCACTCGTCGCGTTCGTGGGCGGGGGCGGCGGCCCCGACTGGAGCGTCGCGCTCACGGTGGGCGGCGTCGCCGCGGCCGGCTGCGCGTGGTTCGCGCTCGGCCCGGGCGAATCGTGGCATCCGGGGTGGGGCGGCTGGAGCCCGCACTACTACGACCGTGTGAACCGCAACATCGTGGTGAACAACGTCAACGTGAACAAGACCGTGAACGTGACGAACATCACCAATATCACCAACATCAACAAGACGTACGTGAACTTCCGCGCGCCGCATGCGATCACGGCCGTACCGGCCTCCGCGTTCGTGCACGGCCAGCCGGTCGCGCATTTCTCGCAGCACGTCGATCCGCAACAATGGCGCAACACGCAAGTCACGCCGGGGACACCGGGCATTGCGCCGGTGCGCCAGAGCTTCACGGGCGGGCTGCGCAATGCGAGCTACCGTCCGCCTGCAGCGATTGCCCAGCATCCGTACGTCGCGACGCGCAATCCCGCCGTGCCGGCCGCGTATCTCGACCACGCGGCGGCCCATCTCGCGCAGCAAGGCGGACGCGTACCGGGTGCCGGCGCACCTGTCGTGAAGACGAACGTGCCGGCCGACTATACGGCTCGCCCGGTCCGCGTTCCGGGCAAGCCGGACGGCGGCGCATGGGCGATGCACAACGTGCAGCTCGTGAATCCGCACGGCCCCGTCGTGCAACCGGCTCGCGCGCCTCGCGAAGGCCAGCCGGCCGCCGTGCAGGCCGGGCGGCCGGGCACACCGATACCGGGCACACCGACACCGGGCACGCCGAATGTCGCGCGGCCGGCGAACGGCGAAACCCCCAACGCACCGCGTTTCGCCAACGGCGGCATGCCGCAGGCGCCCGGCAACCCGGTGCCGCATCAGGCATTCGGGCCCGGCAACGGCGTCCCGCATCCGCCGGTCGCGAACAACGGTCCGGCGGGCATCGGCAATGCACATGCGGCCGAGACGCCGTCACCCGCGTGGATGCAGCCGCACACACCGATGGAACGTCAACGCCCTGCTCCGCCGACCGCACTCCACGCGGCGGGACAGAATGCGCTGCCGCCCGTGCGCAGCGCGGCGGTGCCACATCCGGAAGGCGTGCCGACGCCGCAGGGCGCGCAGCCCGGCAGCCGGAACGAAGCGCCGCGCGCCCTGCCGCAACCGCGGCTCGACAGCACCGCGCAGATTCCGCAGCCGCGTCCGCGCCCCGATTTCCAGTCGCCGGCCCAGCATGGGCAATCGCAACCGGAACGGGCGGCACCTGCGCCGCAACCGCACCCCGAATTCGCACAACCGGCGCCGCATCGCGAAGTCGCGCCGCCCCGTGTGAACGAGTACCGTCCGCCGGCCCCCGCCGTGCCTGACATGCCGCGCCCGCAACCACAGGCGCCGCGCATGGAGCCGCGGCCACAGCCCGCGCCGCGTATGGAGCCGCGACCGCAGCCGGCGCCACGCATGGAACCGCGCCCGTCGATGCCCGCACCGCGCATGGAACCGCGGCCGCAACCGGCACCGCACGTCGAGGCGCCCCACCCGAGCAACCCGCCGCCGCAAGGCGGTCACGAAGAGCGGCATCGCCAGTAAGCGCCGCAAACGTGAAACAAAATGGCCCGACCGGGATCAGCCGGTCGGGCCATTTTTCTACGGGCGCGGCTCGATGCATCCGCGCGCCCCGGCTTGCTCGATCAGACCGCCATCGGCGCGGTCAGCGGCTCATGGTGGCGGTAGCCGACGAGCGAGAAATCGGACGGCTCGATCTGTTCCAGCCACTCGGGCGCGTAGACGCCCGTCTTCGCGTATTCCGGCACGCGCTCGGCAATCTCGAGCCGCGGGCTCTCGTAAGGCTCGCGCGTGAGCTGGCGCTGCAGCATGTCGAGCTGGTTCTCGTAGATGTGCGCGTCGCCGATGAAGTACGTGAACCAGCGCGGCGTGTAGCCCGTCAGCCGGCCAACGAGTTCCAGCAGTGCGGCCCCTTCCGTCAGGTTGAACGGCGTGCCGAGGCCGACGTCGTTGCTGCGGATGTACAGGCACAGCGAGATTTCGCACTTCGTCGCATTCGGCAGGAACTGGTACAGCAGGTGGCACGCGGGCAGCGCGATCTGGTCGAGCACGGCCGGATTCCACGCGTGAAACAGGATGCGACGGTCGGACGGATTCTCCATGATCGTGTCCAAGCACTGGCGCAACTGGTCGATCGCCTTGTACAGCAGCACCTTCGGCGCGCCGTCTTCGTCGAAACGCGTGACGATCCGGAAGCCGCGGCGCGTCGCATCGGCGATCTGCGCGTCGGCGCCCGCGTCGAGCACCTTGTAGCCCGGCCACTGGCGCCATTGCACGCCGTACACGTCGCCGAGATCGTCGACGCCCTGGCGATACGGGTTCGCGAGCCATTGCGCGTTCTCGTTCGCATTCGCATCCCACACCTTGCAGCCGAGCGCGCGGAAATCGGCCGCGCTGCGCGTCGCGCGCAGGAAGCCGACCAGTTCGCCGATCGCCGACTTGAATGCCAGCTTCTTGGTCGTCACGGCCGGGAAGCCTTGCTGCAGGTCGAAGCGCAGCATCGCGCCCGGCATGCTGATGGTGCGGATCCCCGTGCGGTTCTCCTGCCAGGTGCCGGTATCGAGAATGGTACGAACGAGATCGAGATACTGTTTCATGCGGGTTCCTTCGGCCGCGAGGGCGGCCGTACCCGCCAATTTTAGCAAGCGTGGCGAGGCAGCTCCGGCGACGGCGCTGAAAACCCTGCCAGCGTGTCGCCGCGATCGCGCATGCCGTGTGCGCACATCAGCCGGTAGAGCGTGACGCGCGACACGCCGAGTTCGCGCGCCGCATCCGCGAAACGGCCGCGATGGCGCAACAGCGCCTGCTCGATCGCCTGCCGTTCGGCCGCCTCGCGCGCCTCCAGCAGCGATACGGGCGCGAGCGTCGCGAAGTCGTTCAGCTCGAGATCGGCTGCGGTGATCATCCGGCCTTCCGACATGACGATCGCGCGGCGCACGCGATTGATCAGCTCGCGCACGTTGCCCGGCCACGAATAGCCGTACAGCGACGCGACCGCGTCAGGGGAAAAGCCGCGCAGGCGACGATGCGCGTCGCCCTTGAAACGCTCGAGCATGTGGCGCGCGAGCACCTCGATGTCCTTGCCGCGCGCGCGCAGCGGCGGCTCCTCGATCTTCAGCACGCACAGGCGATGGAACAGGTCCTCGCGGAACCGCCCTTCGCGCAGCGCCGCTTCCATGTCCACATGCGTCGCGCAAATCACGCGCACGTCGACGGGCACCGACACGTGCGCACCCAACCGCTCGATCTTGCCTTCCTGCAGGAAGCGCAGCAGGCTCGCCTGGCTTTCGAGAGGCAAGTCGCCGATCTCGTCGAGAAACAGCGTGCCGCCGTTGGCGGCCTCGACGCGGCCGATCTTGCGCTGGTTCGCGCCGGTGAACGCGCCGCGCTCATAGCCGAACAGTTCGGCCTGCAACAGCGTCGACGGAATCGCACCGCAATTGATCGCGATGAAAGGCGCCTGCGCGCGCGACGAACGTTCGTGAATCGCGACCGCCGTCAGTTCCTTGCCCGTACCCGATTCGCCGGAGATGAATACCGGCGCGTCGGTCGCCGCGACGCGGCGTATCGTCCTGAAGAGCCCGAGCATCGCATCACAGGTCCCGACCATTTCGCCTTCGCTGCGTCCGGCACCGACGGGCGGCGCAACGGTTTCCGTCAGCGCGATCATTCCGTGTGCATGGCCGACGGTCTCGACGATCCGCGCCGTCTCGTACGGCATCGTCACGTAGTCGAAACAGTAGTCGCGAATGAGATGGCGCAGCGTAGCGTCCTGCAACTGGCCGCGGCGCGTCGCCGCGATCCAGCCGATGTGCTGAATGCTCAGACAGGATTCGAGTTCGCGCAGGTCGGAAGGCTTGAAGCCCGGCGAAAAATCGAGCAGCCCGGCCGTTGCGATACCATGCTGCACGACGCGTCGTACGTCTCGCACGGTCTCCGCGAGATCGACACGCCAACCGCATTCGTCGAAATGGCCGCGCAACGCGTCGTTCGGTTCGCGCGAATAGTAGACCACGTGCCGCTGATCGGCGCCCATATGCTCACCCCGTTCATCAACCGTCTAACGATTGCCGCGCACGCCACGTCGCGTGCGAAAAGGATCGAATCGGTCAGCCGAAGGCGGCTCGATTCGCCATGCCGATGCGTGGCGACGACAAAGCCTCGCATGATGGCGCTTATCTCGCGTCCAGTTATTTTGATCAAGACAGCTTAGTTGTAGGCACTGAATACGACAATCCGGTTTCAGCGCGGTGGGCGATGCGGCCGTATCGCTCAGGAGGTCGATGCATGTCAATCGTCTGCACATAGCCCCCGGCGCAGCGATCGCTCTGTCATCAACACTTGCGACGATTTTCATCCTTGAAGCGTGTCGATTGAATCCGCAGTATTCCCGAGCCCCCTCGTTTCAGGCCTGAAACATTTTCAGCCGTTTTCCGACGCGATTCGCAACGCTTGAGCGCGAATCGCAGTCTCGACAACGGTCCCGGCGCGATGGCATGCATTTCGCTGAACATGGAAACCGTCGGAGACAGCGACCATGCGAAAACATCTTTTACTTTCTTTCGTGTCGGTGACCATTGCGGTCGCGGCCGCCGGCCCGCCCGCACGCGCAGACGAAGGCACGAATCCGGATCGCGCCATGCTGCTTGCGGCAAACGCGCCGGGCATGCAACACGGCAACGGGCTCGGCATCGTGACCGTGTCGTCACCGCAACCGCTGCCGGCCGGCAGGACGTCGGTGACCCTGTGGGACGAGATCCCGCCACCGCCTCAATTGCCGATGCCACTTCCCGCACCGCATCCGGGCGACTGGCAGCACGCGATGGAAGGCACCACGCAAGGCAGTACGCATCAGTGATGCACGCGTCGATCCATTTGATCAGGACGCCGTATTGATTTGAGCGAGCCGGCCAGCATCGACCCGATGCCGGTATCGTCACGCTCGCAACACAATGCGGTTTTTGTGCTCCGTCCCCCGGCGGGCACTCTTTTTATTCATTCCGTCGCCGCGACGCCTTGCCTCGGGCGTCGCGGCGCGCATTGCAGAAAGGCGGATGCGCGCCCCCGGAACCGGCGCGTGCCGCCGTTCCGGTAAAATCGGCGCCATTCCGGTTTTCCTTTCCCCGACCTTCATGACGACGTTGACCCTGATCGTCGCGCGTGCCCGCAACGGCATCATCGGCCGCGACAACCAATTGCCCTGGAAACTTCCCGAGGATCTGGCCTTCTTCAAGCGCACGACGATGGGCGCACCGATCGTGATGGGCCGCAAGACCCACGAGTCGATCGGCCGGCCGCTGCCGGGCCGCCGCAATATCGTGGTCACGCGCGACGCGACGCGACGCTTCGACGGCTGCGACACGGTCACGTCGCTCGCCGATGCGCTCGCGCTCGCCGCACGCGACGGCGCGCCCGAGGCGTTCCTGATCGGCGGCGCGCAACTCTACACCGAAGGGCTCGCACTCGCCGACAAGCTGGTCGTCACCGAGATCGATGCCGACTTCGAAGGTGACGCCTCGTTCCCGGCACCCGACGCCGCGCAGTGGCAGGAAGTGTCGCGCGATGCGCACCAGGCGGCCGCGCCGAATACGTTCGGCTATGCGTTCGTCGTCTACGAGCGCAAGCGCGGCTGACGCGTCACGCACCATGAAAAAAGCCCGACCGGCTCGCGCCGGTCGGGCTTTTTCGTTGGATGGCGGCCGATGCCGCGCGCCGCTTACTGCCCGGCGATCGTCATCTGCTCGATCAGCACCGAGCCCGTTTCCTTCGTGCCGCGCACGATCGAATCGGCACCGATCGCGACGATATGCCGGAACATTTCCTGCAGCGTGCTCGCGACGGTGATTTCCTCGACCGGATACTGGATCACGCCGTTCTCGACCCAGAAGCCCGCCGCACCGCGCGAATAGTCACCCGTCACGTAGTTCACGCCCTGCCCCATCAGCTCGGTCAGCAACAGGCCCGTGCCGAGCTTCTTCAGCATCGCGTCGAAATCGTCGCCCGCCTGCGTGTTCGAGCTGCGCAGCGCGAGGTTGTGCGAGCCGCCCGCGTTGCCGGTGGTCTGCGTGCCGAGCTTGCGCGCCGAATAGGTCGACAGGAAATAGCCTTCGACGACGCCGTCCTTGACGACGCTGCGCGCACGCGTGCGCACGCCTTCCTCGTCGAACGGCGCGCTGCCCATCGCGCGCGGCACGTGCGGATCCTCGACGACCTGGATATGCGGCGCGAACACCGGCTTGCCGAGGCTGTCGACGAGGAACGATGTCTTGCGGTACAGCGCACCGCCGCTCACCGCCTGCACGAATGCGCCGAGCAGGCCGGCCGCGAGCGGCGCCTCGAACAGCACGGGCACCTTGCGGGTATCGAGGCGGCGCGCGCCCATCCGCGCAAGCGCACGCTCGGCCGCGTAACGGCCCACCGCTTCGGGTGCCGCGAGATCGATCGCACTGCGCTTCGACGAATACCAGTCGTCGCGCTGCATGTGACGGCCGCTGCCCGCGATCGGCGCGCATGCGATGTAATGACGCGAGTACGGGTAGCCGGACAGGAAACCGCGCGACGTAGCCAGCACGAACTGCGAATGCTGGGCCGACACGCTCGCGCCTTCCGAGTTGCGGATCTGCGGGCTGACCGCGAACGCGGCGTCTTCCGCACGGCGGGCAAGTTCGACGGCCTCGTCGGCCGACAGCGCCCACGGGTGGTAGAGGTCGAGGTCACGCGGGTCGGTTTCGAGCAGTTCGGCTTCGGCCAGGCCGGCCGCCTCGTCCTCGGCCGTGAAGCGCGCGATGTTGTACGCGGCGGCGACGGTATCCTTGATCGCGCCCGGCGAGAAATCCGACGTGCTCGCGTTGCCGCGCTTCTTGCCGATGAACACGGTCACGCCGACCATCTTGTCGCGGTTGTGCTCGATCGTTTCGACTTCGCCGCGGCGCACCGACACCGACAGGCCGTCGCCTTCGGAGATTTCGGTCGCGGCGTCCGTCGCGCCGAGCGCCTTCGCATGGCGAAGGATGTCCGAGGCGATTTCTTTGAGCTGGTCCTGCGTGTGCGGGAAATAGCGCGCTTGTACGTCGAGATTGGCTGCCATCGTCTTGGTATCCGGTGGCGGGCGGGCGCCCGCATGTTCAAAATATTACGTATCCCGCGATCATAGCAAGGTCCGGGGCCGGACACCGACAAGCTTGGGGTGTCCGCGGCGCGATACAATGCCGTCCATGACACGCAAAACCCGAATCCAGCCGATCGAGCATGCCGCCGAAGAGGACGACAATGGCTACGATCGCCCCAGCAAATCCCAGTTGAAGCGCGAGATGCACGAGCTGCAGGTGCTCGGCCAGGCACTCGTCGATCTGCCGAAAGACGCGCTGAAACGCATGCCGATGCCCGAAAGCCTCGGCGACGCCGTGCGCGAGGCGCGCCGGATCACCGATCACGAAGGCAAGCGCCGCCAGCTCCAGTACGTCGGCCGCGTGATGCGCTCGCTGACCGACGACGAGACGGCCGCGCTGCGCACCGCGCTCGACGCGCAGCGCGGCGTGAACAAGGCCGCGACGGCCCGCCTGCACTGGATCGAACGCACCCGCGAACAGTTGCTCGCGAGCGACGACGCGCTGACCGAATTCCTGCGCCAGCACCCGGAAGCCGACATCCAGGAAGGCCGCACGCTGATCCGCAACGCACGCAAGGAAGCGCAGCAAGGCAAGCCGCCGCGCTATTTCCGCGAGCTGTTCCAGTGGATCAAGACCGCCGGCGGCACGTCCCATGCGGACGACGAAGCGGCGGATGACGCCGGAGACGACCATGACGACGACGAAGCGTAACCACCCGGACGAGCTCGTCGTCGGCCTCGTGTCGATCAGCGACCGCGCGAGCACGGGGGTCTACGAAGACAAGGGCATTCCGGCGCTGCAGGAGTGGCTCGCCGGCGCGCTGGTGTCGCCGTGGCGCGCCGAAACGCGCCTGATCCAGGACGACGCGCCGACGATCTCCGCCACGCTCGCCGAGCTCGTCGACGTCGCGGGGTGCGACCTCGTGCTGACGACGGGCGGCACGGGCCCGGCGCGCCGCGACGTGACGCCCGAGGCCACGCTGGCCGTGGCGACGAAGGAAATGCCGGGATTCGGCGAACAGATGCGGCAGATCAGCCTGAATTTCGTGCCGACCGCGATCCTGTCGCGGCAGGTCGCGGTGATCCGCGAGACGGCCGACCATGCGGCGCTGATCATCAACCTGCCCGGCCAGCCGAAGTCGATCCGGGAAACGCTCGAAGGGCTACGTGATGCCGACGGCAAGTCGACCGTGCCCGGCATCTTCGCCGCGGTGCCCTACTGCATCGACCTGATCGGCGGCCCTTACATCGAGACCGACGCCGCGGTGGTCGCGGCATTCCGGCCGAAAAGCGCTCAGCGCGCGCCGCGCTAGGCGCGTGCCGGCCCGCTCAGGCGGCCGGCGCGGACTCGCCTGCCGAAGCCGACGCGGCCGGAATCAGGAAATGCTCGCGGTAGTACTTCAGCTCGTCGATCGACTCGTGGATGTCCGCGAGCGCCGTGTGCATCGCCCGCTTCTGGAAGCCCTTGTAGATCGCGGGCTGCCAGCGTCGGCACAGCTCCTTGAGCGTGCTGACGTCGAGGTTGCGGTAGTGGAAGAATCGCTCGAATTCGGGCATCCAGCGCGCCATGAAGCGGCGGTCCTGACAGATCGAGTTGCCGCACATCGGCGACTTGCCGGGCGACACGTACTGCGCGAGGAAGGCCTGCAATTGCTCGGCGGCTTCCGCCTCGGTCACAGTCGACGCGCGCACGCGGTCGATCAGGCCCGAACGGCCGTGCGTCGACTTGTTCCAGTCGTCCATCTTCGCGAGCGTTTCGTCGCTCTGGTGGATCGCGAACACGGGGCCTTCCACGGCGATGTCGAGCGTGGAATTGGTCACGACGACCGCGATCTCGATGATGCGGTCGTTATCCGGGTCGAGGCCCGTCATCTCCATGTCGAGCCAGACGAGGTTCAACTCGTTGCGCACGAGCGCGGGCTGGCTGGTGGAAGCGGCGGTATCGGTCATGAGTCATCCTGGAAAATGGCGGACGGCGCGCGGCGCCGCCCGGGCGGCCGGCATCGCATCAGCGGGGCCGGTCCGCAAGAACATATAATTCTCGCATAGAACCCTTTGGCGCCTTCGATGTCACCCTTTTCGTTCACCCTGCTGTTCGCGCTCGCCGTGCTCGCGATGGTCGTCACCAAGCTGTGGCTCGCGTCGCGGCAGATCCGCTTCGTCGCGGCGCACCGCAACGGCGTCCCCGCGCAGTTCAGCGCAACCATCCCGCTGACCGCCCACCAGCGCGCGGCCGACTATACGGTCGAGCGCACCCGGCTGACGATGCTCGAAATCGTCGTCAGCGCGGCCGTGCTGGTCGGCCTCACGCTGCTCGGCGGCGTCGGCGCACTCGATACGCTGCTCACCGGCTGGCTCGGCCGCGGCTACGGGCAGCAGGTCGCGCTCGTCGCGGCGGTGCTCGTGATCACGGGCGTCATCGACGTCCCGTTCGAGTATTACCGCCAGTTCGGGATCGAACAGCGTTTCGGCTTCAACCGGATGACGAAGCGGCTGTTCTTCACCGACATGCTGAAAAACTCGCTGCTCGGCGCCGCGCTCGGCCTGCCGCTGCTGTTCGTCGTGCTGTGGCTGATGAACCAGGCCGGCAGCCTGTGGTGGCTGTGGACCTGGATCGTCTGGGTCGCGTTCCAGATGCTCGTGCTGCTGATCTACCCGACCTTCATCGCACCGATCTTCAACAAGTTCGAGCCGCTGAAGGACGACGCGCTGCGCGCGCGCATCGAGTCGCTGATGAAGCGCTGCGGCTTTGCGGCGAAGGGGCTGTTCGTGATGGACGGCAGCCGCCGCTCCGCGCACGGCAACGCGTACTTCACGGGCTTCGGCGCGTCGAAGCGGATCGTGTTCTTCGACACGCTGCTCGCGCGCCTGTCCGGCCAGGAAATCGAAGCCGTGCTCGCGCACGAACTCGGCCACTTCAAGCGCCGCCACGTGATGAAGCGGATGCTCGTGTCGTTCGTGCTGAGCCTCGTGCTGCTTGCGCTGCTCGGCTGGCTGGCGCAACGCACGTGGTTTTACACGGGGCTCGGCGTCACGCCGTCGCTCGACACGAGCAACGCGGGTGCCGCGCTCGTGCTGTTCTTCCTCGCGATTCCCGTGTTCCTGTTCTTCGCGACGCCGTTCAGCAGCCTCACGTCGCGCAAGCACGAATTCGAGGCCGACGCATTCGCGGCCAGCCAGACCGACGCACAGGATCTCGTCAGCGCGCTCGTGAAGCTCTATGAGGACAACGCGTCGACGCTGACGCCCGACCCCGTCTACACGGCCTTCTACTACTCGCATCCGCCCGCATCGCAGCGGATCGACCGCCTGATGCAGCACGCATGAGCCGGCCGACCTCCCGCAAGCCGGCCCCGCGCGCGTCGGGCGCGCAACGTGCCGAAGGCCGCGTGATCGCGGCACACGGGCGCCACTACATCGTCGCGCCCGACGACGGCGGCCCGATGCTGCAGTGCTTCCCGCGCGGCAAGAAGAGCGAGATCGCGGTCGGCGACCGTGTCGCGTACGAACTCGCGTCGGCCGACCAGGGCGTCATCGTCGAGATCGGCGAACGGCGCAACCTGCTGTACCGTTCCGACCAGTTCAAGTCGAAGCTGTTCGCGGCCAACCTCGATCAACTGCTGATCGTGCTCGCGACCGAGCCCTACTTCAGCGAGGACCTGCTCGGCCGCGCGCTGATCGCCGCCGAGGCGAACGAGCTGAAGCCACTCGTCGTGCTGAACAAGATCGACGTCGAAGCCGCGCTGCCGGTCGCGCGCGAGCGCCTCGCGCCCTACCGCGCCCTCGGCTACGACGTGCTCGAGCTGTCGGTGAAGGGCTCGCCCGACGACGCGCGCGCACAACTGATGCCGCACCTCGCCGGGCATTCGACGATCCTGCTCGGCCAGTCCGGGATGGGCAAGTCGACGCTCGTGAACCTGCTCGTTCCCGATGCCGAAGCCGCCACGCGCGAGATTTCGGCCGCGCTCAACAGCGGCCGTCACACGACGACGTTCACGCGCCTCTACCCATTGGCAGGCGGCGGCGCGCTGATCGATTCGCCGGGCTTCCAGGAATTCGGCCTCTACCACCTGACGGAAGGCCGTCTCGAGCGCGCCTTTCCTGAGTTCCGGCCGCTGCTGGCCGACTGCCGTTTCTATAATTGCCATCATCTGCACGAACCCGGCTGTGCGATTCTCGACGCTGTCGCCGACGGCCGCATCGCACCGTCGCGGCATGCGCTGTATGCGCAGCTCGTGCACGAGGCGAGCCAGATCGTCCGCTGAGCGCGCGGCACGCGCGCGGCGGCCAGCCGGTGCCATGCGGGCCGGCTTTCACCGACAGGAGCCGCGATGCGTTTCAAGGCACCCGATCTCGCGACGGCGCAGCATCGGGCCAACGTGCTTCAGGTGGCCGGCATCGGTTGCGAACTGCATAACTGCTACGCGACCGGCGCGCTCGGCGGCCTGCCCGCCGACGCGTGCACGCCCGAACTGTGGCTCGACGACGAACGCGACGACGCGCTCGCACGCCGGCTCCTCGATGCCGCATCGCACGGCCCGTCGGCCGGCGCGGCGCCGTGGCGTTGCCGGCAGTGCGGCGAGGCGCTCGAAGCCCAGTTCACCGCATGCTGGCAATGCGGCGCCGTGCGCGATCCGCTGGACGACTGACCCACAGCGAAAAGGCCGGCTTCAAGCCGGCCTTCTGCCTTTCATCGGGTACCGCACTGCCCCGTCACGACACCCAGACGGCGAGCGTCAGCATCAGCAGCAGAATCATCCACAGGATCACCGCACGCCAGACGAGGCCCACCGCGGATTGCAGCGTGCGCGGCGTGCAATCGTCACCGACCGTCAGCGGACCGCTGTCGCCGACTGCCAGCGCGTCGAGGCTCGACGGTTCCGCGAGCGGCCCCGCGAGACGGGCGCCGAGTGCTCCGCTGCCGGCTGCCAGCAGGACGCCATCGTTCGGATCGGGCCACTGGCGCGTGTGGTTGCGCCACGCATAGATCGCGTCCTCGAAATTGCCGACGATCGCGAAGCCGAGCGCGGTCAGTCGTGACGGAATCCAGTCGATCACGAAGAACGCGCGCTGCGCGAACGTCGAGAAAGCCGCCGTGCGGTCGTCGCCCGGCGTCGACCAGCTGCGCGCGAGGTATTCGGAAATCCGGTACAGCACGGCACCGGCCGGGCCGATCGGCAGCACGTACCAGAAGAACACGCCGAACACGTGGCGATGCGATGCGACCACGGCGTGAATCAGCGTATGGCGGACGATTTCGCCGACCGGCATGTCGACCGTGTCGAGGCCCGTCCACTCGTGCAGGATTTCGCGCGCACGCGGCACGTCGTCGTTATTGAGCGCGAGGTGGATGTCGGTGAAGTAATGGCTGAACTGACGGAAGCCGAGCGTGAAATACACGACGACGACGTTCCAGATGAATGCGAGCACGAAGCTCACCTTGTACAGCAGGAAATAGATCAGCGCGACGATCAGCACCCACGGCAGCACGACCGCGAGCCAGGCGAGGATGCCGTGCTTCTGCTTGCCCGCGTCGAGACCATGCGCGACGGTTTCCGCATGAAACTGGAAGAGCGCGAACACCGGATTGTTCGGCGACAACGCGCGGACCTGTTCGATGATGAGAGCGAGGAGAACCGAAAAGAAAGTCATGCGTGGCGCCGTCTTCGGAGTTATGTCATTTTTTGCATAACGATAGCACAGCGTAAGCACCGGATGGCTGCCGGTGCAATCGCCCGCCAGCCGGCCACGCGCGCCGACAACCGTGCACGCCTAGCCGGCGGCCAAGAAGCGGTACAGATTGCGCAACATGCCGGCAGTTGCGCCCCAGATGAAGTAATGCCCGCCGGGTTCGCCATTCGGATAGGGCATCGCAAAAAAACGACGCTCGCCGCCTTCCCAGCGGAACACACGGACCTGATGGTTCGCGGGATTCATCAGGAACGCGAGCGGGACCTCGAAAATCTCGGCCACTTCGAACGTGTCGGCCTGCACGGTGAACGGCGGATGCACGAGGCCGACCACCGGTGTCACGCAAAAGCCCGTACCGGTCAGGTAGTCGGGCAGCGCGCCGAGGATCTCGACACGCTCGTCTGCCAGACCGATCTCTTCCTTCGCCTCGCGCAACGCGGTGGCGGTTGCATCGCGATCGAACGGTTCGCGACGACCGCCGGGGAAGCTGATCTGCCCGGCGTGGTCGTTCAGGTGGTCGGCGCGCTGGGTCAGCAGCATGGTGAGGCCGGACTCGCGGACGACGAGCGGCACGAGGACGGCCGCGCTGCGTGGATCGACGCCCTCCTGCAGCCTCGCCTCACCGGGCTCGACGCTCCATTCGAGCGTGCGCGCGAAACGGTCGCGCAGGCCGGACGGCGTCATCAGGCGGGAATCGATGGCCGGCAGGCCGGCGCCGGTGCCTTCGACCGGCAGGACTTCGGGATCGATGATGGGGCGGCGATTCAATGGGGCTCTCGGGTTCGTGTCGTATCGAGCATATTCTCGCGCCAGAATGAAAAAAGCACCCGGTTGGGTGCTTTTTCCTTACAGCTCTTACTCTTGGGAAGCTGCTGCGGCGCGATCCTTCGACACCAGCTTTTCCTTGATACGAGCCGACTTGCCCGAACGCTCGCGCAGGTAGTACAGCTTCGCACGACGCACATCACCGCGACGCTTCACGACGATGCTTGCCAGCAGCGGCGAGTACGTCTGGAACGTACGCTCGACGCCTTCGCCCGACGAGATCTTGCGGACGATGAAGTTCGAGTTCAGACCACGATTGCGAATCGCGATCACGACGCCTTCGTAAGCCTGAACGCGCTTGCGGTTACCTTCAACCACGTTCACGTTCACGATCACCGTGTCGCCCGGGGCGAATTCGGGGATCGTCTTGCCGGCGAGCGCGCGCTCGATTTCTTCCTGCTCAAGTTTTGCGATCAGATTCATTACTGACTCCTTATGCCATCGTGTCGGCGTTCACACCCGCCTGCTTCCAGGCCTGGCCCCGATAGAGGATGGATTCACATCAGGCGCCGCACACGCATGTACGGCACCGCCAATTCCCGCTCGCGCAGCCGCCTCAGGAGGCGTCCTTCGCTTCGCGTGCGAGGTTCGCGAGCCACGCCTCGTCGGCACGGCTCAACAACTTCTCGCGGCGCGCCCGGACGATCAGGTCCGGCCGCTTCCGCAACGTATTCCTCAATGCTTCCTGACGCCGCCACTTCTCGATCTCGGCATGATGCCCGCCGAGCAGCACGTCCGGTACGCGCACGCCGTCGTATTCCTCGGGGCGCGTGTAGTGCGGACAATCGAGCAGGCCATCGGCGAAGCTGTCCTGCACGGCCGACAGCGAATCGTTCAGCACGCCGGGCAGCAACCGCACGACTGCATCCATCATCGCCATCGCCGGCAATTCGCCGCCGGACAGCACGAAATCGCCGAGGCTGATTTCCTCGTCGACGCAACGATCGAGCAGGCGCTGGTCGATCGCTTCGTAGCGACCGCACAGCACGACGACGCCGGGTTCCTGCGCCATCCGCACCGCACGATCATGCGTGAGCGGCGCGCCTTGCGGCGACATCATCACGACGCGCGTGCTCGCGATGCCCTGCTCCGCCTGTGCCGCTTTCGCGGCGTCGATCGCGGCTTCGAGCGGCCTGGCCAGCATCACCATGCCCGGACCACCGCCGTACGGACGATCGTCGACCGTGCGGTAGTTGTCCGTCGTGAAATCACGCGGATTCCAGGTGCGCAGCCCGAAGCGCCCTTGCTTGACGGCCCGGCTGGTGATCCCCCAGTCGGTCAGTGCACGGAACATCTCGGGAAAGAGCGTGACGACGTCGAACTGCACCGCGCTCTCGGTAACCTGGTTCATTTCAGTAATCGGCTTCCCAGTCGACGACGATGCGACGCGCCGCCTGATCCACCGTTTTGACGTATACGCCGACGAACGGAATCAACCGCTCGTCGGTGGTCGGCTGACCGTCTTTGCCGGTCGCCGGATACTCGACACGCATGATCGAATGCACGCCATTGTCGATCATCCCGCTCACCTTCCCGAGTGCCACCGATTGCTCGTTGACGACGTCGAGACCGATCAGGTCGACCCAATAGAATTCGTCCGCGGCCAATGCCGGGAAATCTTCCCGGCGCACGAACACGCGAAAGCCGCGCATCGCGTACGCGGCATCGCGGTCGCTGACGCCCGCGGGTTGCGCAACGACGGTGTCGCTGTGCGCCTTCGACTGCATGATGCGGACGGAAAGCCGCTCCGCACCGCGTTCCAGCCACCAGTGGCGCGCCTTGAGCAGCGCATCGCCACCGCGGCCGGCGTCGGCATGCGTCGCCACCTTGACCCAACCCTTCAGGCCATAGGCGTCGACCACCGCGCCGACCTCGACGGCATCGTCGGGCCAGGCTTGCGCCACTTCGAGACTGCCCTGCTCGGCAGCCTGACCGGCGTTCGCGACAACGTCGCGCTCGACCGGCTTGCGGACGAATGCGCCAAACGACGCACGCCCGCGCCTTGCATTACCGGAATCGTGACCCGCCATCAATGCACCTCACAGCCGGCACGACCGGCACACCGTGCCATGTTAGGCAGCCGGTTGCGCCTTTTGCGCTTCCTTCACGAGACGCTGGACGGTCGGCGACAGTTGCGCGCCAACACCTTGCCAGTACGTCAGACGATCCTGAGCGATACGCAGCGATTCGCCCTTCGTAGCGACCGGGTTGTAGAAGCCGACGCGCTCGATGAAGCGGCCGTCACGACGGTTGCGCGAATCGGTAGCAACGATGTTGTAGAACGGGCGCTTCTTCGAGCCGCCACGAGCCAGACGGATGATAACCATATGATGTCCTTCGGGAAAACCGGGTTCGAAACTACTGAAACACGCGATTATAGCCGGAAACCAGAGGTACAACAAACACTTACGCGTAAAAAATCCGGAGGCGGCCTGTCCGCCGGGCATACAATCGTCGTGTCCGGGACGTTCCACACCGTCATGCCGCCCCTTCGCGCCGCCTCGATGCGCCGCGCGCAGCACCGTTTCGCGGCGCTGCTTGCCGGCCTTGCCTGCCTCGCGTCCGCACTGGCGTTTGCCGCGCCGTTGCCGGTGGGCGAACTCGTCGTGCCGCCCGGCTTCCACGTCGAAGTGCTGGCCGACGCGGTACCGACCGCGCGCGAAATGGCGTGGTCGCCGCGCGGCATCCTGTATGTCGGCACCCGGGAAGGCCGCGTTCACGCGTTCGTGATGCACGAGGGCCGGATCAGCGCGCGCTATGTCGTAGCGTCCGGGCTCGACATGCCGGTCGGCGTCGCCTACCGCGGCGGCGCCCTCTATATATCCGCCGTCTCACGCATCCTGCGTCTCGATCGCATCGACGACCGGCTGGCCACGCCGCCCGCACCTGCCGTCGTCACCGACGCGCTGCCGACCGAACACCATCACGGCTGGAAATTCATCGCGTTCGGCCCCGACGGCAAGCTGTATGTACCGACCGGCGCACCGTGCAACGTCTGTCTCGCCGATCGCAGCCGCTACGCGATCATCGCACGCATGAAGGCGGACGGCAGCGGGAATGAGGTTGTTGCCCGCGGCGTACGCAATACGGTCGGCTTCGCGTGGCACCCCGATTCGGGCGAGCTTTGGTTTACCGACAACGGGCGCGACATGATGGGCGACGACGTGCCCGACGACAAGCTGAACCGCGCACCGCGCGCCGGCCTCGACTTCGGCTTCCCGTACTGCCATGGCGGCGACACGCCCGACCCCGAATTCGGCAGCGCCGACGTATGTCGCCGCTATGTGCCGCCCGTACTGAAACTCGGTGCACACGTCGCAGCACTCGGCATGCGCTTCTATACAGGGTCGATGTTTCCGGCGTCGTATCGCAATAACGTCTTCATCGCCGAACACGGCTCATGGAATCGCAGCACGAAGGTCGGCTACCGCGTGATGCGCGTCGTCGTCTCGGCGGATGGCAGCCAGGCGCGCCAGACCCCGTTCGTCACGGGCTGGCTGCGGCCCGACGGCACGGTATGGGGACGCCCCGCCGACGTACTGCCGCTGCCGGACGGCTCGCTGCTCGTCAGCGACGACTACGCGGGCGCGATCTACCGCGTGACCTATGCGGCACCTTGACGCAGGACAGGGGTGACCGGGCCCGACCGGGCGTCGTAGAATGCGTGCCGGGCCGCGTGCCCGCGCCGGCCCGCCGGCCGCCCATGCCAACGACAATACGCCGCCATCCATGTCCAGCAGCACCGCACCGTCCCGCCGCTTTCGCTCCAAGACGCTCACCGCCGCCCTCGCGTTCCTGTTCGGATCGCTCGGCGCGCACCGCTTCTATCTGTATGGCTTCCGCGACGTGTTCGGCTGGGCGCACCTGCTCGCGACGATCGTCGGCATCCCGGGCTTCCTCCTGCTCGCCGCAACCCAGCGCAGCGCGGGCCTCGGCTGGTGGCTTGCCGTTCCCGGCGCGATCTCGCTGCTGGCAGCGTTTCTCGCCGCGCTCGTCTACGGGCTGCGCCCCGACGAAAAATGGGACGTGCAATTCAACGCAGAGACGGGCAAGCACAGCAAGTCGGGCTGGACCGTGATCTTCGTGGTGATCTTCTCGCTGCTGATCGGTGCATTCCTGCTGATGACCGCACTCGCGCTGTCGTTCCAGACGTACTTTGAGTCACAGGTCGAAGCAGCCAAGCAGATTTCGCAGTAAGCGTAACGGCCGCTACGCACCGGCGCCCTGCGCCCTGCGCCGGTTTGGCACGCCGGTCAGAACAGGTTCAATTGCGTGTCGTCACGCGACTGCGTCGACCGCGTCGCGGCTGAACGGACGGCAACGCGCGGCGCCGCGGTGGCCGGCGCACCACGAAACTGCGACAGATCGAGAATCCCGTTCGTGCGCTCGTTCAGTCCGAGCCGCTTGACGGCCTGGCGGAAACGCTGCCGCAGCAGGTCGGCCCAGATCCCCTCGCCCTTCATCCGTTTCGAGAAATCCGAGTCGTAGTCCTTCCCGCCGCGCATGTCGCGCACGCGGTTCATCACGCGCTCCGCGCGATCGGGGAAATGTGCGGCAAGCCAGTTCTTGAACAGCGGCGCGACTTCCCACGGCAGCCTAAGGATGATGTAGCTCGCATGTGTCGCGCCGGCTTCCGCGCACGCCTCGAGCACGCGTTCCATGTCGGGCTCGGTGACGAACGGAATCATCGGGGCAATGCTCACGCCGACCGGCACGCCCGCCTCGCTCAGCGCCCGAATCGTACGCAACCGGCGCGCCGGCGTTGCCGCGCGCGGCTCGAGCGTGCGCGCGAGATCGGCATCGAGCGTCGTGATCGTGACCGCCGCCATCACCTGCCCCCGTTCAGCCATCGGCGCGAGCAGGTCGAGATCGCGCTCGATCAGCGACGACTTCGTGATCGCGGCGAACGGCAACCCGCGATCGTGCATCACCTGGATCACGCTGCGCGTGATGCGCAGGTCGCGCTCGACCGGCTGGTAGGCGTCGGTGTTGACGCCGAGCGCGATCGGCTCCGGCACGTAGCGCTTGCGTGAAATCTCGCGCTCGAGCAGTTCGGCCGCATTGACCTTCGCATAGATGCGGCTTTCGAAATCGAGCCCCGGCGACAGGCCGAGATAACTGTGCGTCGGCCGCGCGAAGCAATAGATGCAACCGTGCTCGCAGCCGCGATACGGATTGAGCGATACGCTGAATGGAATGTCGGGCGACTGGTTGTGCGTCAGGATGCTCTTCGCACGCTCCTCGAAGACCTGCGTGCGCAGCGGCGCGGGAAAATCGGTATCGTCCGACTCGTGTGCCCAGCCGTCGTCGACCGCTTCGCGCTGCGCGATCTCGTATCGCCCCTGCAGGTTGTCAACCGCGCCGCGCCCCTTGCGGGGCACGGGCGGCGCTATCGGAAATTCGTTGTCGGATCGATCGTCCATGTGCCCACCCATTCGCCTGCACCCAATACTGTATATTTATACAGTATTGGGTGCAGCATGCCAAGGGCGGGATAAAGGGCCCGACGGCCCGTCGCGGGCGCGTCAGTCGCCCACCGCGATCGTCAGCGTCTCCTTGATTTCTTCCATCACGACATAGCTCTTCGACTGCACGGCGCCGGGCAGCTGCAGCAGGATGTCGCCGAGCAGCTTCCGGTAGTCGGCCATCTCGCCGATCCGCGCCTTGATCAGGTAGTCGAAATCACCGGACACGAGATGGCACTCGAGCACCTCGTCGATCTTCATCACTTCGCGGCGGAATTGCTCGAACATGTTGCCGCCCTTGTGGCCGAGCGTGATCTCGACGAACACCAGCAGCGCGGCATCCAGCTGGTGCGGGTCGACCCGTGCGTGATAACCGGTGATCACGCCATCCCGCTCCATGCGCCGCACGCGCTCGATACACGGCGTCACGGTCAGTCCAACCTGTTCCGCAAGGTCTTTCATCGCCATCCGGCCGTCGTCCTGGAGCAGTTTCAGGATGCGTCGGTCGAGCTTGTCGAGCGAGCGTACGGGCTGACGTTGCGTTCTCATTTGTTTATGCTGAAAACCTGAAAAATACGATAACAAAACCTACACATTCGACAATACCATAGCGCAAAAAACTAGATCAGCTAGAGGTTACACGGAGACGCAGGTGCGCCCGGCCTCGATCTGGTCCCTTCCATCTGGAGCAGCTATGCGAGTCGTCATTCTGGGCAGCGGTGTGGTGGGCGTGGCAAGCGCGTATTACCTCGCGCGCGCCGGCCATGAAGTCACGGTGATCGACCGGGAAGCCGGCCCGGCGCTCGAGACGAGCTTCGCGAACGCAGGCCAGATCTCCCCCGGCTATGCCGCGCCGTGGGCCGCACCCGGCGTGCCGCTGAAGGCCGTCAAGTGGATGTTCGAAAGGCACGCGCCGCTCGCGATCCGCCTCGACGGCACGCGCTTCCAGCTCCAGTGGATGTATCAGATGCTGCGCAACTGCACGGCCGAGCGCTACGCGGTCAACAAGGGCCGCATGGTCCGTCTCGCCGAATACAGCCGCGACTGCCTGCAGGCATTGCGCGCCGATACCGGCATCCAGTACGAAGGCCGCACGGGCGGCACGCTGCAACTGTTCCGCACGCAGCAGCAACTCGACGGCGCGGCGAAGGACATCGCCGTCCTGCAGGAAGCGAACGTGCCGTTCGAACTGCTTTCCCCGGCCGACCTGAAGAAAGCCGAACCGGCGCTTGCCGCCGTCTCGCACAAGCTGACGGGCGGCCTGCGCCTGCCGGGTGACGAAACGGGCGACTGCCAGCTGTTCACGACGCGCCTTGCCGCGCTCGCCGAATCGCTTGGCGTGAAGTTCCGCTACAACACGCCGATCGATGCGCTCGCGATCGCGGGCGGCAAGATCGCCGGCGTGCAGTGCGGCAGCGAGACGGTGCGCGCGGACGCGTACGTCGTCGCGCTCGGCTCGTACTCGACCCGCTTCATCTCGAACCTGATGAAGATCCCCGTCTATCCGCTGAAGGGCTATTCGATCACCGCGCCGATCGTCAACGAAGCGGCCGCGCCCGTGTCGACCGTGCTCGACGAGACCTACAAGATCGCGATCACGCGCTTCGACCAGCGCATCCGCGTCGGCGGCATGGCGGAAATCGTCGGCTTCGACAAGAAGCTGCGCGCCGCGCGCCGCGAAACGCTTGAAATGTGCGTGAACGACCTGTTCCCGGGCGGCGGCGACACGTCGAAGGCAACGTTCTGGACGGGCCTGCGCCCGATGACGCCGGACGGCACGCCGATCGTCGGCCGCACGCCGGTGTCGAACCTGTTCCTGAACACCGGCCACGGCACGCTCGGCTGGACGATGTCGTGCGGCTCGGGCCAGCTGCTCGCGGACCTGATCTCGGGCAAGATGCCGGCGATCCAGGCCGACGACCTGTCGGTGCATCGTTACCTGAAGGACGTGGCCGGCCAGACGCGCCCGGCATACGCATAAGCCGCGCCGCCCGCAGCCAAGCGGGCCCGGCTGGCATCGAAAAGAAAGGCGCCCCTCGGGGCGCCTTTTTCATTTCATCGAACCGTCAGCCGGTCAGAACTGGTCTTCCGTCAACGCGAGCACGCCCTCGTTGCCCTTCGTGCCGACAACAGCATGTCCTTGACGGGGGCGTGATAGCTCATGGCGCGTCTCCTCTCTCTTCTGTCGATGGCGAAAAAAAGGGGCGCTCGTCGCGCCCCTCTTCTCGTGTGCTTACCGCCGAAGCGTCATACGGCTTTAGCCGAGTTCGGTCACGAGTTCCGGCACGAGCGCGAACAGATCGCCGACGAGGCCGTAGTCGGCCACGCTGAAGATCGGCGCTTCCGGATCCTTGTTGATCGCAACGATCACCTTCGAATCCTTCATGCCTGCCAGATGCTGAATTGCACCCGAGATGCCGACCGCGATGTACAGCTGCGGTGCAACGATCTTGCCGGTCTGGCCGACCTGGTAGTCGTTCGGCACGTAACCTGCGTCGACTGCCGCGCGCGATGCGCCCAGTGCCGCGCTCAGCTTGTCCGCCAGCGGCTCCAGCACCTTCGTGTAGTTCTCGCCGCTGCCGAGGCCACGGCCGCCCGACACGATGATGCTTGCCGACGTCAGTTCCGGACGGTCCAGCTTCGTCACTTCACGGCTCACGAACTGCGACTTGCCGGCGTCCGCCGCCGCTTCGATCTTCTCGACCGACGCGCTGCCGCCTTCCGCTGCCACCGGATCGAAACCCGTTGCACGCACCGTGATGACCTTGATCGGATCGCTCGACTGCACCGTCGCGATCGCGTTGCCTGCATAGATCGGGCGTTCGAACGTGTCGGCCGAATCGACCGCCGTGATGTCCGAGATCTGCGCGACGTCCAGCTTCGCGGCGATACGCGGCGCGATGTTCTTGCCGTAGGCGGTAGCCGGCGCGAGGATATGCGAGTAATCCTTCGCGATGTTCAGCGCGGTCGCTTCGACGTTTTCCGCGAGGCCCGCTTCGAGTTGCGGCGCGTCGGCCAGGAGGACCTTCGACACACCAGCGATCTTCGCTGCTGCGTCCGCGGCCGCTTGCGCATTGTGGCCCGCGACCAGCACATGAATGTCGCCGCCGATCTTCGCTGCCGCCGCCACCGTGTTCAACGTCGCGGCCTTGATCGACGCGTTGTCGTGTTCTGCAATCACCAGAATCGTCATTTCTTTCCGCTCCCTCTTACAGCACCTTGGCTTCGGTCTTCAGCTTCTCGACCAGCGTCTTCACGTCCGGCACCTTCACGCCGGCTGCGCGCTTCGGCGGCTCGACCACCTTCAGCGTCTTCAGACGCGGCGCGACGTCGACACCCAGGTCTTCCGGCTTCACCGTTTCCAGCGGCTTCTTCTTCGCCTTCATGATGTTCGGCAGTGTCACGTAACGCGGCTCGTTCAGGCGCAGGTCGGTCGTGATCACGGCCGGCAGCGACAGCGACAGCGTTTCCGCGCCGCCGTCGACTTCGCGGGCGACCGTTGCCTTGCCGTCGGCCACCGTGACCTTCGATGCGAACGTCGCTTGCGGGAGGCCTGCCAGCGCAGCCAGCATCTGGCCCGTCTGGTTCGAATCGTCGTCGATCGCCTGCTTGCCGAGGATCACCAGTTGCGGCTGTTCCTTGTCGACCAGCGCCTTCAGGATCTTCGCGACACCCAGCGGCTCGACGCCGTCGTTCGACTCGACGAGGATCGCGCGATCCGCGCCGATCGCCAGCGCCGTACGCAGCGTTTCCTGCGCTTGCGCGACACCCACCGACACGGCGATCACTTCGGTCGCCACGCCCGCTTCCTTCAGGCGCACGGCTTCTTCAACCGCGATTTCGTCGAACGGGTTCATCGACATCTTCACGTTCGCGATGTCGACACCCGTGTTGTCCGACTTCACGCGGACCTTCACGTTGTAATCGACCACTCTTTTCACTGGCACCAGGATTTTCATGCACACGCTCCAAAGTTACGAATACGACCAGAGGCCATTCTATAGCGAGGCCTCATGACTGCGCGGCCAAGCGGACCCAACCTTCGTGGTTGTCGAGGATACCGCTTCTTGGCGACGCGCCAATGATAGCGAACGGTCGTTCTATTTTAAAAGAGAAAAAACCCGGACGCAAAGCCCGGGTTTTCGATCATCGACTCTAATCACGCCGGGCGCCCCGTGCTTCGCCTGTTACCAGGCAGCAATGACCGCGCCGCCGAACTTGCCTTCGATGAACTGCTTCACCTCGGCCGAATGGTAGGCCGCGACCAGTTTCGCGACCCACGGCTTGCTCCGGTCCGCCTCGCGGATCGCGAGGATGTTCGCGTACGGGCCATTCGGACCCTCGATCGCGATCGCGTCCTGTTTCGGTTTCAACCCCGCTTCCATCGCGTAGTTGGTATTGATCGCGGCCGCGTCGACGTCACCGAGCGAGCGCGGAATCTGCGCCGCATCGAGTTCGACGATCTTCAGCTTGCGCGGATTGTCGACGATATCGAGCGGCGTCGCCTTCAGCCCCGCGTCCGCGCGCAGCTTCAGCAGGCCCTGCTTTTGCAGCAACAGCAGCGCGCGGCCGCCGTTGGTCGGATCGTTCGGGACCGCGATGCGCGCGCCCGGCTTCAGCTCGGCCAGCGACTTCACGCGCTTCGAATAGATGCCCATCGGGAACGTGACGGTATCCGCGACCTTGACCAGCTTGTAGCCGCGATCCTTCACCTGCGCCTGCAGATACGGATCGTGCTGGTAGCTGTTCGCGTCGAGGTCGCCCGACGCAAGCGCGGCGTTCGGCTGCACGTAATCGGAGAATTCGACGATGCGGATGTCGAGGCCGCTCTTCGCCGCGACCTTCTTCACCGCCTCCATGATCTGCGCGTGTGGCCCGCCTGTCACGCCCACCTTGATGGTTTCGGCCTGCGCGTGCGCGCCCGCGAACAACGCGGCCGCGCCCAGTGCCGCCGCGAATTTCAGCATGAAGCGTCGTTGCATCGAGTGTCCCCTAACGGATCAATCTTGTTTTACTTGTGACTCAGCCGGCGGACGAGCCAGTCGCCGAACGACTGCACGATCTGCACGAACACGATCAGGATCGCGACCACCGTCCACATCACTTCGGGCAAATAGCGCTGGTAGCCGTAGCGGATCCCGAGATCGCCGAGGCCGCCACCGCCGATCGCACCCGCCATCGCCGAATAGCCGACCAGCGACACGAACGTGATCGTCAGGCCCGCGACAACGCCCGGCAGCGATTCGGGCAGCAGCACCTTGAAGACGATCTGCGACGTGGTCGCGCCCATCGATTGGGCGGCCTCGATCAGCCCGCGGTCGACTTCGCGCAACGCCGTCTCGACGAGACGCGCGATGAACGGCGCGGCCGCGAGCGTCAGCGGCACGACCGCCGCGGCCGTGCCGATCGACGACCCCGTGACGAGCCGCGTAAACGGAATCACCGCGACCAGCAGGATGATGAACGGTGTCGAGCGGACCGCATTCACGACGCCGCCGAGCACGCGGTTCACCGCGAGGTTCTGCAGCACGCCCTGGCGGTCGGTCAGGTAGAGCAGCACGCCGAGCGGCAGGCCGACGAGCGCGCCGACCACTCCGGAGATGCCGACCATGATCAGCGTCTCCCAGAACGACTGCACGAACATATCGAACATCTCACTCAACATACGAAAGCTCCTCTACCACCACACCTTGCTCGCGCAGGAACGCGAGCGCCTGCCCGACCTTGCCCGGCTCACCGCCCGCGAGCACCGCGAGCGAACCGAATGCCTGCCCCTGGATCTCGTCGATCTGGCCGTGCAGGATGTTGAAATCGAGTTCGTACCGGCGGATCGTCTCGGACAGGATCGGCTGGTCGACACCCGAGCCCGTGAACGCAAGCCGCAGCAAATGCCCGCTGCCCGTCTTCAGCCGCTCGGCCACGCGCACCTTCAGCGCGGGCGGCAATTCCTGCGCGATCACGTCGCCGATCAGCGCGCGCGTCACTTCGTGATGCGGCTGCAGGAACACGTCGATCACGCGGCCTTCCTCGACCACGCGCCCCGCATCGAGCACCGCGACGCGATCGCACACCTGCTTGATCACTTCCATCTGGTGCGTGATCAGCACGATCGTCAGCCCGAGTTCGCGGTTGATGCGCTTCAGCAGGTCGAGGATCGAACGCGTGGTCTCGGGATCGAGCGCGGACGTCGCTTCGTCCGACAGCAGCACCTTCGGCTGGCTCGCGAGCGCGCGGGCGATGCCGACGCGCTGCTTCTGCCCGCCGCTGATCTGCGACGGATAGCGATCCTTCTGCGCGGACAGCCCGACGAGGTCGAGCAGCGGCAGCACGGCGGCCTCGATCTCGGCGCGGCTTGCGCCGGCCAGTTCGAGCGGCAGCGCGACGTTGTCGAACACCGTGCGCGACGACAGCAGGTTGAAGTGCTGGAAGATCATGCCGATCTCGCGGCGCGCCTCGCGCAGCGCGCCAGCCGGCAGCAGCGTGAGATCACGCCCGCCGACGACGACATTGCCTTCGGTCGGCCGCGTGAGCAGGTTGATGGTGCGCACGAGCGTGCTCTTGCCGGCGCCGCTTCGGCCGATGATGCCGAACACCTCGCCCTGCGGGATCGTCAGGTTGATGTTGCGCAGCGCCTCGACCCAGCCACCCGGCCCGGGAAATCGCTGCGAAAGATTGCGTAATTCGATCATGTAAACAAAACGGCGGCCCGGCTGGCGAGTTGGCCCGCCAGTCGGCCGCCGATGCATCTGGAATAACCGTCGATTTTACCGCAAACCCCTCATTCCCCTTAATAATCGATTTCGATCTTTTCATAACCGCACGAAATTAGAGGAGCACCGCTGGCGCACCGCGACGGTGCCGCGACTATGATCCGGAACACACATGCCAACCGACAGGGGACACGCCAGATGACCGCCACCACTACGCCGGCCGCCGCACCCGCCACCGCCGGACCGGCGCCTTCGTCGCCGCCCACGCCGACCATGGGCCGGCTGCGTACCGCGGACGGGCTCGAACTGGCGTCGTACCGGTGGCCCGCCGGCGAAGGCACCGCGCCGCCGCGCGCGACGATCGCGCTCGTGCACGGTCTGGCCGAACACGCGGGCCGCTATGCCGCGCTCGCCGGCCGGCTGAATGCGGCCGGCATCGACGTGCTCGCGATCGACCTGCGCGGACACGGCCAGTCACCCGGCAAGCGCGCCTGGGTCGAACGCTTCGACGGCTACCTGAACGATGCGGATGCGCTTGTCGCCGAAGCCGCGCGCGGCAATTCGCCGCTGTTCCTGATGGGGCACAGCATGGGCGGCGCGGTCGCCGCGCTGTACGCGATCGAACGCGCGCCGACGCGCGGCCACGCGCTGACGGGCCTCGTGTTGTCGAGCCCGGCGCTCGCGCCGGGGCGCGACGTGCCGCGCTGGATGCTCGCGGTGAGCCGCGTCATCAGCCGCGTATGGCCGACCTTCCCTGCCATCAGGATCGATGCGGCGCTGCTGTCGCGCGATCCGGCCATCGTCGCGGCCAATCGTGCCGATCCGCTCGTGCATCACGGCGCGGTGCCCGCGCGCACCGGCGCGGAGATTCTCGACGCGATGGCGCGCATCGAAAGCGGCCGCGGTGGGCTCCGTGTTCCGGTGCTCGTCTATCACGGCACCGAGGACAAGCTGACCGAGCCCGACGGCAGCCGGGCGTTCGGCGCGCGCGTCGGCTCGACCGATCGCACGCTGACGCTATACGAAGGCGGCTTTCACGAAACGATGAACGATCTCGAACGCGATCGCGTGATCGACGCGCTGATCGCGTGGATTCACGCGCGCGTGCCGGCACGCTGAGCGTCCGGCACGGCCGGTCGATCGATTGTCAGATACCGGCCAGCACGCGCAGGTGCGCGACGACGCTGCGCCCGAGTGCGGACAGGTTGTAGCCGCCTTCGAGGCAGCTCACGATGCGGCCCTGCGCATGCCGGCGCGCCACGTCGACGATCTGCGCGGTCAGCCATTCGAAGTCGGCCTCGACGAGGCCGAGGTTGCCGATATCGTCCTCGCGATGCGCATCGAAACCCGCCGACACGAACAGCATCTGCGGCTTGAACGCATCGAGGCGCGGCAGCCAGAACATGTCGACGGCCTCGCGGATCGCCATCCCGTTGCTGCGCGCAGGCATCGGCAGGTTGACCATGTTCGGCGCCTGGTGATCGACGCCCGAGAACGGGTACAGCGGATGCTGGAAGAAGCTGCACATCAGCACGCGCTCGTCATTCGCGAACACCGCCTCGGTGCCGTTGCCGTGATGCACGTCGAAATCGATGATCGCGACGCGCTCCAGACCGTGTACGTCGAGCGCATGCCGCGCGGCGATCGCGACGTTGTTGAAGAAGCAGAAGCCCATCGCGCGCGCGGGCTCCGCATGGTGGCCGGGCGGTCGCACGCCGCAGAACGCATTCGCATAGCGGCCTTCGATCACCGCATCGGTCGCCGCGATCGCGGCGCCGGCCGCGCGCAGCGCCGCGCGCCAAGTATCGCGGTTCATCAGCGTATCGGGATCGATCTCCACGTGGCCGTCAACCGGCGTCATGCTCCGGATGTAGTCGATGTGCGCCTGCGTATGCACCCGGCCCAGCGCCACCTCGCTCGCGAACGGCGCGGTTTCGTGCACGATCAGGTCGTCGATACGGCTCGCGATCATCTGATCCTGGATCGCCGACAGGCGGGCCGGGCATTCCGGATGCCACTCCCCCATCTCGTGCAGCATGCAGTCGGGGTGCGTATAGAAAGCGGTTGCCATAAGCTGTCATCCGCGGCGCACGGTGCGCCGCAGGTCTCCATCAATGATGTCCATCGTCTGCCGCGAATTCGCCGCTAACTTACCACAACGGGGGCCTGCCACGCCCCGGCGCGCCGGATCCGTCGGGTATACTGCGCCGAACCCAATCGCCTTGTCCGCCCGCTTCGACATGAATTCCAGCAAGCCTGCCGCCCTTCTCTCCGCGCTGTTCCGTGTTCGCGTGCCGCTCGTTGCGGCCGCTGTGGTCGCGGCCCTCGGCACCGCGCCTGCCGGCGCGCAGACGCAACCCGCGAAGTCCGCGGGCAAGCTCGTCGCACAGGCCCAGCCACAGCAGCCGACGCCGCCAGGCCAGACCTTCGAAGAGGAAATTGTTCCGCAGCGTTACGCGAACAACGCGAAGATCGATGCGTTCATCGACGAGATGGTAAGCCGCAACAGCTTCGACTCCGCGAGCCTGCATGCGCTGTTCTCGCGCGTCAGCTATTCGGCGACGGCCGTCAAGCTCGTGAAGCCGGCCCCGTCGCCGACGGTCAAGAACTGGCGCGTCTATCGCTCGCGCTTCATCGAGCCGATCCGCATCAACGCGGGCGTGAAATTCTGGAAGGCGAACCAGGCAACGCTGCAGCGCGCGTCCGAGCAGTTCGGCGTGCCGCCCGAGGTGATCGTCGGCATCATCGGCGTCGAGACGATCTACGGTCGCTACATGGGCAATTTCCGCGTGCTCGACGCGCTGACGACGCTCTCGTTTGACTATCCGGATACGCCGAATCGCGACAGCCGCCAGGCGACGTTCCGCAAGAACCTCGAGGATTTCCTGGTCTGGACGCGCGACAACCAGCTCGACCCGACCACCGTGCTCGGCTCGTATACGGGCGCGATCGGGATTCCTCAGTTCCTGCCGAGCAGCATCCGCGAATACGCGGTCGACTTCGACGGCACGGGCCATGTCGACCTGCGCAGCAGTCCTGCCGATGCGATCGGCAGCGTCGCGAACTACCTGAAGCAGCACGGCTGGGAAACCGACCGCCCGGTGGTCTGGCAGATCACGCCCGATACGGGCAGCCTGGGGATCGCCCAGGCCGCCGCCGACGGCCAGCCCGAACCGCACTGGGCGTTGTCGCAACTGCTGCGCGCGGGCATGACGCTGAACGAGCCGACCGTCAACATCACGACCGAAGGCGGCACCCCTGTAACAGTGGTCGACCTGCCGTCGCCGGGGCGTGCGACCGAGTACATGCTCGGTCTCAAGAATTTCTATGTGCTGACGCGCTACAACCGCAGCTTCTTCTACGCGCTCACCGTGTACCAGCTTGGCGAGGCGGTGAAGGCGCAGATGGAAGCGAGCGGTGCACTTCCGCCAGCCACCGTCGACACCGAGTCGCAATAAGCACCCGCCGCTCAAAGAAAAAGCGCCGCACTAGCGGCGCTTTTTTTATCGCACGCGCACTGCGCGCACCTGCCTGCGTTCAGGCAGGAAACACGCCCGTGGACAGGTAGCGGTCGCCGCGATCGCAGATGATGAACACGATCGTCGCATTCTCGACCTGACGTGCGATACGCATCGCGACTTCACATGCGCCGCCCGACGAAATGCCGGCGAAGATGCCTTCGACCGACGCGAGCCGGCGCGCCATCGTTTCCGCCGCGGCCTGGCTCACGCTCTCGACGCGGTCGACGCGGCTGCGATCGAAGATGGTCGGCATGTACGCTTCCGGCCACTTGCGGATGCCAGGAATGCGCGAACCGTCTTCCGGCTGCGCACCGACGATCTCGATCGCCGGATTCTGTTCCTTCAGATACTGCGACGTGCCCATGATCGTGCCCGTCGTGCCCATAGCCGACACGAAGTGCGTGATGCGCCCTTCGGTATCGCGCCAGATTTCCGGGCCCGTCGCTTCGTAGTGCGCAATCGGATTGTCGGGATTCGCGAACTGATCGAGGATCACGCCCTTGCCTTCGCGCTGCATCTGGTCCGCGAGATCACGTGCCAGCTCCATCCCGCCCTTCACCGGCGTCAGGATGATTTCAGCGCCATAGGCGGCCATGCTCTGGCGGCGCTCGACCGACAGGTCCTCCGGCATGATCAGCACCATCTTGTAGCCGCGGATCGCCGCTGCCATCGCAAGTGCGATACCCGTGTTGCCGCTCGTCGCCTCGATCAGCGTATCGCCCGGCTTGATGCGCCCGCGCGCCTCGGCCTTGCTGATCATCGACAGCGCCGGACGATCCTTCACGGAACCAGCCGGATTGTTGCCTTCGAGCTTCGCGAGCACCACGTTGTTGCGCGCGCGAATTTCATCGTCCGGCAAGCGGACCAGTTGGACGAGCGGCGTATTGCCGATCGTGTCTTCGATAGTTTTGTAAGCCATGGATATACCGTGAGTACGAGGCCGATCAATCGATCGATTGTAAACCAGCACCGCTGCTCACGCCGGCAACCCCATTGCGACGATGGAATACGCGTGCCGTGCAACGCTCCGCCGCATACACCGCGCCCACGCAAAAAACCCGCGGCATGCCGCGGGAAGCCGTCGCAACGACGGCGACTGAAGGAGCTCGTTGTCGGTCGCGCGCGACGCGTTACTTCTGTGCCGTGCGGGCAGGCGGTGCCGCGGGCTTGCCGAGGGGCTTGCCCGGTGTCGGCAGCGTGGCACCCGTGCCGGCCGCGCCGACCGTCAGGCCCTCCTGCTGAAGCCGCTCGACGGTATGGCCGCCCATGCCTTTCACGCGCGATGCGAGATCTTCCGCATTCTTGAACGGACCGCGTGCGCCGCGTTCGTCGAGGATCGCCTTCGCCCGTGCCGGGCCGATGCCCTTGATGCCGACGAGTGCATCCTCGTTCGCGGTGTTGACGTCAACGGCCGCCCAGGCCGACGCGATCGTGCCGAGCATTGCCGCTGCGGCCAACCATTTCCTGATCATGTGCTGGATCTCCGATGAAAAACGGCCGGCGGCTGCCGACCGTGAGACCCAGTCTATCGATTCAACGCTTCCGCTTAAACCTGGCCAGATAGCCAACGCACATAGCGGTCGACGCCTTCCTGCACGGTCAGGAACGGTGCGTCGTAACCGGCCGCACGCAGCTTCGTCTGGTCGGCCTGCGTGAAGCACTGGTACTTGCCGCGCAGTGCATCGGGGAACGGCACGTATTCGATCAGCCCTTGCTCGACCTGCTGCGCGAGCGTCAGCGGCGGCTGGTTGTCGAGTGCACGCAGCGTGTTCACGACCGTCGACGCGATATCGTTGAACGGCTGCGCACGACCCGTGCCGAGGTTGAAGATGCCCGACTTCTCCGGATGATCGAAGAAGAACAGGTTCACCTTCGTCACGTCCTCGACCGACACGAAGTCGCGCGTCTGCTCGCCCGGCGCATAGCCGTTGTACTCGCCGAACAGCTTCACCTTGCCTTCCGCACGGAACTGGTTGAAGTTGTGGAACGCAACCGACGCCATGCGCCCCTTGTGCGTCTCGCGCGGGCCGTACACGTTGAAATAGCGGAAGCCGGCGATCTGGCTCTTCGCGGTCGGCAGCACGCGACGGATCACCTGGTCGAACAGGAACTTCGAATAGCCGTAGATGTTCAGCGGCGCCTCGACCTCGCGCTCCTCGACGAAGCGCGTCGATCCGCCGTAGGTCGCGGCCGACGATGCGTACAGGAACTGCGTGCCCTGCGCGAGGCAGGCGTCGAGCACCGCGCGGCTGTAGCGGAAGTTGTTGTCCATCATGTAGCGGCCGTCGGTTTCCATCGTGTCCGAACAGGCGCCTTCGTGGAATATCGCGCGTACCTTGCCGAAATCGCCGCGTGCGAAACGTTCGACGAATTCCGTCTTGTCCAGATAGTCGTCGATCTCGCAATCGACGAGATTCCGGAACTTGTCCGCGCGCGTCAGGTTGTCGACCGCGATGATGCGCGACTCGCCGCGCTCGTTGAGCGCCTTGACGATGTTCGCGCCGATAAAACCGGCTGCGCCGGTGACGATGAGGGTCATGATCGTCCTGCCTGAAAAGTGCGAGCCATGCGTGCGGCGCGCTCGTCGCGCCACCGCATGCGCTCAGTGAAACAGTTCGTCGTAATCCACCGTGGCCGTGCCGAGCTTGCCGACCACGATGCCTGCCGCGCGATTCGCGAGCACGACGGCATCGACGAGCGGCACGCCCGCGCCGAGCATCGTCGCGACCGTTGCAATCACGGTATCGCCCGCGCCCGACACGTCGAACACCTCGCGCGCGAGCGCCGGTGCGTGCAGTTCGCCGCTGGCGGAAAACAGCGTCATCCCTTCTTCCGAACGCGTGAGCAGCAGCGCGTCGATGCCGAGCTCCGCGCGCAGCTTCGCGACGCGCGCGCGCAGATCGTCTTCCGACTTCCACTGCCCGACCACTTCGCGCAATTCAGCGCGATTCGGCGTGATCAGCGACGCGCCGCGGTAGCGTGCCCAGTCGTCGCCCTTCGGGTCGACGAGAACGGACTTGCCGGCCGCACGCGCCTTCTCGATCATCGTCGTGACGTGCGTCAGGCCGCCTTTCGCGTAATCCGACATCAGCACGACGTCGTGCTGCGGCAGCAGCGCATCGAAGCGCGCGAGCCCCGCGAGCAACACCTCGTGCGTCGGCATGGCCTCGAAGTCGACGCGCAGCAGTTGCTGCTGGCGCGCGAGCACGCGCAGCTTGATCGTGGTCGGCAGCGCCGGGTCGCGCTCGAGATGCGGCGTCACGCCGCTGCTGCCGAGCAGCTCGACGATCCGCTCGCCGGGTTCGTCGCAACCGACGACGCACAGCAACCCGGCCTGGCCGCCGAGCGTCACGGCGTTGCGTGCGACGTTGGCCGCACCGCCGAGGCGCTCTTCCTGACGCTGCACGTGCACGACCGGCACCGGCGCTTCAGGCGAAATGCGATCGACGTTGCCGAACCAGTAACGGTCGAGCATCACGTCGCCGACGACAAGCACGCGCGAGCGCGCAAGCTGCTCGCGCGGCACCGGAACGACTTCGCGGAGAGTATTCATCGTGTGGTCAGCCACGGGTGGACGACTGGGGATCGACATACGGCCGGCCGATCGCGTAGTAGTCGATGCCGAGTTCGGCCATCGCATCCGGCTCATAGAGGTTGCGACCGTCGAAGATCACCGGCGCCTTCAGTTCGGCCTTCAGGCGCGTGAAGTCGGGGCTCCGGAACTCCTTCCACTCGGTCACGATCACGAGCGCGTCCGCGCCCGTCACGGCGATGTCCTGCGTCTCGACGAGATGCAGCCGGGCCAGCGCGTCCGGATCGGTGCCGAAATCGAGCGCAAACACGCGCCGCGCCTCGTCGACCGCGACCGGATCGTACGCACGCACGGTCGCGCCGCGTTCGAGCAGCGCGGCGATCAGGCGGCGGCTCGGCGCCTCGCGCATGTCGTCGGTGTTCGGCTTGAACGCCAGGCCCCAGACCGCGAACTCGCGGCCGGTCAGGTCGGCGCCGAAGCGCTGCTCGATCTTGCTGATCAGCACGTCCTTCTGCGCAGAGTTGGCCGCCTCGACGGCCTCCAGGATGCGCAGCGGCTGGCCGTTCTCGCCGGCCGTGCGAATCAGCGCCTGGACGTCCTTCGGGAAGCACGAGCCGCCATAGCCGACGCCGGCGTACAGGAAGTGATAGCCGATGCGCGGATCGGAGCCGATCCCGCGGCGCACGGCCTCGATGTCGGCGCCGACCTTGTCGGCCAGATTCGACATCTCGTTCATGAACGAGATGCGCGTCGCGAGCATCGCGTTCGCCGCATATTTCGCGAATTCGGCCGAACGCACGTCCATGTAGATCGTGCGCTCGTGGTTGCGATTGAACGGCGCGTAAAGCTTCTTCATCTTCTCGCGCGCGATCGTGCCCGTCTCGTCGTCGTCGACGCCGATGATGATCCGGTCCGGACGCATGAAGTCTTCGACCGCGGCGCCTTCCTTCAGGAACTCCGGGTTCGACACGACCGAGAAGCGATGCGCGACGCTGCCTGCCAGACCGCGGGCGGCAAGCGCCTCGTCGACCACGCCGCGCACGCGCTGCGCGGTGCCGACCGGCACCGTCGACTTGTCGACGATCACCTTGAAGCTCGTCATGTGGCGGCCGATGTTGCGTGCTGCTTCGAGCACGTACTGCAGGTCGGCCGAGCCGTCCTCGTCGGGCGGCGTGCCGACGGCGATGAACTGGATCTCGCCGTGCGCGACGCTCGCCTCGATATCGGTCGAGAAGCGCAGGCGCCCCGCCGCGCGATTGCGCGCGATGATGTCCAGCAGCCCCGGTTCGTGAATCGGCATCCCGCCGTTGTTCAGGATGTCGATCTTGCGCTGATCGACGTCGAGACAGAAGACGTCGTGACCGATCTCCGCGAGGCAGGCGCCCGTGACGAGACCGACATAGCCGGTGCCGATGATGGTGATTTTCATAGATGTTCCGGTACTTCCCGGTAATTGACTAACTTGGCCGCCGGGACGAGCCCGGCGGCAACCGCAGCGCGTTGGCTCCGCGTGCCGGGATCAGCCCGGCATCGCAGGTTCGACGCGGCGCGGCGCATAGGTTTCCCAGCCGCTGCATCCGGGGCACTGCCAATAGAAGAGCCGTGCCCGGAAACCGCAATTCTGGCACGTATACCGTGGCAGATTCTTGGTGCGCTGCTTGATCAGCGCACGCATCATTTCAAGTTCCTTACGACGCGGTTCGTCGGCCGCGGCGATTTGCGCATCGAGCAGATGCAGCATCCCCGACAGGTTCGGTGACTTCTCCATCTGCGTGCGCGCGAGCGTGTGCGCCGCATCCTGGCCGCGCAACCCCGCGATGTGCTGGTACGCGATGTCGAGCAGGTCGTTCGACGGATAGCGGTCGATATACCCCATCAGCAGCTCGGCGCCTTCGGCATTCTTGCCGAGCGCGACATACGCCTTCATCAGCTTGTCGGCGACGAGCGGCAGATACGCCGGATTCTGCGCCTCGACGCGCTTCCAGTGCTCGATCGCGGCCGCGTGGTTGCCCTCGGCTTGCGCCGCGTCGCCGGACAGCACCGTCGCGCGGACGTTCTGCGGGTTCACGGTCAGCGCCAGGCGCAGCTGTTCGGCGGCCGCTGCCGCGTTCTTGCGCTGCAGCGCGTCCTGTGCGAGTTCGCAGTGGAACTGGGCAATTTCGACGCCGAGCGGCTTGTCGCTCATCGACTCGATGCGCTTCGCCGTATCGATCGACTTGTTCCAGTCCTTCTCGATCTCGTAGATCGTCAGCAGCGCCCGCTGCGCGCCGAGCGCGTAATCGCCGTCGGCGAGCTTGTGAAACGCTTCCTCGGCACGATCGAGCAGCCCGGCCTTCAGGAAATCCTGGCCGAGCTCGTACAGCGCGTGGTCGCGCTCGTTGACCGGCAGGTCCGTGCGGCTCAGCAGGTTCTGGTGCACGCGGATCGCGCGATCGGTCTCGCCCCGGCGGCGAAACAGGTTGCCGAGCGCGAAGTGCAGCTCGACCGTCTCGGGATCGAGCTTGGCGACCTCGATGAACGCGTCGATCGCCTTGTCAGGTTGTTCGTTCAACAGAAAATTCAGACCGCGAAAATACGATCGCGGCAGGTTGGCACTCTCCGACAGGAGATTCTTCAGGTCATAGCGTGACGCCGCCCAACCGAGCGCGAACGCGACCGGAATCGCGAGCAACCACCAGAAATCCAGATCCATGCGAAATATCGAAGCAGAGACGAAAACCGCGCGATGATCGCGCGGCGTCCGTGTTAAATGACGGGCGGCATCGGCGGCTGGTCGATGACGGCCGGCGTTTCGCGCGCCGCGCGCAGATCGCGCTTCAGACGCCCGTTCTCGAGACGCAGACGGAAGATCGAAGGCAGCGCGGACAGCAGGCCGGCCAGCAGCCCCACGCCGAAGAACGCCAGGCCGATCAGGATCAGCGGCGCTTGCCATGAATAGCCGGCAAGGAAATTCAGCGTCGCGGTTTGCGTATTGGCCAGCGCAAGCACCAGCAGCAGGACGAACACCAATACCCGGATCAGCCAGACGATAAACTTCATGAAGCCCTCTCTTTGTTGAGGTTTGCCGCGGCGCGCGACTCCCCTTCGTCGCGCCGAATCGACCCGTATTGTAAAGGATGCGTTTCCGCGGCTGCGCAGATCCTGCGTGCCGCCGTTGCGCGACGATCGCCGGAAATGAAAAAAGCGCCCGCAAGGGGCGCTTTTCTTTTCAGCCTTCGCCGGATGGGTTCCGGGCAAACCGGATGACGCTTAACGCTCGTCGTCCGGATCATCAGCCTTCAGCGGTTCACCGGCGCGGCCATCGACGCGTTCACGCAATTCCTTGCCAGGCTTGAAGTGCGGCACGAACTTCTCGGGCACCTGCACTTTCTCCCCTGACTTCGGGTTGCGTCCGACGCGCGCCGGGCGACGGTTGAGGCCAAAGCTGCCGAAACCCCGAATTTCAATGCGATGCCCTTTCGCCAGGGCATCAGACATCGCATCGAGCATCGTTTTCACCGCGAAATCCGCATCCTTGAGGACAAGTTGCGGAAATCGCGATGCCAGCTGCGCGACCAACTCGGATTTGGTCATACTTCAGCAGACCTCGTGAGGCTTACTGGTTCTGGCCGTCGAGCTTCGCCTTCAGCAGCGCGCCGAGGTTGGTCGTACCGGTCGCAGCAGCGCTGGAGTCCGACTGCAGGCCGCGGATCGCTTCCTGTTGTTCAGCCGAATCCTTCGCCTTGATCGACAGGTTGATGCCGCGCGACTTGCGATCGATGTTGATCACCATCGCGTTGACCTTGTCGCCTTCCTTCAGCACGTTGCGAGCGTCTTCGACGCGATCCTGCGAGATTTCCGACGCGCGCAGGTAGCCTTCGATGTCACCCGTCAGCGTAACGACCGCACCCTTCGCATCGACCGTCTTCACGACGCCGTCGACGATCGAGCCCTTGTCGTTCATTGCAACGTAGTTGCTGAACGGGTCGCCTTCGAGCTGCTTGATGCCCAGCGAAATACGTTCCTTCTCGACGTCGATACCGAGCACGATTGCTTCGACTTCGTCGCCCTTCTTGTACTTGCGAACAGCTTCTTCGCCAGCTTCGCTCCACGACAGGTCCGACAGGTGGACCAGGCCGTCGATGCCGCCCGGCAGACCGATGAACACGCCGAAGTCGGTGATCGACTTGATTGCGCCCGTGATCTTGTCGCCCTTCTTGAAGTTGCGGCTGAAGTCATCCCACGGATTCGGCTTGCACTGCTTCATGCCGAGGCTGATACGACGACGGTCTTCGTCGATCTCGAGGACCATGACTTCGACTTCGTCGCCCAGCTGGACAACCTTCGACGGAGCAACGTTCTTGTTGGTCCAGTCCATTTCCGACACGTGGACGAGGCCTTCGATGCCCGATTCCACTTCGACGAATGCGCCGTAGTCGGTGATGTTCGTGACCTTGCCGAACAGGCGCGTGCCCGACGGGTAACGGCGCGAGATGCCTTCCCACGGATCGTCGCCCAGTTGCTTGATGCCCAGCGAGACGCGGTTCTTCTCTTGGTCGAACTTGAGGATCTTCGCGGTGACTTCCTGGCCAACCGACAGGACTTCGCTCGGGTGACGCACACGACGCCATGCGATGTCGGTGATGTGCAGCAGGCCGTCGATGCCGCCGAGGTCGACGAACGCGCCGTAGTCGGTGATGTTCTTGACCACGCCGTTGACGATCGCGCCTTCCTTCAGCGTCTCGAGCAGCTTCGCGCGCTCTTCGCCTTGCGTTGCTTCGATCACTGCACGACGCGACAGCACGACGTTGTTACGCTTGCGATCGAGCTTGATCACGCGGAACTCGAGCGTCTTGCCTTCGTACGGGGTCGTGTCCTTGACCGGACGCGTGTCGACCAGCGAACCCGGCAGGAACGCGCGGATGCCGTTGACCATCACGGTCATGCCGCCCTTCACCTTGCCGGTGATCGTGCCGGTGACGAGTTCGTTGTTGTCGAGCGCCTTTTCCAGCGACAGCCACGATGCAAGGCGCTTCGCCTTGTCGCGCGACAGGATCGTGTCGCCGTAGCCGTTTTCGAGTGCGTCGATCGCGACGGACACGAAATCGCCCGACTGCACCTCAACCTCGCCCTGATCGTTCAGGAATTCCTCGATCGGAATGTAAGCCTCGGACTTCAGGCCTGCATTGACGACCACGAAGTTGTGGTCGACGCGCACGACTTCGGCGGAAATCACTTCGCCGGCGCGCATGTCTTGGCGGGTCAGCGACTCTTCGAACAGAGCCGCGAAAGATTCAGTATTCGGGGTAGAGGTTTGCAGGTCGGACATAAAAATCTGATTGTGCATGGATCGCTGTGCCACGCCGGCCGGAATGGCAGGCTGAAAGGGCCAGATCGATGTCCACACGGGGTTAAGGGTTCGAAACACGCTCCGCCCTTACGCGCGGAGCACCTACCGCTGCCCGCCTTCTCAGGCGGGCTGGCCGAGCGCCCGGTACCACTGCAGCACCTGGTCGACCGCTTCATCGACCGAAAGCGCCGACGTATCGAGCAGCTTGGCATCTGCTGCGGGCTTCAGCGGCGCGGCCGCGCGATTGCTGTCGCGCGCGTCACGTTCACGAAGATCCCGGAGCAAGTCATCTATATTAGCAGAAAAACCTTTTTGCATCAATTGCTTATGCCGTCTGGTCGCGCGTGCCTCGGCGCTGGCCGTCAGGAACACCTTCAGCACGGCGTCCGGGAAGATCACGGTACCCATGTCGCGCCCGTCCGCAACGAGGCCCGGCGTCTTGCGGAACGCGCGCTGGCGCGCGACGAGCGCGGTGCGCACCGGCCCGTGCACGGCAATCGCCGATGCGCGGTTGCCGACCGCTTCGGCGCGGATGTCGTTCGACACATCGACGCCGTCGAGCTGTGCGCAGCCTTCGCGGAACGTGATGTGGAGATCGTCGATCAGCTTCACCAGCGCGTCGATGTCCTCGGCCTCGATGCCGTAGCGCACGCTCGCGAGCGCGGCGAGCCGGTACAACGCTCCGCTGTCGAGCAGGTGGAAGCCAAGATGCGCGGCGACGAGCGCGGCGACGGTGCCCTTGCCGGAAGCAGTCGGGCCGTCGATCGTGATGACGGGAGTCGGGTGAAAGGGTCGGGTCGATTTCATCAGAACAGTGGGGTCAGGCTTTGGCGAGCGCAGCGAAGCGGTCGAAATAGTCGGGGAACGTCTTGCCGACGCACTTCGGATCGTTGATCCGCACGGGCACGCCGCCCAGGCTGACGAGCGAGAAGCACATCGCCATCCGGTGATCGTCGTAGGTGTCGATCGCCGCGTTCGGCGTGAGCTTTTCCGGCGGCGTGACGACGAGGTAGTCCGGGCCTTCGTCGACGATCGCGCCGACCTTGCGCAACTCGGTCGCCATCGCGGCGATGCGGTCGGTCTCCTTCACACGCCAGCTCGCGATGTTGCGCAGCGTGCTCGTGCCGTTCGCGAACAGCGCCGCGACCGCGATGGTCATCGCCGCATCGGGGATCAGGTTGAAGTCCATGTCGATCGGCTCGAGCTTGCCGTGGTCGTGGCCGATGCCGCGCACGTCGATCCAGTCGTCGCCCATCGTCACGTTCGCGCCCATCTGCATCAGTGCGTTCGCGAAGCCGACATCACCCTGGATGCTCGCGCGCCCCACGCCTTCGACGCGCAGCGGGCCGCCGCCGAGCGCGCCGGCCGCGAGGAAGTACGACGCGGACGACGCATCGCCCTCGACCATGATCCGCCCCGGCGAGCGGTAGCGGACGCCGGCCGGCACGACGAAGCGCTGCCAGCCGTCGCGCTCGACGGTCACGCCGAAGCGCTCCATCAGCCGGATCGTGATGTCGATGTACGGCTTCGAGATCAGCTCGCCATCGACCTCGACGACGATCTTGCCGTCCTTCGCCTTCACGAGCGGCAGCGTCATCAGCAACGCCGTGAGGAACTGGCTCGACACGTCGCCGCGCACGCGGATCGGCGCGTCGACGGAAATGTTCGCGGGCTTGATCCGCAGCGGCGGGTAGCCTTCGTTCAGCTCGTAGTCGATCTGCGCGCCGATTTGCCTCAGACCGTCGACGAGATCGCCGATCGGCCGCTCGTGCATGCGCGGCACGCCGTGCACGCGATAGTCGCCGCCGTTCACCGCGAGCGCGGCGGTCAGCGGCCGCACGGCCGTGCCCGCATTGCCGAGGAACAGGTCGGCCGTCTTCGCGGTGAATGCGCCGCGCGTGCCCATCACGACGCAGGTGTCGCCATCGCGCTTGAGCTTCACGCCGAGCGTGCCGAGTGCGTCGAGCATCACGCGCGTATCGTCGGAGTCGAGCAGGTTGGTGATCGTCGTTTCGCCTTCGGCAAGCGCCGCGAGCAGCAGCACGCGGTTCGAAATGCTCTTCGAGCCGGGCAGGCGCACGGTGCCCGATGCGCTGGAGTACGGGCCGAGATCGAGATAGTCCATGGGAATCGTCCTGTTATTTCTTGACCGGTTCGGCAGCGGGCGTACCACCGCGCTCCTGCCATGCCTTGCGCGCCGCGCGCGAACGCGTGAACACCGCTTCGAGCGCCGCGCCGTCGCCGGCGTCGATCGCCGCGCGCAGCCGCGTGAGCACACGCGTGTAGCCATCGAGCTCGTCGAGCAGCGCCGCGCGGTTCGCGACGCAAACGTCGCGCCACATCTCCGGGCTCGACGCCGCGATGCGCGTGAAATCGCGGAAGCCGCCCGCCGCGTACGAGAATTTCAGTTCCGCGTCCGCTTCGCCGAGGATCTGCTCGACGAGCGCGAACGACAGCACGTGCGGCAGATGGCTGATCGACGCGAATACGCGATCGTGCTGCTCCGTGCTCATCGTGCGCACGTCGGCGCCGGTCGCGCGCCACATCGCGTCGATCCGGGCGACCGTTTCGGGTGCGTTCTCCGGCAGCGGGCACAGCACGACGTTACGGCCGACGTACAGATCCGGCAACGCGGCCTCGACGCCGCTCGACTCGCGACCCGCGATCGGGTGCCCCGGCACGAACTGCGCGATCCGCGCGCCGAGCGCTTCGCGCGCGGCCGCGACGACATCGGACTTGGTGCTGCCCGCATCGGTGACGATCGTCGCCGCTTCAAGCCACGGCGCGATGCGCGCGAGCAACGGGCCCGTTTGTGCGACGGGCGCGGCCAGCAGCACCAGATCGGCGCCCGCCAGCGCGTCGCGCAATTGCGCGTCGTCGTCGAGCGCCGCCGCGCGGTCGATCACGCCGAGTGCGAGCGCACGCTCGACCGAAGTACGTGAACGGCCCACGCCGACAACCTCGCCCGCGCCGCCCGGCGCGCGCTCGCGCAGCGCGCGGGCCAGCGATCCGCCGATCAGGCCGACGCCGAAGATGACCAGTTTGTTGAATGCAAAGCCTGACACGACAAGAGCCAAGTTACGCGCGCAGGACGACGCCCCGCACGCGGAATTCCAGATTCCGGGCAACGGGCCCGCATCCGGCGCAACCTGCGCCGGGTGCCGCCCGAACCCGCCTTCGGCAGCGCCGATGAGACTGCCCTGCCCGCCGGGCCCCAACGCCTGCGCGAACAGGCGACGGGCCGCCACGCCTCAGCGTGCGCGCGGATACGAACCGAGTATCTTCAGGAACGCGGCCTTCTGGCCGAGTTCCGCGAGCGCGGCCGCAACCGACGCATCGTCCCGGTGCCCTTCGATGTCGATGTAGAAGTAGTACTCCCACGTGCCGACGCGCGCCGGACGCGACTCGAAGCGCGTCATCGACACGCCGTGCCGCGCGAGCGGCTCGAGCAGCTTGAACACGGCGCCCGGTTCGTTCTTCACAGACACGATCAGCGACGTCTGGTCGTGACCGCTCTGCCCGGCCGGCTGCTTGCCGATGATGACGAAGCGCGTACGGTTGTGCGGATCGTCCTGGATCAGCGAGAACGCGATCTGCAAGCCGTAGTGTGCGGCCGCGCGGTCGCCCGCGATCGCCGCGACGGTCGGATCGGCCGCCGCGAGACGCGCAGCCTCCGCGTTGCTCGCCACCGCCTGCCGCTCGAGCTGCGGCGCATTCGCCGCGAGCCACTGCTGGCATTGCGCAAGCGCCTGCGCGTGTGCGCAGACGCGCTTCACGCCGTCGAGCGTGCCGCTCTGCGTCAGCAGGTTGTGATGGATCGGCAGCGCGAGTTCGCCGCTGATCAGCAGTTGCGTCTGCAGCAACAGGTCGAGCGTGCGCGAGACGGCGCCTTCGGTCGAATTTTCGACCGGCGCGATACCGAACGCGGACGCGCCGGCCTCGACCGAGCGGAACACCTCGTCGATCGACGGGCACGGCAGCCCTTCGATCGACTGGCCGAAATACTCGAGCATCGCCTGCTCGCTGTACGTGCCGACCGGCCCGAGGAACGCGACGTGGATCGTCTGCTCGAGCGCGCGGCTCGCGGCCATGATCTCGCGCCAGATGGCGCTGATGTGCTCGCTCGCGAGCGGCCCCGCGCTCATGTCCTGCAGCCGGGCGATCACTTGCAGCTCGCGCTCGGGCCGGAACACCGGCGCGTTGAAATGCTTCTTGACCTCGCCCACCTCCAGCGCCACCGCGGCGCGCTGGTTCAGGAGCGCGATCAGCTGCGCGTCGATCGCATCGATGCGATCGCGCAGCGGTTTCAGGCGGGAATTCAGTTCGTCGTCCATGCGATTTGCCGTGCTGTTTGACCAGCGCCGCCGTCAGGCGCCGCGCTGCTCGAAGTCCTTCATGTACTCGACGAGCGCTTTCACGCCCTCGAGCGGCACCGCGTTGTAGATCGACGCCCGCATGCCACCGACGGACTTGTGGCCCTTCAGCTGCAGCAGCCCGCGCGCCTTTGCGCCGGCAAGGAAGTCTTCGTTGCGCGTTTCGTCGGCCAGGAAAAACGGCACGTTCATCCGCGAACGTGCTGCCGGCTCGACCTTGTTCAGATAGAAACCGCTCGCATCGATCGTGTCGTAGAGCAGCTTCGCTTTTTCGATATTGCGGGCCTCGATCGCTTCGAGGCCACCCTGCCGCTTCAGCCACTGGAACACCAGGCCCGCGATATAGATCGCGTAGGTGGGCGGCGTGTTGTACAGCGAGTTGTTCGCGGCGATGGTCTTCCATTCGAACGCGGACGGGCAGATCGACAGCGCGCGGTCGAGCAGATCCTCGCGCACGATCACGAGCGTCACGCCGGCCATCCCGATGTTCTTCTGCGCGCCGCCGAACAGCACGCCGTACTTCGCGACGTCCATCGGACGCGACAGGATGTGCGACGAGACATCCGCGACCAGCGGGATGTCGCCGAGATCGGGAATCTCGAACGTCTCGACGCCGTCAATCGTCTCGTTGGTACACAGATGCACGTAGGCCGGATCGTCCGACAGCTGCCATTCGGCGCGCGCGGGCGCACGCGTGAAGCCGTCTTCCGTCTTGCCGGTTGCGGCGAGATGCGGCGTGCCGTATTTCTTCGCTTCGCTGAACGACTTCTGCGACCACGAGCCCGTGACGACGAAGTCGGCCGTCTTGCGCGACCCGAGCAGGTTCATCGGCACGATCGCGTTTTCCGCGATACCGCCGCCCTGCAGGAACAGGATCCGGTGACTGGCCGGCACGCCGAGCAGGTCGCGCAGGTCGGTCAGCGCGGCCTCGTGGATCGACATGAATTCCTTGCCGCGATGGCTCATCTCCATCACGCTCATGCCGCTGCCATGCCAGTCGAGCATTTCGTCGGCCGCTTGCCGCAGCACTTCCTCGGGCATCGCCGCAGGGCCGGCGGAGAAATTAAAGACGCGCATCGTGAAAACCTCGGAGGGACGCGACCGGCTCGCCGCCGGCAGAACGCGCCAGAAAAGAAATGGCCGCTTGCGCTCGCGCGCAAACGGCCATTATCGCACTGTCGTCAGGCTCCCGCCAAACCCGGCCGAACGGCCGGGGGCGTGCCCGGACGGCTTTACTTGCCCGGCTTGACTGCTGCGACTTCCTTGTCAGCCTGCGTGCGCGTTGCCTGGATAGCTTGCGGCATGTACTTCTGCATCAGGCCGTTGACCACGTCGCGACCGACCTGATCCTGAACCTGGATGAACTTGCGGCCCGTCGGGCTCTTGTAGAACGTCGTCAGATCCTTGATCTCCGACGTGCTGTAGTACTTCGCGTAGGCGTCGTACTGAGCCGACATCGCGTCGCTCTGGAACTGCTGCGTGCCAAACACCTTGCCTGCGCCGTCAACCAGCTTCGGCACCGCGTTCTTCTGCAGCGTCGGAACGGCAGCCTGCTTCTGCTTGTCGTTCAGCGTCTTGTTTTCCGACAGCGCGTCCGACAGGATCGCCGGGACGAGTTGCTTGGCCTGCATTTCGGCGCTGTTGCCGATTGCCGACACGAGCTTCGGCGCGTCGATCGCGTCGAGCAGATCCTTGATCGCTGCCTTCTTGTCGGCGTCGATCGGCGCAGCTGCCGCCGGAGCTGCCGGTGCGGAATTCGACAGCGCTTGCGCCATCGCGAACGTCGGCACCAGTGCAGCCAGCAGAACCAGTTGCTTGAATTGCTTTTGCATCATCACTCCCTTTTGGAAATATGAATGGTTGCTCGCCGGCCGCGGCGCTTCGCGCCCGCGGCGGCCAGAGTCTCATCCGTTCTTCAGGCTTCGCCGTCCGACGCCTCGTCGGCTTCGCCCTCTCCCTCTTCGGCCTCCGCGACCTGCTGCAGGCCAGAGAGCTTGGTACCCTCATCGAGACTGATGAGTGTAACACCTTGCGTGGCGCGCCCCATTTCGCGTATCTCGGAAACACGGGTGCGAATCAACACGCCGGCCGTCGTGATCAGCATGATCTGATCCTCGGCGTCGACGAGCGTCGCAGCCACGACCTTGCCGTTACGCTCGGACGTCTGGATCGCAATCATACCCTTCGTGCCGCGGCCGTGACGCGTGTACTCGGTGATCGGCGTGCGCTTGCCGTAGCCGTTTTCGGTGGCGGTGAGCACCGTCTGCTCCTCGCTGCCGGCGACCAGCATCGCGATGACCTGCTGCCCGTCCTCGAGCTGCATGCCGCGCACGCCGCGCGCCTCGCGACCCATCGGACGCACGTCGTTCTCGTCGAAACGCACGGCCTTGCCGGAGTCCGAGAACAGCATCACGTCGTGCGCGCCGTCGGTGATCGACGCGCCGATCAGGTAGTCACCTTCGTCGAGGCCGACCGCGATGATGCCCTTCTTCATCGGACGGCTGAATGCCTCGAGCGGCGTCTTCTTCACGGTGCCGAGCGACGTTGCCATGAAGATGAACTTGTCGGCCGAGAATTCCTTGACCGGCAGCACGACGTTGATCTTCTCGCCTTCCTGCAGCGGGAACATGTTGACGATCGGGCGGCCGCGCGAGTTGCGCGAGCCCTGCGGCACTTCATAGACCTTGACCCAGTACACGCGGCCGCGGTTCGAGAAGCACAGGATGTAATCGTGCGTGTTCGCGATGAACAGCGTCTCGATCCAGTCGTCTTCCTTCATCTGTGTCGCCTGCTTGCCGCGACCGCCGCGCTTCTGCGCACGGTACTCGGACAGCGGCTGCGACTTCACGTAACCCGCATGCGACATTGTGACAACCATGTCCTGCGGCGTGATCAGATCCTCGGTGTTCAGCTCGGTCGCGTTCAGCTCGATCTTCGAGCGGCGCGCGTCGCCGAACTCGGCCTTCACCGAGGTCAGCTCGTCGCCGATCATCGTCGTGATCCGCTCGGGGCGCGCGAGGATGTCCAGCAGGTCGGCGATCTGTGCCATCACTTCGCGATACTCGCCGATGATCTTGTCCTGCTCGAGGCCGGTCAGGCGCTGCAGACGCATCTGCAGGATTTCCTGGGCCTGCGTGTCGGACAGGCGGTACAGCCCGTCGGCCTGCATGCCGAACGCCGGGTTCAGGCCTTCCGGGCGGTACGCGGAGCGGCCGCCGGCCGCCGCGTTCTCGCTCTCGGCACGCGTGAGCATCTCGCGCACGAGCGACGAATCCCACGGCTTCGCCATCAACTCCGCCTTCGCGATCGGCGGCGTCGGCGCGGCCTTGATGATCGCGATGAACTCGTCGATGTTCGCGAGCGCGACCGCGAGACCTTCGAGCACGTGGCCGCGTTCGCGGGCCTTGCGCAGTTCGTAGATCGTGCGGCGCGTCAGCACTTCGCGTCGATGCGACAGGAAGCACTGCAGGATTTCCTTCAGGTTCAGCAGCTTCGGCTGGCCGTCGACGAGCGCGACCATGTTCATGCCGAACGTGTCCTGGAGCTGCGTCGCCTTGTACAGGTTGTTCAGCACCACTTCCGGCACTTCACCGCGCTTGAGCTCAATCACGACGCGCATGCCGCTCTTGTCGGACTCGTCGCGGATGTCGGAGATGCCTTCGAGCTTCTTCTCGTTGACGAGTTCGGCGATCCGCTCGAGCAGCGAGCGCTTGTTCACCTGGTACGGCAGCTCGTCGACGATGATCGCCATCCGCTGGCCGCGGTCGATCTCCTCGAAGTGCGTGGCCGCACGCATCACGACGCGGCCGCGCCCGGTGCGATAGCCGTCGCGCACGCCGGCGACGCCGTAGATGATGCCCGCCGTCGGGAAATCCGGCGCCGGGATGATCTCGATCAGCTCGTCGATCGTCGCTTCCGGGTTGGCCAACAGGTGCTGGCACGCGTCGACGACTTCGTTCAGGTTGTGCGGGGGGATGTTGGTCGCCATGCCGACCGCAATACCCGACGAGCCGTTGATCAGCAGGTTCGGGATGCGCGACGGCAGGACCGACGGCTGCATTTCGTTGCCGTCGTAGTTCGGCTCGAAATCGACCGTTTCCTTGTCGATGTCGGCGAGCAGCTCGTGACCGATCTTCGCCATGCGAATTTCGGTGTAACGCATCGCCGCGGCATTGTCGCCGTCGATCGAGCCGAAGTTGCCCTGCCCGTCGATCAGCATGTAGCGCAGCGAGAAGTCCTGCGCCATCCGCACGATGGTGTCGTAGACCGCGGTGTCACCGTGAGGGTGGTACTTACCGATCACGTCACCGACGATACGCGCCGACTTCTTGTACGCGCGGTTCCAGTCGTTGTTCAGTTCGTGCATCGCGAACAACACGCGCCGGTGCACGGGTTTCAGGCCATCGCGGACATCCGGGAGGGCACGTCCGACGATCACGCTCATCGCGTAATCGAGATACGAACGGCGCATTTCCTCTTCTAGGGAGGTGGGCAGGGTCTCTTTGGCGAATTGATCCATGTATCCGTATCGTTTCGGAGCGAAGACGGCGAACGCCTTTCGCGTGGGCGCTGCATGCGCAACGCAACGCGAGATTCTAACATGCGCCCATCAGCCGCCAATTCGCCCCCTCTATATATGAATAGCAAAAATCGCGGCGTCAGCGAGTCGGCCGCAATTGCCCATCGCAATCGCACCCGACTCGGCATCACAGACGATTGCCGCGTCACGCGTTTCTCGCGCACGAGTAAACAACTGCATTCATCGGCGCAATTTCGCCGCCACACTCTTGACAATCTCTAAAAGTTACGGCAGGTCAGTGTTGCGCATGCACCACAAAGTTGAAGCGATCTTGGGGTGGGGAGGATTTTTTTTCGTAGGAAGGGAACGATATGGCAAAATGCCAACGCACTGAAAGTTAGACGCTGCTCGAAGTCTACACAGAGGCGGCGCCGCGTTTTTTGTGCCGCACCAATGTTATACTTCGAGCAATGTATGACTTGTCACCGTCAACAGGCTCGCAGTAAACCTGCGGTAATCTCAATTTCGAGAGGAGAAATATGAATAAACTTTCAAAGCTCGCGTTCATTGCAGCTACCGCAGTTATGGCTGCATCCGCTTCGGCACAGTCGGTGCCGGCGTCGCGCCAAGCCGTCAATGACAACTGGGTCAACGGCACGGGCGAATGGGTGTGGATGAACGGTACGAACGAGCTCTGCTGGCGCGATGCGTTCTGGACGCCGGCCACCGCCAACGCGAAGTGCGATGGCGCACTGGTCGCCCAGGCACCGGCACCGGCACCGGTCGCTCCGGCCGCTCCGGCAATCACGAGCCAGAAGATCACGTATCAAGCTGACGCACTGTTCGACTTCGACAAGGCAACGCTCAAGCCGCTGGGCAAGCAAAAGCTGGACGAACTGTCGTCGAAGATCCAGGGCATGAACACGGAAGTGGTCGTCGCAACGGGCTACACGGACCGCATCGGTTCGGACAAGTACAACGACCGTCTGTCGCTGCGCCGTGCGCAAGCCGTGAAGTCGTACCTGGTCAGCAAGGGTGTGCCGGCCAACAAGATCTACACGGAAGGCAAGGGCAAGCGCAACCCGGTTACGACTGGCTGCAACCAGAAGAACCGCAAGCAACTCATCGCCTGCCTCGCACCGGACCGCCGCGTGGAAGTCGAAGTGGTCGGTACGCAAGAAGTCCAGAAGACGACCGTTCCGGCAAACTAAGCCGCGGTTTTCGACTGCTTCAAAGCCCCGCTCCGGCGGGGCTTTTTCATTGACGCCCGTCCAGGCGCTCGCCGCTTCGCCGCTCGTCCGCTTCCTTATATACTCGGGGCTGACGAATCGCAGCACCGCCCTCCTCCCGTAGCCCGTTTGCCGACATGACCAACGCCGATCCGCACGAACTCCAGAAATTCAGCGACCTCGCCCATCGGTGGTGGGATCCGAATGCCGAATTCAAGCCGCTGCACGACCTGAACCCGGTCCGGCTCGGCTGGATCGATGCGCATGCGCACCTCGCCGGCAAGCGCGCACTCGACGTCGGCTGCGGCGGCGGCATCCTGTCCGAATCGATGGCCGGACTCGGCGCGCAGGTGAAAGGCATCGACCTGTCGACCGAAGCACTCGGCGTCGCCGACCTGCACAGTCTCGAAAGCGGCATCTCGGTCGATTACGAGGCCATCGCTGCCGAAGCGATCGCCGCGCGCGAACCGGGCACCTACGATGTCGTCACGTGCATGGAAATGCTCGAGCACGTGCCGTCGCCCGGCGATATCGTCGCCGCCTGCGCGACGCTCGTGAAGCCGGGTGGCTGGGTGTTCTTCTCGACGCTGAACCGCAACCTGAAGGCATACCTGTTCGCCGTGATCGGCGCGGAGTACATCGCACAGATGCTGCCGAAGGGCACGCACGACTACGCGCGCTTCATCCGTCCGTCGGAACTGGCCGGCTTCGTGCGGGCAACGGATCTGCACATCGTGGAGATCAAGGGCATCACGTATCACCCGATCGGCAAGCGCTTCGCGCTGTCGAACGACGCCGACATCAACTACCTCGTCGCGTGCCGTCGCGGCGCGTGACCTTCCAACCGGCATGACGACTCCCCTCTCGACCGCGCGGGCTGCCCTCGACGAACCGCGCCTGCTGCACTGCGATGCCGTGCTGTTCGACCTGGACGGCACGCTCGCCGACACGGCGCCCGATCTCGCGGCTGCCGTCAACAAGATGCAACGCGTGCGCGACCTGCCCGAAACACCGCTCGACGTGCTGCGGCCGCTGGCCTCGGCCGGCGCACGCGGCCTGCTCGGCGGCGCGTTCGGCATCGATCCGCACACGCCCGGCTACGAAGCGATGCGCGACGAGTTCCTGGCCAACTACGCGACGGATCTGTGCGTGCATACGACGCTGTTCCCCGGCATCGGCGACGTGCTCGACGAACTCGACGCGCGCGGCGTGCGCTGGGGCATCGTCACAAACAAGGCGATGCGGCTCACGGCGCCGCTCGTCGACCTGCTCGGCCTCGCGCCGCGCGCCGCCTGCGTCGTCGGGGGCGACACAACGCCGCACCCGAAGCCGCACCCAGCCCCGCTGCTGCATGCGGCCGACCAGCTGACGCTCGCGCCTGCGCGCATCGTCTACGTCGGCGACGACCTGCGCGACATTCAGGCCGGCAGCGCCGCCGGCATGGCGACGGTCGCGGCGGCGTACGGCTATTGTGGTGATGGCGCCGCGCCGGCCGACTGGCAAGCGCAGCATCTCGTCGACACGACGCTGCAACTGCGCGAACTGCTGCGCGATGTTGGGCTATAATGATTGATCTTATCCGCGGGGGCGACCTGGTTTCGACAGGGGTTGTGAAGCGGCTAGGGCATGTCGAGGACCCGTCACCTCGTTAATCAATGGGAAAATCGTAACTGCAAACGACGATACGTTCGCACTGGCAGCCTAACGGCCGCCGTCCTCTGCCTAGTTCACTGACGGGCTAGTGTCGCAAGACCGGTAGCAATACCGCCAGAGGTCATTTACGTCAGTTAAGCCCTGTCGGCGTCGCGACGCCAGGGTCGAAAACCTAGCGAATCGCCGTAGTGCAGCGTGTTCGTCCGCGTCGCTGCGGTTAAATCAAATGACTGAACTAAACATGTAGAACTAGTCGTGGAGCGCTTCTGGACGCGGGTTCGATTCCCGCCGCCTCCACCAAATTCCGCGCTCGCCGCACGAACCCCGCATGACGCAAGTCTGCGGGGTTTTTTGTTGCCGGCGAAACGCATGCACCCCTCTCCTGCCGAAAAAGCGCCCAGCCACGGGTGGGCCGGGCGGAATGCCACCGGACTTCCGGCGACAGGAGGTGACGGAAAGCCTGCCGTGCCCGCGCACTCATCGATCGCGCCAGGCAGCGGCCCGCCCGGGTGCTGCGGCTCCAGGCGCGACGCGTCGTCGCACCCGGCATTCACGCACACCGGGCAATACGCGGATTAGCTGCCGCGATACAGCGACTTCATTTCTTCAGCGGTAGCCGGACGCACGCCCATCGCACGCGAACCCGATGCCGATGCACCCTGTGCCTGTGCGCCGTAACCGCTGGCGTCGGCGCCTTGCGCTTGCGCCAGCGCGGCGCGCTGCTGCTCTGCAACACGCGCCGTGGCGGCCTGGATCGCTTCCGGATAGTGCGGATCTTCACCGCGAGCGGAGTTGTAACCTGCCTGCTGCAACTGGACCAGTTCGGCACGAACCTGCGCGCGGGTGATCGTCGAACCCGACTGGGCGAACGACACGACCGGAGCAACGAGAGCGGCAGCAACGACAACAGCTTGAACGAGCGATTTCATGATGACCTACCTCCAGATTTGTCTGTGTTCGCGGTGAACACCTTGTTCATCGCTGACAACCCGAAGTTTATGTAGGCAGATGCTTAAGAATAAGGCAGGTTTCAGGAAGACATCCTTCCTGATTTACGGGTTAACCCTATATCACCCGTCAGACCGGCGATGCGCATCCCCTGCATCGCCCGGTATCGAATCGCATGAAGATTCGCCGGAAAGCAAAAGCCCCGCGAAGCGGCAACGCTTCGTGGGGCTCGGACAAAATCGGAATCGCACGGGAGTCCTGCTGCCACCGGTCTGTCAGGTCGGCGCGCGAGCGCAACACCCGCCAGTCGAACCGGTGCCGCGTGCCCCTCGTGGGGACGCGCCCGTCGGCCAGGTTACCGGCTATCCATCGGACACTTCAGGTTGCAGCCGTTCGGATCGCCCAGGTCGCCCTTGCGGCGCAAAGCCGACTTCTTGCCGCTCTGGTATTTCTCCGACGGCGCGGACGCCGCGAACGGCATCTGCGGATGCTCGTTCAGGCGAAACTGTTCACTCAGGATACCGCCAGGCACACCGGGCGAATTCTGCGCGAGCGCGAACGGCGAAACAGCGGCCAGCAGCCCCGCGGTCAACACTGCCGCGGTGAGGGGAACGGAAAATTTCATGGCGGGATGACGCTTGAAATGCGTGCTTGTTGGAACGTTGGTCAAGCGGCAAGCGTAGCGTAAATCCCCTGCTGCTGCATCGCGGTTCGATTGCGTCCGCGTTACCGGGAATTGCCGTCCGGCACGTTCGCGCCGTCACCGCCGGCCAGCCCCGACGCGATGCTCGTCAGCGTTCCGCACGCAGCCGGATCGTAGCCGTCGAGATGCGCGACGCGCTCGACGAAGCGCGCATCGCGCAGCAGCGCCAGCACACCGGCAAGCGGGCGCGCGTCGAGCCGCGCGCGTTCGCATGCAAAGTAATAGTCTTCGTCGACGACCGGGATGAAATCGAGCCCGAAATGATGGGCGGCCGGCTCGACGCCGAAGCCGAGATCGGCCATCCCGCTCGCGACGAACGCCGCGATCGCCGAATGCGTGAGCTCGGCCGACGCGTAGCCGTCGATGCGCTCGGGATCGATGCCAATCGCGCGCAGCGCGAGATCCAGCAGCATGCGCGTGCCCGACCCCGGCTGGCGGTTGACGAAGCGGATGTCGTTGCGGGCGAGATCCGCGAGCCCGCGAACCTGCTTCGGGTTGCCGCGCGGAATGAACAGCCCCTGCTGGCGCCGTGTCAGGTGGATCAGCACATGGCGCGTATCGTCGAGCCACGGCCGGTAGATCTGTGCGCACTGCGCGCGAAACGCGCCGCGCGGCAGATGGAAGCCGGCCAGGTCGCACTCTCCGCGGGCAAGCGCCTGCACGGCCTCGACGCTCTCGCGATACTTGATGTCGACAGCCGCCTGCGCATCGACCAGCGCGGAGACGAGCGTCGCGACCGCGTAGCCGTGCGACGCGTGAATACGTACGGCGCCGTCGCGCTGCGCGAGCCGCCGGTTCAGGTCGCTCGCCACTTCGGCGGCCAGCGTGCGCAGATTTCCGTCGAGCCGGCTGCGCGCGAGGCGCTGCGCATCGACGACGGCCTGCCCGAGCGCCGACAGCGTCGAGCCCTTGCCGCGCGCGGTTTCGATCAGTTCCCCGCCAATGCACGCCTCCAGCGCGCGCAGCATGCCCCACGCGTGCCGGTAGGACAGCCCTTTCGCTTGCGCGGCCTGCGCAATGCTGCCCGTGTCGGCCACGAGTTCGAGCAACGGCGCGACATCCGACAGACTGGCCGCACGGCCTTCCGTGTCGCGCACGGTCAGATACGCGTCGCATTCGATACGAATCAATTATGCACTCCGATTTCCTATTGCGACCGCCAAATCTTCCGCTTATCGTTGGTCAAAATCAATCAGAACGAAGTCTCGATGTGCACTATATGAATCTCGAGCACATATGAGACTTTGGAGGAGCACAACTGATGTCCCCGAATTCCCAAGCGCCCGACGCACTCGTCGAGCGCCATGCGCGCGCCGGCCGGTCGCTCGTGGCGATCCTGCACGCGATCCAGGACGACGCGGGTTACGTGCCGCCCGGCTGCGTCGCGCCGCTCGCCCGCGCACTCAACCTGTCGCGCGCGGAAGTGCACGGCGTCCTGACTTACTACCACCACTTCCGCACCGCGCCGCCCGCCCGCGTAACGATCCAGATGTGCCGCGCCGAAGCGTGCCGCAGCATGGGTTGCGAAGCGCTGGCCGCGCATGCGGAAGCCCGCACGGGTTGCCGGTTCGACGCGGCGCACGGCGATGCCGCCGATGCGCATGCGCCCGATGACGTCGCACTCGAATCGGTCTACTGCCTCGGACTGTGTGCGCAGTCGCCGTCGCTGACGGTCAACGGTGTGCTGCATGCCAAGGTCACGCCGGAGAAATTCGACGCGCTGCTTGCCGACGCGGTCGCCCACACCCCGGAGGCCGCATGACGACCCGCATCCATGTCCCGCGCGATTCGTCCGCGCTGGCACTCGGCGCCGACGCGCTCGCCGACGCGATCGAGGCGGAAGCCTCGCGCCGCGGCATCGCCATCGAGCTGGTCCGCAACGGTTCGCGCGGGCTGCTGTGGCTCGAGCCGCTCGTCGAGGTCGGCACGGCCGCCGGCCGCGTCGGCTATGCGAACCTGTCGGCCGCCGACGTGCCGGCCCTGTTCGACGCAAACTGGCTCGAAGGCGGCACGCATCCGAGCGGCGTCGGGCTCGTCGACGCACTGCCCTATCTCGCGCGCCAGCAACGCCTCACGTTCGCCCGCATCGGCCTGACCGACCCGCTGTCGATCGACGACTACCTGCGATACGAAGGCCTCGCCGGCCTGAAGAACGCGCTCGCGCTCGACGGCGATGCCGCGTGCGAAACGCTGATCGAATCGGGGCTGCGCGGCCGCGGTGGTGCTGCGTTCCCGGCCGGCATCAAATGGCGCACGGTCCGGCAAGCAAACGCCACGCAGAAGTACATCGTCTGCAATGCAGACGAAGGCGATTCGGGCACCTTCTCCGACCGCCTGATCATGGAATGCGATCCGTACTGCCTGATCGAAGGGATGATCATCGCGGGCGTCGCGACCGGCGCGACGGTCGGCTACATCTACGTGCGCAGCGAATATCCGCACGCAATCGCCACGCTCGAAGCCGCGATCGTCCGCGCACGCGAAGCCGGCTGGCTCGGCGAGCACGTGCTCGGCTCCGCGCACGCGTTCGAGCTGCACGTCGCGAAAGGCGCGGGCTCGTACGTGTGCGGCGAGGAAACGGCGCTGCTCGAATCGCTCGAAGGCAAGCGCGGCGTCGTGCGTGCGAAACCGCCGCTGCCCGCGCTCGCCGGCCTGTACGGCCAGCCGACCGTCATCAACAACGTGATCACGCTTGCAACGGCGCCCGTGATCTTCGCGCGCGGCGCGGCGTTCTATCGCGACTACGGGATGGGTCGCTCGCGCGGCACGCTGCCGTTCCAGCTCGCCGGCAACATCCGCCACGGCGGCCTCGTCGAACTCGCGTTCGGCGTCACGCTGCGCGAGCTGCTGTTCGACTTCGGCGGCGGCACGGCCAGCGGCCGGCCCGCACGTGCCGCGCAGGTGGGCGGCCCGCTCGGCACCTACCTGCCCGACCACCAGTGGGACGTGCCGCTCGACTACGAAGCGTATACGGCGATTGGCGCGGTGGTCGGCCACGGCGGCATCGTGCTGCACGACGACTCGTCGAACCTCGCCGAGCTGGCCGAATACGCGATGAAGTTCTGCGCGATCGAGTCGTGCGGCAAGTGCACGCCGTGCCGGATCGGTTCGACGCGTGGCGTCGAGACGATCGCACGCATCCGCCACGGCGATACGTCGGAGCGGCAGGTCACGCTGCTGCGCGACCTGTGCGACACGATGCTGGCCGGTTCGCTTTGCGCCATGGGCGGCATGACACCCTACCCGGTGCTGTCCGCGCTCGACCATTTCCCCGAAGATTTCGGGCTCGCTGCCGGCAAGCATGCCGCGCCGGGTCCGGTCAAGGCTGCGGCCTGACCCAGAAGGAGCCCTGCATGTCCCTCGACACGAACAACGTCCGCCAAGGCGGCTGCGGCTCGGGCCAATGCGCGTGCAAGAACGCTGCGCAGGCGCGTGCCCTCGATCCGTTCGACGATACCGACTACGGCACGCCGCAACGGCATGCCGATACCGACGTCACGCTCGAAATCGACGGCCAGCCGGTCACGGTGCCGGCCGGCACGTCGGTGATGCGTGCGGCGATCGAAGCCGGCGTCAACGTCCCGAAGCTCTGCGCGACCGATTCGCTCGAACCGTTCGGCTCGTGCCGTCTGTGCCTCGTCGAGATCGAAGGCCGGCGCGGTTATCCGGCGTCGTGCACGACACCTGCCGAAGCGGGCATGAAAGTGCGCACGCAGTCGGACCGGCTGCAGTCGCTGCGTCGCAACGTGATGGAGCTGTACATCTCCGACCATCCGCTCGACTGCCTCACCTGCCCCGCCAACGGCGACTGCGAGCTGCAGGACATGGCAGGCGTCGTCGGGCTGCGCGAGGTGCGTTACGGCTTCGACGGCGCAAATCATCTGCGCGACAAGAAGGACGAATCGAACCCGTACTTCACGTACGACCCGTCGAAGTGCATCGTCTGCAACCGCTGCGTGCGCGCCTGCGAGGAAACACAGGGCACGTTCGCGCTGACGATCGCCGCACGCGGCTTCGAATCGCGCGTCGCGGCCGGCGAAAGCGAATCGTTCATGGCGTCGGAATGCGTGTCGTGCGGCGCGTGCGTCGCCGCCTGCCCGACCGCCACGCTGCAGGAAAAATCCGTCGTGCAACTCGGGCAGGCCGAACACTCGGTCGTCACGACCTGCGCATACTGCGGCGTCGGCTGCTCGTTCAAGGCGGAGATGAAGGGCACGCAGGTCGTGCGCATGACACCCCACAAGAACGGCCTCGCGAACGAGGGCCACGCGTGCGTGAAGGGACGCTTCGCGTGGGGCTATGCGACGCACAAGGACCGCATCACGAAGCCGATGATCCGCGAGAAGATCACCGATCCGTGGCGCGAAGTCAGCTGGGACGAAGCACTCACCTACGCGGCAACGCAATTCCGCAAGCTGCAGGACAAGTACGGCCGCGATTCCATCGGCGGCATCACGTCGTCGCGCTGCACGAACGAGGAAACCTACCTCGTGCAGAAGCTGGTGCGCGCCGCGTTCGGCAACAACAACGTCGACACCTGCGCACGCGTGTGCCACTCGCCGACGGGCTATGGCCTCAAGACGACGCTCGGCGAATCGGCCGGCACGCAGACGTTCGCATCGGTCGGCCAGGCCGACGTGATCGTCGTGATGGGCGCGAACCCGACCGACGGCCACCCGGTGTTCGGCTCGCGGCTGAAGCGGCGCGTGCGTGAAGGCGCGAAGCTGATCGTGATCGACCCGCGCCGCATCGACGTCGTCGACGGCCCGCACGTGAAGGCGACCCACCACCTGCAGTTGCGCCCCGGCACCAACGTCGCGATCGTCAACGCCCTCGCGCACGTGATCGTCACCGAAGGGCTCGTCGCCGATGCATTCGTCGCCGAGCGCTGCGAGACGCGCGCATTCGAGCAATGGCGCGAGTTCGTCTCGCGTGCCGACAACTCGCCGGAGGCGACCGCCGACGTGACGGGCGTGCCGGCCGAGTTGGTCCGCGAAGCCGCGCGCCTCTATGCGACGGGCGGCAATGCCGCGATCTATTACGGACTGGGCGTGACCGAACACGCGCAGGGCTCGACGACGGTGATGGGCATCGCGAACCTCGCGATGGCGACCGGCAACATCGGCCGCGAAGGTGTCGGCGTCAATCCGCTGCGCGGCCAGAACAACGTGCAGGGCTCGTGCGACATGGGCTCGTTCCCGCATGAACTGCCCGGCTACCGGCACATCGGCGACGAGGTCGTGCGCACGCAGTTCGAAGCAGCGTGGTCGGCGAAGCTGCAACCGGAACCGGGGCTGCGCATCCCGAACATGTTCGACGCGGCGCTCGACGGCAGCTTCAAGGGGCTTTACTGCCAGGGCGAGGACATCGTCCAGTCGGACCCGAATACGCAGCATGTCGCGGCCGCGCTGTCGGCAATGGAATGCATCGTCGTGCAGGACATCTTCCTGAACGAGACCGCGAAATACGCGCACGTGCTGCTGCCCGGTTCGTCGTTCCTCGAGAAGGACGGCACGTTCACGAACGCGGAACGCCGCATCTCGCGCGTGCGCAAGGTGATGCCGCCGCTCGCGGGCTACGCGGACTGGGAAGTCACGCTGATGCTGTCGCGCGCGCTCGGCTACGAGATGGACTACGCGCATCCGTCGGAAATCATGGACGAGATCGCGCGACTCACGCCGACCTTCTCGGGTGTGTCCTACGCGAAGCTCGATACGCTCGGCAGCATTCAGTGGCCGTGCAACGAGCACGCGCCGGAAGGCACGCCGACGATGCACATCGACGCGTTCGTGCGCGGCAAGGGCAAGTTCGTGATCACGCAGTTCATCGCGTCGCCGGAGAAGGTCACGCAGCGCTATCCGCTGATCCTGACGACGGGCCGCATCCTGTCGCAGTACAACGTCGGCGCGCAGACCCGCCGCACCGAGAACGTGCAGTGGCACGAAGAGGACCGCCTCGAGATTCATCCGCACGACGCCCAGGATCGCGGCATCCGCAGCGGCGACTGGGTGGGCATCGAATCGCGCGCGGGGCAGACGGTGCTGCGCGCGCTCGTGACCGAACGCATGCAGCCGGGTGTCGTTTATACGACGTTCCACTTCCCGGAATCGGGCGCGAACGTGATCACGACGGACAGCTCGGACTGGGCGACGAACTGCCCCGAGTACAAGGTGACGGCCGTGCAGGTGCTGCCCGTCGCGCAGCCATCCGACTGGCAGCAAGCGTATGCGCGCTTCAACGCGGAGCAGCTCGACCTGCTCGAGCGCCGCGCCGCCGCGACCGCCGGCGTGACGACAGGCAAGTGAGGAAGCGATGGACAACGGACACCTGATCGACATGGCCAACCAGATCGGCGCATTCTTCGAATCGATGCCCGATCGAGACGAAGCGCTGACCGGCATCGCCGACCATATCCGGCGCTTCTGGGAGCCGCGGATGCGTCGCGCGTTTCTCGCGGCGCTCGACGATCCGTCGAGCGAGGCCGGGCAACGTGCGGCACCGATCGTGCGCGACGCGATCGCCGTGCACCGCGCGTCGCTCGTACCCGCCGCAGCGAACGCCTGAGCGCACCGCTACGCGGACCGCGACATGCCCGCGAACCAGCTTTCGCAGTGGCGCAGCAGCGCGTTCGCGTCGGTCGCCGTGCGCCCGCGCACGGCGACGTAACCATCCGGCCGAAGCAGGTAAAACGACGGCCGCGAGCGGCCGTATTCCTGCGCGAGCCCGGCATCGCCGCCTTCGGGATCGGTGACGCGCCAGACGCGCACCGCATCCGGCATGATCCGGTCGAGCCCCTGCACGAGCGCCTGCGCATCGGCCGGCATCGGCGGCACCGCGCCGGTGTCGACATTCACCGGCTCCTCCAGCAGCAGCAACGTGAAGCTCGCCGGATCGTGCAGGTCGTATAGCCGCGCCGTTCCGGGCGCCTGACCGAGCGGCCCGTCGAGCACCCGCACGCGCGCATCGGGTGCCCGCTCGCCTGCGCGCGGCCCACCGTCGAGCACGCGCTCGAGCGTAAGTGGACTCTTCCGGTACTGCACACCGAGCTCGCTGACCGTGCGCCGCACCGCGTCGCGCATCGGCCCGAACGACGCCAGCACCGGCACGACGTGATCGCGCAGCAGCTTCATCGCGCCGCGCTCGGCTTCGACGATCTGCGTGACGAACCCGGTCTGCCGCAACACGTCGCGCTCGATCGGATGACGCTCCGCGTGATACGTGTCGAGCAGCCGCTCGGGCGCGCCCGCGCCGAGCACGCGCGCGAGCTTCCAGCCGAGATTGAACGCCTCCTGGATGCCGGTGTTCATGCCCTGCGCGCCGGCCGGACTGTGGACGTGCGCGGCGTCGCCCGCGAAGAACACGCGGCCGTGCCGCAGCCGGTCGACCATCCGGCTGTGCAGATGAAAATACGACGACCAGGCGAGATCGCTCGGCGAGATCGACGCGCCGGCGCGGGCACGCACGATCGCGTCGCATTCCGCGAGCGACGGGGGCGGCGCATCGGGTGACGCGTCGCTGCCGGGCGGCCGGTCGGCCACGAGCCGGTAACGGCCGCCGCCCATCGGAAACAGTCCGGCGATGCCTTCGGATGTCGTGAACAGGTGGATCTCCTCGTCCGGCCAGTCGGGTATCGCCGCGAAATCGGCAAGCAGGAAGGTCTGCTCGAACGCGTGCCCGGTGAAGCCCAGGCCGAGCAGATGCCTGACCGAGCTGTGCGCGCCGTCGGCGGCGATCAGGTACGACGGCGAGAACGATTCGTCGCGGCCGTCGGCGCAGCGGATCGACACGTCGAGCGACGCGCCGCCCGCATCGCACGCGGTCAGCGTCGCGCCGCGCTCGACCGTCACGCCGAGCCGGGCCAGATGGTCGGCAAGCAGGCGCTCGGTGATGGTCTGGTCGAGAAACAGCAGGTACGGATAGCGCGTTTGCAGCGGATCGAAATCGAGCCGCGCGATCACGCGGCCGTCGGCATGCAGTGCGGCCGCATGGGCACGGTGACCGAGCGCGAGAAATGGCTCGACCGCGCGATGCTGCTCCAGCAGTTCGAGCGTGCGCGCCTGGATGCCGATCGCGCGCGAATGCGGCGCGGGCGCGGCGAGCCGATCGATGATGCGCACCGGCACGCGGGCCCGCGCGAGGCTCATCGCCGCGGCAAGGCCGGTCGGCCCCGCGCCGACGATCAGCACGGGCCGGATATCGGGCAGTGTGTCAGCCATGAGAACCTCGATGACACGCAACCCTGCAAGTCTACGCCGCTCCGCGTGACGGGGCCATATGCCGATCGGCCGACGCGCGGCACTGCCACGCGGTATGGGAAAATACGCGCTTTCCGCCAGTTTTCGCGTTATGGATTCCGCATTCGACCAGGCGTATGCCGCACACCGCGCGGGCCGCCTCGCCGAGGCCGAGCACGGCTATCGCAACGCGCTCGCCTCCAATCCCGCCGACGCCGACGCGCTGCATCTGTTCGGCGTGCTGCGGCACCAGCAGGGCCAGCACGCCGAGGCGGCCGATCTCGTCGGCCGCGCCGTCGCGCTGCGGCCGGGCGATGCCGCACTGCAGCTCAATCTCGGCAACGCGCTGAAGGCGCTCGGCCGGCTCGACGAAGCCGTCGACCGCTTTCGCAACGCGCTGACGCTCGCGCCCGAATTTCCGCTCGCGCACTACAACCTCGGCAACGCGTATGCGGCGCTGCAGCGCCACGACGATGCGATCGATGCCTTCGGCCGCGCGCTGCGGCTCACGCCCGACGATGCATCGATCCACAACAATCTCGGCAACGCGCTGAACGCGCTCGGCCGCCACGACGACGCGCTCGCCGCGTTCCATCGCGCGCTCGAGCTGCGGCCCGGGCATGCGGGAGCGCACAACAACCTCGCGATGGCGCTGAACGCGATGGGCCGCGCCGACGACGCGATCGCGCATTTCCAGGCCGCGATCGCCGCGCAGCCGCGCTTCGTCGCCGCCCATTTCAATCTCGGCAACACGTTCGATGCGGTCGGCCGGCATGCGGAGGCGGTCGCCGCGTTCGAGGCCGCGCTCGCGCTGCATCCGCCGTTTCCGCTCGCGCTGTTCGGGCTCGCGAACGCACTGAGCGCGCAGGGCCGCCACCGCGACGCACTGCCCTACTACGAGCGTGCCGTCGGTCTCGATCCGTCGTTCAGCCTGGCCTGGCTGAATCTCGGCAACGCACATCACGCGCTCGGTGCGCACGAGATGGCGCTGCGCGCCTTCGACCAGGCGCTGCGCGTCGCGCCCGATCTCACGCTGGCACGGCTGCACCGCGCGGTCACGCTGCTGACGCTCGGCGACTTCGCGCGCGGCCTGCCGGCCTACGAAGCGCGCCACGACACGCCGGGCGCGACGCCGCTCGGCATGCTGCCGCGCTGGCAAGGCGAGCCGATTGCGTCGCGCACGCTGCTGATCCGCGCGGAACAGGGCTTCGGCGACACGCTGCAGTTCGTCCGCTTCGTGCCGCTCGCCCGCGCACGCTGCGCGCGCGTCGTGCTCGAAGTCCAGCCGGAACTGGTGACGCTGCTGGCGCCGGCCGCGGCGCGCTGGCGCGTGACGCTCGTCGCACTGGGCGCGACAAAACCGCCTGCCGCGGATGTCGCGTGCACGCTGATGAGCCTGCCGTTCCTGCTCGGGCTTCAGACGAAGGAGGACATCGTCGCGGGCTCGCGCTACCTCGACGCGCCCGACGGCGCCGGCCGGCGCTTTCGCGGCTCGCTCGGCGGGCAGTCGAAGCGCAAGTTCGGCCTTGCGTGGTCGGGGCGCCGACAGGCGCAGGAAAACCGTTCGATGCCGTTCGACGCACTTGCACCGCTGCTCGCGCTGCCGGACATCGACTGGATCGTGCTGCAGCCCGCACTCGACGACGATGAACGCGCGCGCGTCGACGCGCATCCGCGCGTGCATCGGCTCGACGGCCGGCTAAACGACTTTGCCGACACGGCTGCGCTGATCGATCGGCTCGACGGTGTCGTCACGATCGATACGGCGGTCGCGCACCTCGCCGGCGCGCTCGGCAAGCCGCTGTGGGTGATGTTGCCGTTCGCGCCCGACTGGCGCTGGTTCACCGGCGACGACTGCCCGTGGTATCCGCAGGCCAGGCTCGCCCGCCAGCCCGCGCCGGGCGAATGGCTCGACGTGGCGGCCGCGGTTGCCGGCATGCTGCGCGAAGCCTGAACGCAGATGAAAAAAGGGAGCGCGCCGCGCTCCCTTTCTCATTGCATCGCGTGCGGCCGGCGCCGCGCGTCATCCGGCTGCCGGTCAGGCCGCCTTGTACTGATTGCGCGCCTCGGGCGTGCGATACAGCACGAGTGTCGCGATCAACCCGCAAATCGCGGCAACGCTCAGCCACAAACCCGGCGCCGCCTTGTTCCCGGTCTGATGAATCAGCAGCGTCGAGATCGCCGGCGTGAAGCCGCCGATCGTCGTCGCCAGGCTGTAGGCAAGCGAGAAACCGGCCGTGCGCACGTCGGCCGGCATCACTTCGGTCAGCGCGACGACCATCGCCCCGTTGTACGACGCGTACAGGAATGACAGCCACAGTTCGACCGCGAGCAGCCGCAGGAACGACGGATCGCCGACGAGCCACAGCACGGCCGGGTAAGCCGTCAACAGCGTCAGCACGGTGAATGCGATCAGCACCGGGCGGCGACCGATGCGGTCGGACAACGCACCGGACAGCGGCAGCCACACGAGATTGGAGATCCCGACGCAGACGGTCACGACGAGCGCGTCGAGCGACGACAGGTGCAGCACTTCCTTGCCGAACGTCGGCGTATAGGCAGTAATCATGTAGAACGACACCGTCGTCATGATCACCATCCCCATGCCCGCCACCACGATGCCCCAGTTGTCGAGCATCGAACGCATGATCTCGCCCATCGTCGGGCGATGACGCTTCGCGAGGAATTCGTCGGTCTCCTTCAGTGAACGACGGATCAGGAACAGGAACGGCACGATCAGGCAGCCGATCAGGAACGGAATGCGCCAGCCCCACGCGGTCATCTCCTCGACCGGCAGTGCGCGGTTCAGCAGCACGCCGACGAACGCGGCGAACACGACGGCCACCTGCTGGCTGCCCGACTGCCACGACGTATAGAACCCCTTGTGCCCCTTCGTCGCGATCTCCGACAGGTAGACCGACACGCCGCCGAGTTCGACGCCCGCCGAAAAGCCCTGCAGCAGCCGGCCGAGCAGCACGAGCACCGGCGCGAGCACACCGATCGTCGCATAGCCGGGTATCGCGGCCACCGTGAGCGTGCCGAGCGCCATCAGCCCGAGCGTCAGGATCAGCCCCTTGCGGCGGCCGTGATGGTCGATGTAAGCGCCGAGCACGATCGCGCCGACCGGCCGCATCAGGAAGCCCGCGCCGAACACCGACAGCGACAGCATCAGCGACGCGAATGCGTTGCCGCTCGGAAAGTAGGTTTTCGCGATGGCCGACGCGTAATAGCCGTAGACCATGAAGTCGTACATTTCCAGGAAGTTGCCGCTGACGACCCGGAACACGGTGCGGACTTTCGATTCCTGCGCGATGGCGTGTGACGCTGTGGACATGTTTTTCTCGCTCAGCTCGGATGGCGCGAATCCGCGCCGCATGGATCCGACGACGCACGTGGCGCCGGGCCGGCGCGCACGGGCATCGCTGCCCGCCGGCGGCGCGCCGCGCAACGACGCGCGCACCGGCATGGTTCGCGCATCATGCCACGCCAACCCGACATTTGCCTTGAGTCGCCCCTGCCGGTGCGGTCGCCTCGCCCTCCTCGTACGAGTCGCCCCGAAACGGAAGCAAAAATCGGATTGATCTGATCGACCGACCTTCGCCGGCTGGCCACAATGTCCCGATTTGCAACCACAGTTCGGCGCCGCACCGGCACGGTTGCCCGTGTCGCATGGCGGCACCGCCCTCATGATCCCATCGCCCCTCGTCCCCGTTGCAGGCGCACTCGCCCGCCCTCGCGTCGCTCCGCTCGATCACGTGCCGTCGTTCGGCCGCGAGTGGACCTTTCGCGGCGCCCCCGGTGCGCGGCCCGACAAGCACTGCCTCGCGACACTGACGACGTCCTGCATCGACGTGGACCGGCCGCACCGCGCATGCCACTGGCAGCCGCTGCCCGCCATGGCGTCGGCATCGACTTGTGCCGAGGCGCCGGTTGCATTGCCTGCCGCTGAGAGCCCGTGTTCCCGCCGTATCGCCGGCAGCGCTCGCGACCGGCGTGCGAAGTACGCGATCTGCTGGACTATCGGCGCGCTCGGCATCATCGGCTGGCTGATTGCCGCGCATGAACCGGTTGCGGGGTTCAGGCCTGCATACCCGATTCACGCGGCAGGTGGCGTACCGGATCACGGTACGTCGTCGTCCGGTACCGTGCGGGTCGCCGCGGGTCATCCGCATACGTCGACGAGTGCGCCACCGCCGCGCAGGACGGCAGCGCCTGTCGCGACAACGGCCGCGTCACCGCCGGCCACGCACCAGGTCGGGCATCGTCCCGCATCGCTTCGTCCGAAGGCAACATCCAGCGTGCCGCCGACAGCCACTGCCGCATCGCCGCGCTCGGGCGGCAAGCGCATGGCGGCGGCGCCGGTGCGAACACCAACCGTGATGCGGATGGCCACGCTGCCGCCGATCGGCGGCAGCATGGTCGATGCCCGCACACGCGATCGGCTCTCCGCGTCGCCGCGTACAGTTGCCGATACGCGCGACACGCTCGACGATCCGCTCACGCTCATCGCGATGGCAAGCGCGCTGCGTGCTACCCAGCCTGCCCGCGCAACACACGCACCCGCTACCGGCTTGGACTGGACGGCACAGCTGTCCCACCGCCGCCTGACCGATACGCCGGACGCATTTGCGCGCTGACGGCCCGGCCACAAAAAAACCCGGCGAAGCAAGCTTCGCCGGGTTTTGCTCGTCTCCGCGTCCGTCTGACGATGCGTTACTTGTGCGCGGGCAGCCCCGTCTCGGTCTGCTTCTCGAGCTGTCGCACCTGCTCCTGCAGATCACGCAGCTGCAACTGCGCGGCCCGCTTCTCGACCTGCAGCGCCTGCGTCTGCTCCTGCGCCGAGCGCTGCCGCTGCGCGACTTCAGCCTGCTGGCTGCGCGCAACGCTCAGGTCGGCCTGCAACTGCTGAGCACGATTCGCCTGCAGCGCGATCACGCGTTCGAGAAACGCCTTCTGCGCCTCCAGCTCGGTGCGGCGGATCTCGATATCGGCGAGTTGTACGGTCTGCTGAACGAAGTTCGCGTACACCATCTCCGCGCGGTTCTTCTCCTGTGACCGGATCACGCGCCACAGACGCTTGTCCTGGAACAGCGCGACGTAGTACGTCATCTCGCGCGGATCGAACATCAGGCTGGCACCGTAGCTGCCGTTGTATGTCGTGCGCATCTCGACGATCCGGCCGTCGTGCAGCATCTGCGTCAGCTCGGCGACGTTGCCTTGTGCGGATGCATCCGTCACAGCCGTGGCGGATGCATCCGTGTCGCCGCGCAGGCTCGTGACTGCCGGACGCGTACCGGCGGCGGGCGCCGTCGCGTCAGCGGCCCAGGTCGCGCCCGCTTGCGCGCAGGCAGCCAGCGCAACGATCCACGTGGCGCATCGTGCAGGGAAAAATTTTCGGAAAACCAACGTCAGACTCCGGCGAACGAATCGGAACTCGCGATTATCGTTCAAAACGAAACGGCCGCATCTCGAATTTGTCGGGATGCGGCCGGCCTTCGTACGACGCGAAGAATACGGCTTGCTACAGGCGGGTTTCGCGCGCCGCGCGCAGGAATGCATCGAGCAGCGGCGTGCAGTCGAGCAGCTCCGAACCGCCGGCGCGATGGAACTCGGGGTGCCACTGCACGCCGACGACGAACGGCGAACGGCGATGGCGAATGCCCTCGATGATCCCGTCGCCGGCCGACACGGCTTCGATGTTCAGATCGCGGCCGAGATCGCGGATCGCCTGGTGGTGGATCGAGTTGACGATCGCTTCGCTGCGCCCCGGGAACATGCTCGCAAGCGTCGACGAATCCGGGAAGCGGATCGCGTGACGATGCTGGTCGTAATGCTCGCTCACGTGCGCATTCGCGGTCGGCACGTCGGTGGCGATGTCCTGGTACAGCGAGCCGCCGAACGCGACGTTGATCAACTGGCAGCCGCGGCATACGCCGAGGACGGGTTTGCCGGATTCGACGAACTCGTGCAGCAACTCGAGCTCGTACATGTCGCGCACGCGATCGCCCGGCCATTCGGGGCGGGCGTCGGATGCGGCATAGGTTTGCGGCGATACGTCGGCGCCCCCCTGCAGCAGCAGGCCGTCGAGATGCTTCGCGTAGTCGCGCAGGCGGATGTTGCTCGGGTGAATCATGCCCTGGTGGCCGACGGTCGGAATCATGAACACGAGCACGTCGCGTGACATGACCCAGTGCGCGATCGATTCCTCGAGATACTGGAGCGTCTTGCCCCGCAGCCCCTTCGCACCCGGTTCCGGATGGAAGATCCGCGCCGACACGCCGATGCGCAGCGTGCGCTGCGTGATGCGCTGGCCGGCACGGTCGAACAGCCGGCGGGCGCGCGCCGCGACGATCCGACCGAATACCGACCACGGCGTGTCGCTCTGCTTCAGATAGGCCGGCGGCGCATTCTGCGCGCTCGCAGGCGGCGGGCGTGGCGTGTCGAAATCAGGCTGCGCGCCGAAACCGGGTGGCGGCGTTCCAGCCTTCGACGGCGCGGCGGCAGCAGCACCATTGATGGCGGCACCGGTCGCACCCGGCTCGGACGCGGCCGTAACCGGTGACGCGCCGTCGGCAGCAACGTTCTGCGCGGCGGCCTGGGCGGCCGGCGCATCGGGCGCTTTCGCCGGATCGGGACGGGGGGAATCGGAAGAAACGGAGGCGTTGCCGGGCAGACCGGCCGGGGAAGGCGTGTTTTCGCTCATGACGATGGTCTGGTACGTCGCTCACGCGTATGGATAAACGAGGATTCATTATGCGTCAGCGCACGATCGAGCGGCAAACCTGCAACATCCTGTCGATATTGTTGCAAGTCGGCGGCAAACTGCGTCGGGGAGCGTCCCCGCCCGCGCGGCGGCTATGCCGATGCGGCACCGCCAGTACTGGACACCAGTGATATATCACAATAATATCCACGCATCGCCCACGTTTCCCGACCGCCTGCGCCATGATCGCGCCCCGTCCAGCCGCCGCGCCGCACCCCGCATGAATGCCCTCGCCGACGTCACCCGCGAGCACCCGGCCGCCCCGACGGCCAGCCTCGCCGACCGCGCGTATGCCCTGATCCAGCGCGACATCATCACGATGCGCCTGAAGCCCGGCGCCGCCCTCAACGAAGCCGACCTCGTCGCCCGCACCCGCATCGGCCGCACGCCGGTGCACCAGGCCGTGCATCGGCTCGTGCTCGAGGGGCTGCTGTCCGTGATGCCGCGCAAGGGATTGATGGTGCAGCCGCTGTCGCTCGACGACATCGTCGCGGTGATCGACGTGCGGCGCATCAACGAAGCACACTGCGCGGAACTCGCCGCGCGCCAAGCGACGCCCGACGATCTCGCGCGCCTGTCCGCGCTGCTCGACGACGGGCAGGCCTGCGTCGACACGCACGACGTCGAAGGCATGATGGAACTCGACCGCGCATTCCACCAGGCGATCGCCGTGGCCGCGCGCAATGCGGTCCTCGCCGACATCCTGCGCGGGCTGCATGAGCGCTCGCTGCGCTTCTGGTTCGTCACGCTGTCCGAACCTCACCATCTCGCCGACGTCCAGCACGAGCACCGTGAACTGTTCGATCGGCTATCCGCGCGTGACGCCGCCGGCGCACGCGCGGCCGTTGAAAGTCATATCGATTCGTTCCGCTCCACGCTTCTTCAACATCTTCGCCCCTGAGCCGCCCATGACCCCTTTCACGCCCTTCCCCCCGCTCGCCCAGCTCGCCGCCGACCTCGCCGCCGGCCGGACCACGAGCCGCGCGCTCGTCGACACCGCGCTTGACCGGATCGCCGATCCGTCGGGCCAGGGCGCGGTCGTCTTCACCGAAGTCGATGCCGACAACGCGCGTGCGGCCGCCGATGCGCACGACCGGCTGCGCGCCGCGGGCACCGTGCTGTCGCCGCTCGCGGGCATTCCGGTGTCGGTCAAGGACCTGTTCGACGTCGCGGGTCAGGTGACGCGTGCAGGTTCGCGCGTGCTCGACGGCGCGCCGGCCGCGCGCACCGACGCGGTCGCCGTCGCGCGGCTCAAGCGCGCGGGCGCGGTGCTGGTCGGCCGCACCAACATGAGCGAGTTCGCGTTCTCGGGGCTCGGGCTGAACCCGCACTTCGGCCATCCACGCTCGCCGTACCACCGCGACGTGCCGGGCGACGCGCGGATTTCCGGCGGCTCGTCGTCCGGCGCGGCCGCGTCCGTCGCCGACGGGATGGCCGCCGTCGCGCTCGGCACCGACACGGGCGGCTCGATCCGCATTCCGGCCGCGCTGTGCGGGCTGACGGGCTTCAAGCCGACCGCGAGCCGGATCCCGACGCAAGGCGGCGTGCCGCTGTCGACGACGCTCGACTCGTTCGGCCCGATCGGCCTGACGGTCGCCTGCTGCGCGCTCGTCGACCGGATGCTCGCGGGCCTCGAGCCGCACGTGCCGGCCGCCCGGCCGCTCGAAGGCGTGCGGCTCGGCGTGCTGACGAACTACGTGACGGACGGCGTCGATGCCGACGTCGCGGCCGCGCTCGACGCCGCGCTCAAGCATCTCGAGGCCGCCGGCGCGATCGTCACGGAAGTGCGTTTCCCCGCGCTCGACCGGCTGCCGGACGTCAACCGCTTCGGCTTCTCGCCGATCGAGGCCTACGCATGGCATCGCCCGCTGCTCGCCAAGCACCGCGACCAGTACGACCCGCGCGTGCTCACGCGGATCCTGAAGGGCGAACCCGCGAGCGCCGCCGACTATCTCGACCTGCTCGCTGCGCGCACGGCGATGCTCGACGAAGCCGCGCACACGGTCTGGTCGCGCTTCGACGCGCTCGTCGCGCCGACGGTGCCGGTCGTGCCGCCGCGTATCGCCGACCTCGAAGCGGACGACGATGCCTTCACGCGCACCAACGCGCTGATCCTGCGCAACCCGAGCGCGTTCAACTTCCTCGACGCATGCGCGTTGTCGCTGCCCTGCCATCCGCGCGACGCGGCCCCGGTCGGGCTAATGCTCGCGGCCGCACCGCATCGCGACGACGCGCTGCTCGCGATCGGCCAGGCGGTCGAGGCCGTGCTGAACACGATCCGCTGAGCGCAGCCAACCGGGCGCCGGCGGACAGGGCGCGCGGTGCGGCAGGTTGCCGCACGCGCGCTGTCAGTTTCGTGCCAGACCGTTCGCGCTAAAATCGCGCGATTGTTTTCCGGACCGACCGACGAGGAACCCCGCCGACATGAACGACTACACGCTTGCACTCCGCCGCGAACGCCGTCTGCTGATGCTGCTCGGATGGGTGTGCATCGCCCTGCTGGCCGGCGCGCTGTACCTGCAGTACGTGAAGAACGAAGACCCGTGCCCCCTGTGCATCATCCAGCGCTACTTCTTCTGCGCGATCGGGATCTTCGCGTTCCTGGCCGCCGGGATCCGCAACTGGCGCGGCGTCTGGGTGCTCGAGCTGCTGATCGCGATCGCCGCGGCCGGCGGCGTCGGCACGGCCGCCCGGCACCTGACGATCCAGATGAATCCGGGCTTCAGCTGCGGCTTCGACACGCTGCAGCCGATCGTCGACAGCCTGCCGCCCGCGCAGTGGTTCCCCGGCATGTTCAAGGTCGCCGGGCTGTGCGAGACCGTCTATCCGCCGATCTTCGGCATCCTGCTGCCCGGCTGGGCGCTGATCGGCTTCGCCGTGATCCTGATCGCGGTCGTCGCGAGCCTCTGGCGCCATCGCCGCAAGCTCGCGGCCTGACCGGCCGGTTTCGACCGGCCTGCGCGCGGCCCGCTCGCCCGGGCCGCACACCTCCGGCCGGTCGCCGCCCGGCTCCGGGGAGCGCCCGTCGGCCCGGCCCGGCGAGCCGCATCCGGCCCGCCAAGCGTAAACACCTACCCCGCCGCCGCCCGGCTCTCCGGGCGAACGCGCATCGCGCGAGTTCCGCGCCCAGCCCCGCCACGCCTGCGTTTCGGCCCGATGTGCACGCATCGGCGCCACGATCCCGCGCGGCGGGCCTATGATCGACATGATCGCCTCCTGATAGCCCGGATCACCGCCCAGCGATGTTCCCGTCGCCTTGCGGTGCTATCTTCGTGACTGGATGGCGATCTACGTGCGCGAGGCCAGGCGGTCTCACCACCCCTGCGTAACGCGCGCCCGATCCGCAATGTCGACTGGATTCATCATGACAACGCAAACCATCCGCATCCGTCACCCTCATGGCGTCCGCGCATCCGGCGGTGCCGTCCGCGCGCGCCGTTCGCGCGCTGCCGCCGCACTGCATCGGCCGTGCGGCCGGCCCGCCTCGCTCCCGTCCGTCATCGTTGCCGTCACGCCCGCCAGCCCGCGCCGCGTGTCGTGCCGCGTCGTCCCGAACGGAGCGTGCTGATGGAAGCCTGGCTCGGCGATCTGCAGCAACTGCTCGCGCACGGCGAAGCGGCCGTGCTCGTGACGGTCGCGCACACCGACGGCTCCGCGCCGCGCGAAGCCGGCACCAAGATGCTCGTCACGCGCGACACGGCCCGCCATACGATCGGCGGCGGTCATCTGGAATGGAAGGCGATCGAGATCGCGCGGCATCTGCTGAAGGATGGCGCGCACGTGCCGCACGCGCGCCGGCTCGAACGGCTCGCGCTCGGCCCGAGCCTCGGCCAGTGCTGCGGCGGCGCCGTGGTGCTCGCGTTCGAGCGGCTCGATGTGGGCGATCTCGGCTGGATCATGTCGCTCGCGAAGCGTGTCGCGGCCGGCGCCGCGACCGTGCGTAGCGTATCATTCGGCCCCTCGCCGGGCGCGCCGCTGTTGAGCGAGCCCGAATCGGAAGCCGCGCGTGCCGACTGCCTGCTGTGGGAAACCGGCGGCGTGTCGCTGATGACCGAAACGATCGCGCCGTATGCGTTCCCCGTCATGCTGTTCGGTGCCGGACACATCGGCACCGCGCTCGTGAAGATACTGGCGACGCTGCCGTGCCACGTGCGCTGGATCGACGGGCCCGATGCGGTGTTCCCGCCGGTCGACACGCTCGCCGGCATCGGCAACCTCGCGATCGAAGCGGCCGCTGCCCCGGCCGACGCGGTCGACGCCGCACCGCCGCAGTCGTACTTCGTCGTGATGACGCACGACCACGCACTCGATTTCGTGCTGGCCGAGCGCATTCTGCGGCGCGGCGACTACGCGTACTTCGGGATGACCGGCTCGCACGCGAAACGCGTGCAGTTCGATCATCGCCTCGCCGCAATCGGCATCGATCCGGCCCAGGTCGCGCGGATGCGCTGCCCGATCGGGGTCGAAGGCATCATCGACAAAGCGCCCGAAGTGATCGCGATCTCGGTGGCTGCGCAATTGCTGCAGGCCGTCGAGGCAAACGCGAATGCGTCCGCGCAGGCTTCCCCTACCTACTGACCGACCAAGAACGACGCCATGACCCCGACATTCAAGGACAAGATTGCCCGCGCGCCGAAAGCGGAGCTGCACATCCATATCGAAGGCTCGCTCGAGCCCGAACTGATCTTTGCGCTCGCGCAGCGCAACGGCGTGAAGCTCGCGTACGACTCGATCGACGCGCTGCGCGCCGCGTACGCGTTCACCGACCTGCAGTCGTTCCTCGACATCTATTACGCCGGCGCGAGCGTGCTGCTGACCGAGCAGGATTTCTACGACATGACGGCCGCGTACTGCGAACGCGCGCTCGCCGACAACGTCGTCCACACCGAGCTGTTCTTCGATCCGCAGACGCACACCGAGCGCGGCGTATCGATCGAGACGGTGGTCGCAGGTATCGAGCGGGCACTCGCCGATGCCGAACAACGCGGGCTGTCGAGCAAGCTGATCCTGTGCTTCCTGCGCCACCTGTCCGAAGAGGACGCGCTCGCGACGTTCGAATCCGCGCTGCCGCTGTTCGAACGCTATCGCCATCGCCTGATCGGCGTCGGCCTCGACTCGTCCGAGCTCGGCCATCCGCCGACGAAGTTCGCACGCGTGTTCGAGAAGGCGCGCGCGCTCGGGCTGAAGCTCGTCGCACACGCTGGCGAGGAAGGCCCGCCCGCCTACATCTACGAAGCGCTCGACGTGCTGAAGGTCGACCGGATCGACCACGGCGTGCGCAGCATCGAGGACGCGGCACTCGTCGAGCGCCTCGCGAAATCGCGCACGGCGCTCACCGTGTGCCCGCTGTCGAACCTGAAGCTGTGCGTGTTCGACGACATGGCGAAGCACACGCTGAAGGCGCTGCTCGATCGCGGCGTCGCGGTGACGATCAACTCCGACGATCCGGCCTATTTCGGCGGCTACGTCAATGAAAACTACTTCGCGACGGCCGAAGGGCTGCAACTCACGGATGCCGAAGTCCATGCGGTGATCCGCAACGGCTTCGAGGCGTCGTTCATCGAACCGGCGCAGCGCGACGCACTGTACGCGCGCCTCGACGCGTACTGGCAGGCCGCGTGACGGCCGGCATCGAGGCACGCTAGACAGATGAAACACGGCAATGGCATCCGCTTCGCGACCACCGGCCCGGCCCTGCGCCGGGACGACCGCGTGCGTGAGCGCGCGGCGACGGCGCTGTTCGTCGTCGCTCGCGCATGCCTGCCGTCGCGATTTGCCGTTTCGCTCGCCGCCGCATCGGTCGTGAGCGCAACGGCTGCGAGGCCCGCCGGCAACCACTCGCTGGCGGCTTCGGCCGCCACGTTCGCCCGCGCAATCGCATCCGGTCGTGCCGCACGCAGCGTGCCGCATCCGCTCGCCAGGCGCCGTCTTGCCCCCGTGCGGCGTCGCCCGTTTTCTTCTGTTCGCCTTACCTTGATGCAGGACCATTCGTCATGACGCAAACCGCTTTCCGTTCCCAGCTGCTGACCTTCAACGGCGACCCGGCGCAATCGAGCCAGGCCGCGAACTACGAGACCGACGGCCTCCTGGTCGTCGACGACGGCAAGGTCGTCGCGGCCGGCCCGTACGCGCAGCTCGCCGCGACGCTCGCGCGCGACGCGATCGTCCATGACCTGCGCGACAAGCTGATCGTGCCCGGCTTCATCGACACGCACATCCACTATCCGCAGACGGACATGATCGCGTCGCCGGCGCCGGGCCTGCTGCCGTGGCTGGACAAATACACGTTCCCGACCGAGCGCCAGTTCGGCGATCCCGAGCATGCGCGCGAAGTCGCCGACTTCTTCGTCGACGAACTGCTCGCCTGCGGCACGACGAGCGCGCTCGTCTACTGCACGGTGCACAAGCAGTCGGCCGATGCGCTGTTCGCGGCGAGCGATGCGCGCGACCTGCGGATGATCGCGGGCAAGGTGCTGATGGACCGCAACTGCCCCGAATTCCTGCGCGATACCGCGCAATCGGGTTATGACGACAGTGCCGAGCTGATCGACCGCTGGCACGGCAAGGGCCGCCAGATGTATGCGCTCACGCCGCGCTTCGCGCCGACGTCGACCGAGGCACAGCTCGAGGCGTGCAGCGAGCTCGCGCGCCGCCATCCGGACGTGTTCGTGCAGAGCCACGTCGCGGAGAACGTCGACGAGGTGAAATGGGTGGCCGAGCTGTTCCCCGGCCATCGCAGCTATCTCGACATCTACGACCGCTACGGGCTGCTGCGTCCGCGCGCGGTGTACGGCCACTGCATCCATCTCGACGACGAGGACCGCCGCCGGATGGCCGAGACGCGCACCGTCGTCGCGCACTGCCCGACGTCGAACTTCTTCCTCGGCAGCGGGCTGTTCGATTTCGACAAGGCCGGCGAATACGACGTGCCCGTCACGCTCGCGACCGACGTCGGCGGCGGCACGTCGTTCTCGATGCTGCAGACGATGAACGAAGCGCACAAGGTCGCACGGCTGTCGGGCCACCACCTGACCGCGACGCGGATGTTCTGGCTCGCGACGGCCGGCGCCGCGCAGGCACTCGACCTCGCCGATACGGTCGGCACGCTCGCACCGCGCACCGAGGCCGACTTCGTCGTGCTCGATCCGCAGGCCACGCCGCTGCTCGCGCGCCGCACGAAGCGCGCGGATTCGCTCGAGGAGCTGCTGTTCGCATTCGCGCTGCTCGGCGACGACCGCGCGGTGTACCGCACCTATGCGGCCGGCAACCTCGTCCACGAGCGCGGCGCGGCACGCCGCCCCGCCGCGTAACGACCTGCCGGGGTTCGCCCCGGCACGCGTGGGCATCCACCGCCGCGCGCGCCGGGCCGCCGAGACTGCCGTACGCCGATCCCGCCCCGACTCCGGGCACAGCGCCCGCCAACCGCTTTCCCGCGCGCAACGCACCGTGCTAGAATTCGCCGCTCATTGGGGAGTAGCCGCTCCGCTCGATGTCCCGCGCTCCCGGCGCGCATCGTGACGGAGGCGTCCGTCAACAGACTTGGCCGTACGGCCATGGCGGACGCAGCCACCTAGGCCTGGCGAGACCGATGGTTCACAGCGCGTCGCATCAGGGCCCGGCGCGCGGTGGATCGTCGCTCGCACGCACAACATCGGCCCGTGGAACCCCATACGTGTCTCAAGCCTTCCTGATCTCCACCGGCGCCGTCGCCCTCGCTGAAATCGGCGACAAGACCCAACTGCTTTCCCTCGTACTGGCCGCGCGCTATCGCAAGCCGGTGCCGATCATTCTCGGCGTGCTCGTCGCGACGCTCGTGAACCACGGTTTCGCCGGCGCGCTCGGCGAATGGCTCGGCGTGCTCGTCACACCGTCGATCATGCGCTGGGCGCTCGCGTTCTCGTTCATCGCGATGGGGTTGTGGATCCTCGTGCCGGACAAGCTCGATGCCGACGAAGCCAATGCCAACCGCTCGCGGCTCGGCGTGTTCGGTGCGACCCTCGTCGCATTCTTCCTCGCGGAAATGGGCGACAAGACGCAGATCGCGACCGTCGCGCTGGCCGCGCGCTTCCAGGACTACATCGGTGTCGTGGCCGGCACGACGTTCGGGATGATGCTCGCGAACGTGCCCGCGATCCTGCTCGGCGACCGCTTCGCGCATCGCCTGCCGACGAAGCTCGTGCACGCGATCGCAGCCGTGCTGTTCGTCGTGCTCGGCGCGCTGGCGCTGCTGGGTATCGGGGTCTGACGGAAGGGCATGACCGGCGCGGCCGGACGGCCGCGCCGAGAAGGACACCGCGTTACTTCGCGGCGGCACCCGAAGCGGGCGCCACCGGCACCGCGCGCTCGTTGGCGGCCGGCGCCGCCGGGCCGCCGCGCTTGTCGACCGGCAGCCGGACCGAACGGACCGCGCCGTTGGACAGCGGGAAATCGGCGAGCGCGCTGCGCGCGAGAAACGGCATCGCATACAGCAGCGTGCCGTTGTCGCCGGTCGTGCGCGCGGACACGTTGTACACCTCCTTGCCCGTCGCGCGCTCGGTGATGCGGATGCCGAGCGTGTAGTCGAACACCTGGTACGTCTGCGCGACGTAACCGGCCGGCATCGGCCCCCAGGGACCCCACGGGCCCCACGGCCCGCGCCGCCAGTACGGCCCGGGCGCGAACCACGGATCGTAATAGACCGGTTGCGGTACCGTCACGAGATCACTGCCGACCGCATAGGTCAGCCCCACGAGATATCGCGCCTGCGCCTGCGGCACCTGCCGGAACGCATACGTCGACAACTCGTTCGCGACGATCGGCTCGTAGGTCGACTGCTCGATGCTGTTCTTCTGCGCCTCGGTGCGCGTGAACGCATAGGTGCGTGTCGCGTCACTGCCGCTCCAGTCGGAGAAGGCCGTGACCTGGGTCGTCACGTAGCTGGTGCAGCCGGTCAGCAGCGCCACGCACAGCACCGCCGCCCAGCCCGCACCGCGTTGAATCCATTCGCGTTTCATGTTGATCCTCTTCGATCCGTCACCCGTTCGTCGCACCGCGCGAACCGTAACGGGATGCCGATAATACGCGGACTCCCGGAACCGGTAAAAAGTTCGCCCAGCACGCGGCCGCCAGCCTTTGTACAATGGCCCGGTTCGCCTGGCCCGTGCCACGGGCCCGTCCCCCACTCCACCGATCTCGACGACCATGTCCGACAACGCCTCTTCCACCGTGATCCGCCGCGCCGACTACACGCCGCCGGCCTTCCTCATCGATTCCGTCGCGCTCGAATTCGATCTCGCGCCGGCCCGTACGATCGTCAGGAACACGATGCGCGTGCGCCGCAATCCGGACGCCGCGCCCGCGCCGCACCTGGAGCTGATGGGCGAAGCGCTCGAATTCCTCGGCGCACACCTGGACGGCGCGCCGCATGGCGCCGTGCGCGCGCACGAACACGGGCTGACCGTCGAGAACGTCCCCGAAGCCTTCGAGCTGACGCTCGAAAGCGCATGCGCACCCGACCAGAATACGACGCTGTCCGGCCTCTATGTGTCGAGCGGCAACTTCTTCACGCAGTGCGAAGCCGAAGGTTTCCGCCGCATCACCTACTTCCTCGATCGCCCCGACGTGATGGCGTCGTATACGGTGACGCTGCGCGCCGACAGGGCCGCGTACCCGGTGCTGCTGTCGAACGGCAACCTCGTTGATTCGGGCGACCTGCCCGACGGCCGTCACTTCGCGAAATGGGAAGACCCGTTCCGCAAGCCGAGCTACCTGTTCGCGCTGGTCGCGGGCAAGCTCGTCGCGATCGAGGAAACGATCACGACCGGCTCGGGCAAGGAAAAGCTGTTGCAGGTCTGGGTCGAGCCGGCCGATCTCGACAAGACGCGCCACGCGATGGATTCGCTGATCCACTCGATCCGCTGGGACGAAAAGCGCTTCGGACTCGAGCTCGATCTCGACCGCTTCATGATCGTCGCGGTCGGCGACTTCAACATGGGCGCGATGGAGAACAAGGGGCTCAACATCTTCAACACGAAGTACGTGCTGGCGAACCCCGAGACCGCGACCGATACCGACTTCGCGAACATCGAATCGGTGGTCGGCCACGAGTACTTCCACAACTGGACCGGCAACCGCGTGACCTGCCGCGACTGGTTCCAGCTGAGCCTGAAGGAAGGCCTGACGGTGTTCCGCGACCAGGAATTCTCGGCCGACATGGCCGCGGGCGACGACCTCGAATCGGCGGCCCGCGCGGTCAAGCGCATCGAGGACGTGCGCGTGCTGCGCCAGTTGCAGTTCGCCGAGGACGCGGGCCCGATGGCGCATCCGGTGCGCCCGGAAAGCTACGTCGAGATCAACAACTTCTACACGATGACGGTCTACGAGAAAGGCTCGGAAGTCGTGCGGATGTACCAGACGCTGTTCGGCCGCGACGGCTTCCGCAAGGGGATGGACCTGTACTTCAAGCGCCATGACGGGCACGCCGTGACCTGCGACGACTTCCGTCACGCAATGGCCGACGCGAACGGGCGCGACCTCGCGCAGTTCGAGCGCTGGTACAGCCAGGCCGGCACGCCGCGCGTGTCGGTGCGCACCGCGTACGACGCGGCCGCACGCCGCTACACGGTGACGCTCGCGCAGGGCTACGGCGACGGGTCGCCGGCCGCACGCGAAACGCAGCAAGGGCCGCTGCTGATCCCGTTCGCGATCGGCCTGATCGGCCGCGACGGCCGCGACCTGCCGCTGCGTCTCGACGGCGAAGCCGCCGCCGCAGGCACGACGCGCGTGCTCGACTTCACCGACACCGAGCAGACCTTCACGTTCGTCGACGTACCGGAACAACCGCTGCCGTCGCTGCTGCGCAATTTCTCGTCGCCGGTGATCGTCGAGTACGACTACAGCGACGATGACCTCGCGTTCCTGCTCGCGCACGACAGCGATCCGTTCAACCGCTGGGAAGCCGGCCAGCGCCTCGCGACGCGCGCGCTGCTGACGCTCGCCGCGCGTGCGGCCGCGAACGAGCCGCTCACGCTCGGCGAGAACTTCGTCGCCGCCTTCCGCCGCGTGCTGACCGACGCGACGCTGTCGCCGGCATTCCGCGAACTCGCGCTGACGCTGCCGTCGGAAACCTACCTCGCCGACCAGATGGCGGAAGCCGATCCGGCCGCCGTGCATCGCGCACGCCAGTTCGTGCGCCGCCAGCTCGCCACCGCGCTGCGCGCGGATTGGCTCGCCGCATACGAGCAGCACCAGACGCCCGGCGCCTACGAACCGACGCCGGAGGCCTCCGGCCGCCGCGCGCTGAAGAACCTCGCGCTCGCGTATCTCGCCGAACTCGAGGATCCGGCCGATGCGGTGCGCCTCGCGACCGCGCAATACGATGCGGCGAACAACATGACCGATCGCGCGGCAGCGCTCGGCGCGCTGCTGTCCGCCGCGGCCGCCGGCGCGACCGAACCGGCCGAGCACGCGCTCGACGATTTCTATCGTCGCTTCGAGAAGGAAGCGCTCGTGATCGACAAGTGGTTCGCAATGCAGGCGGCACAACGCGGCACGCCCGCGCAGCCGACGCTCGCAAAGGTTCGCAAGCTGCTCGCGCACCCGGCGTTCAACCTGAAGAATCCGAACCGCGCCCGCTCGCTGATCTTCAGCTTCTGCGCGGCCAACCCCGCGCAATTCCACGCGGCCGACGGTTCGGGTTACGCGTTCTGGGCCGAACAGGTGCTCGCGCTCGACGCGATCAACCCACAGGTCGCGGCGCGCCTCGCCCGCTCGCTCGAACTGTGGCGCCGCTTCACGCCGGCACTGCGCGACCGGATGCGCGAAGCGCTCGAGCAAGTCGCCGCCGGCGCAAAATCGCGTGACGTGCGCGAGATCGTCGAGAAGGCGCTCGCGTAACGCCATCTCCCGCATCGCGCCTGCGCGATACAGCCGGTGCCGCCCGTCGCGGCGCCGGCTTTTTTATGGTCTGAAGACTGCTGGAAGCACGCGCAATCGCGGGGCCGACCGCGCCGCCTGCCGCTGGCGTCAAGCGCGTCCCGCCGATTTCCACCACCGGAAAACCGGGCCGGGCCAGCCGCCCGGCCATGTAACCGGACGAAAAAAGCCGGTGGCACGGGAGGCGCGGCGGGTAAAATTGCGGCTATTCAAGGATTCTTTTGGCCTTCTGGAGTCTGTCATGTCCATTGCCCGCCGCACCACGCTGTCGAAGTTCCTGATCGAACAGCAACGTGAGACCAACAACCTCCCCGCCGACCTGCGCCTGCTGATCGAAGTCGTCGCACGCGCGTGCAAGGCGATCAGCTACAACGTGTCGAAGGGCGCGCTCGGCGAAGCACTCGGCACCGCCGGCAGCGAGAACGTCCAGGGCGAAGTGCAGAAGAAGCTCGACATCCTGTCGAACGAAATCCTGCTCGACGCGAACGAATGGGGCGGCAACCTTGCCGCGATGGCATCGGAAGAAATGGAAACGTTCTTCCCGATCCCGGCGAACTACCCGCGCGGCGAATACCTGCTCGTGTTCGATCCGCTCGACGGCTCGTCGAACATCGACGTGAACGTGTCGATCGGCACGATCTTCTCGGTGCTGCGCTGCCCGGACGGCAAGCAGGCGACCGAGGAATCGTTCCTGCAGCCGGGCACGGAGCAGGTCGCGGCCGGTTACGCGGTGTACGGCCCGCAGACGGTGTTCGTGCTGACGACCGGCAACGGCGTGAACTGCTTCACGCTCGACCGCGAAGTCGGCTCGTGGGTGCTCACGCAGAGCAACATGCAGATTCCCGAAGAGACGCGCGAATACGCGATCAACGCATCGAACGCGCGCCACTGGTACGACCCGGTCAAGCGCTACGTCGACGAGCTGAACGCCGGCAAGGACGGCCCGCGCGGTGACAACTTCAACATGCGCTGGATCGCATCGATGGTGGCCGACGTGCACCGGATCCTGAACCGCGGCGGCATCTTCATGTACCCGGCCGACAAGCGCACGCCCGATCGTCCGGGCAAGCTGCGCCTGATGTACGAAGCGAACCCGATGTCGTTCATCGTCGAACAGGCGGGCGGCGCGGCGACGACCGGCACGCAGCGCATCATGGAAGTGCAGCCGACGGGCCTGCATCAGCGCGTCCCGGTGTTCCTCGGTTCGAAGAACGAAGTCGAGCGCGTGACGGGCTACCATCAAGAAAAGCAATAAATTTGCACTGCAGCACTAGACAGTGTCGCGCGACATACGTAGAATCGCGGCTCTCGATGTGACCCCAACGGGTCACATCGCAGTGAAACGAAGCGGGAAGTTTGCCGAGTCGATGCGTTTCGCGAAAACAGCAGCAGCAAGCTGAAAAAATTTCGCAAAACCTATTGCCAAGGTCTCAGATTTCACCTTATAATTTCGTTTCTCTGATGCCGGTGTAGCTCAGTTGGTAGAGCAGCGCATTCGTAATGCGAAGGTCGTAGGTTCGACTCCTATCTCCGGCACCAAGTTATAAAGGGCTGACAAGCAATGCTTGTCAGCCCTTTTCTCATTCCGGGCGCCGAATCGTGCGCCGCCCTTCTTCCCCCCCGCGTCCGCTCCGCTTGCGGGCATCACCCGACTCCCGCGCCGCACGCCGCCGATTACAATCGCCGGACCATTCCGCCCTTTCCGAGCATCATGCGCACCTGGCGTCTCGAGCGACCGAACCTCACCGGGCAACTGGACGTATCGCGTGCGACACGCCTCGTCGCCGCGATCGGCGGCAACGAGCCCAACGCATTCGCAGCCGAAGTGCTGAAGCTGTTCGACGATGCGCTGTCGGTCACGCAATGCGCGATCTTCGCGTACGAGTTCGGCAACCGCCCGCGCACGCTATCCGTCGCCGACCATCGCGGCGGCCGCTACCTGCGCGACGTGGCCGACACCTACGCGCGACACTTCTACGCGCTCGACGGCAACCAGAAGATCATATCGAGCGCGCATCGCGGCACGCGCCGCCACGACCTGCTGCTGCACCAGCAGGCGGGCGACGAGATCGATCATGACGCGTATCGAGCGGCCTGCTACCGCGGCCCCGACGTGTCCGACCGGCTGTCGCTGCTGACGCAGCCCGACGATGCGAGCTGGCTGTCGATCAACCTGTACCGCGCACATCGCAGCGGCGCGTTCCAGCCGCGCGAGATCGCGGAGATCGAAGCGCTCGCGCTGCTGATCGCGCAGGCCGCGAAGCATCATTACGCGCTCGCCGGCGCGGCGCAGACCGCGATCCCGCAACGGATGCTCGCGCGGCTGCGCAGCGCGTGCCCGGCGCTGTCCAAGCGCGAACTCGATGTACTGCGCGGCGTGCTCGAAGGCCAGACCGCGCACGAGATCGGCGAGACGATCGGCGTGAAGGCGTCGAGCGTCGTCACGTACCAGAAACGCGCATACCGGCGCCTGGGCATCTCGAGCCAGCGCCAGCTGTTCGCGCTCTGCCTGCAGCCCTGAACCGAACCGGCCGGTGATGACCGAATCGGGGTAAATCCCGGTCGGCCTGCTGTACCCGGAATGGGGACAGCGGATTTCCGCGCGGCTTCCATACTGCTTCGACTGCCTGCGCGCGTTGCCCCGGCACGCGTGCACGTCGAACTGCCCTCCCCTGGAAGCCCACGATGGATATCGACTTCAAGCCCTACCCGTTCGTCGCCGAGCGCCATCCCGCGCATCTGCCTGCCTGCGACGACGGTATCGATCCACACCGGCATCGCGTGGCGATCGTCGGCGGCGGCCCCGTCGGCCTCGCCGTCGCGCTCGGTCTCGCGAACCACGGCATCCGCAGCGTGCTGATCGAGGCCGACGATGCGGTCTGCCACGGCAGCCGTGCGATCTGCATCTCGCGGCGCAGCCTCGAGATCATCGAGCGGCTCGGCGCACTCGACGACTTTCTGCGCACGGGGCTGCCGTGGACCGGCGGACGCAGCTTCTACCGTCGCGACGAAGTGCTGCATTTCACGATGCCGCAGGACGAAAACCAGAAGCTGCCGCCGATGATCAATCTCGCGCAGTATCACATCGAGCAGTTCCTGCTCGACGCCGCGCTGCGCCGCCCCGAACTCATCGAGATCCGCTGGCAGGCGAAAGTCACCGGCGTGACCCGGCAACCGGATGGTGTGCGCCTGGACGTCGACACGCCGCTCGGCGGCTACGCACTCGGCGCCGACTGGGTCGTCGCGTGCGACGGCGGACGCAGCACGATGCGCGAAGCGCTCGGCCTGTCGCTGCAGGGCACGAGCTACGAGGGCCGCTACGTGATCGTCGACATCGCGCTCGACAGCGACCGGCCGACCGAACGGCTCGCGTACTTCGACCCGTCGTCGAACCCGGGCTCGACGGTACTCGTCCACAAGCAGCCCGGCAACGTGTGGCGAATCGATTACCAGTTGCGCGACGATGAGGATCCCGAAGCGGCCGTCAAGCCGGAGAACGTGATCCCGCGCGTGCAGAACCTGCTCGACATGATGGGCGAGCGCGGCGACTGGTCGCCGATCTGGATCACGATCTACAAGGCGAATGCACTGACGCTCGAACGCTATCGGCACGGGCGCGCGCTGTTCTGTGGCGACGCTGCGCATCTCGTGCCGATCTTCGGCGTGCGCGGCGCGAATTCGGGCATCGACGATGCCGACAACCTTGCATGGAAACTCGCGTACGTGACGCGCGGGCTCGCATCGGACACGCTGCTCGACAACTACTCGGACGAGCGCGTGTACGCGACGCACGAGAACCTGCGCTACGGCACGAAGAGCACCGAGTTCATGGCGCCGCCGTCGTTTGCGTTCGAACTGATGCGCAAGGCCGTGCTGTCGCTCGTGGTCCGGCACCCGGCACTGCGCTCGCTGATCAATCCGCGCCAGACGACCGCCATCGCCTATGCGACGTCGTCGCTCAACGCAGCCGAACGCGACACGTTTTCAGCCGGCCCCGCGCCCGGCACGGCGCTCGCCGAATGTCCGCTGAAGCTGTACACGGCGCACGGCAGCGACATGCGCCACGGCCACCTGACCGACCTCGTCGCCCCGCGCTTCACCGCGTTCTGCTTCACGTCCGACGGCGTGCCCGATCCGACGCTCGCCGATCTTGAACAGCGCCTGCACGCAGCGCGGATACCGTTCGCTCTCGTCACGCTCGCACGGCATGCGGCGCCGCGGCATTCGGCCTGCGGCGGCCATGACGACGACGGCCGACTGTTCGACATGTACGGCGCGCGCGACGGCACCGTCTATCTCGTGCGTCCGGACGGTCACGTACTCGGCCGCTGGCACGACGCTCGCGCGAGCGACGTGACCGCCGCGCTCGAACGCGCACTCCATCCGTGCGCCTCAACCGATCCTCAGGAGACCGCATGATGACGGACACCGAACGCGACATCCTCTACACCGACCTGTGCCGCACGATGACGCGGATCGGTGAAGCCGATGCGTCGCTCTTTCTCGCCCGCTTCGCCCTGCTGTCGATCGAGGCGATCGGCGAACCCGCGACCGTCGCACGGCTCATCGCCGACGCAGGCGACGGATTGCCCGACGCGGGCATGCAGGCATCGACGCACGACCGATGACGCCGACGGCCGACCGGCTTCACCGGCGGTCTTTTCTTACAGATTCATTTCGGCACGCACCGCCCGTGCGCGAGCCATGCCGTATGTAGACAAATTCGCTGGAAAATCCCGTTAAGGGTGCATAACATTACTTAACGATTCCGACCCGTCTATCGCGTTACATTGCGTGGGCGGCGCGGCGAGTCGTGATGCCGCCTTCATTCAGCTTGCGGCGACACAGCCGACGTCCGGTCATTCGACACAACTCAAGGAGAGGACAACCATGACTCATGGCTTGATTATGTGGCTCATCATCGGCGCGATCGCCGGCTGGCTTGCCGGCTTGCTCGTCAAGGGCGGCGGCTTCGGGCTGATCGTCGACATCATCGTCGGGATCGTCGGCGCGGTGATTGGCGGCTGGCTCGCCGGGATACTCGGCATCAGCATCGGCAGCGGCTTCATCGGTTCGGTGATCGTCGCGGTCGTCGGCGCGGTGATCCTGCTGTTCGTGATCCGGCTATTCAAGCGAGCGGCCTGACGCTTCTCTCCACGCGCCTTCGGGCGCGTTTTCGCATCAGGCCGGCGCGCGGCACGCTCGCCGCGCGCCGCCGGCCCGTTCAGCGCTTGGCGCGCTGCAACCAGCTGTCGAGCACGTCTGCCGTCAGCAATCCGCTGCGCGCTTCGCGTGCACCATCGCGCCCGATCCACACGGTGCGCGGCATCTCCCCTCCCCTCCCCATCCCGCATCGAGCGCCGCGCGCAAGCGCTCGGGCATCGGCTCCGCATTGGCATACTGCGCGACCTGCGGCGGCAAGTTCATCTGTGCGAGCGCCTGTGAGACGGCCGCGCCGTTGTCGTCGTACGCATCCATCGCGACCATCGCGAGTTGCACGTCCGGATGACGACGCTGCCACGCGACCAGATGCGCGGCGAGCGGCTGCCTCTGCTGCGCGGGCGCGGCTTGCATGCTCGTGTGCGCGGCGTGCGAATCGGCGGCCTTCGGCACGTTGTGCGCGTCATGCGCGCCGACTCGCGACAGCAACGCGAACCACAGCGCGCCGCCTGCCGCGAGCGATCTCACAGCGACCACTTCAGTTCTCCATAGAAAGTACGGCCCGGATACGGGTGGAACACGTAGTAGCGGCGGTCCGTCAGGTTGTCGATGTCGAGCGACGCGGTCCAGTGACGGTCGAAGCGGTAGCGCGCCTTCAGGTCGACGACCGTGAACGCGCTCGTGCCGCCGTAGACGTCCGGGTTCACGTCGCTGTTGTCGAGCGTGTTGAACTGGCGGCCCGAGTAGCGCACCCCGACGCTCGCGAGCCAGTGCTCGTCGAAGCGATACGACGCGAGCAGGTTCGCACGCATGCGCGGAATCCGCGGAAAGCGCGAACCGACATACGCGGGATTCGCGGCATCGGCGAGGATCTGTGCATTGCTCGCCGACACGTTCGCGTCGAGCGCGAGCCCCTTCAAACCGACGTTCTCGCCGCTGAACGCGAGTTCGACGCCGCGCACGCGCACGCGATCGACGTTCGAGATGTTGGTCACCGTCGTCGCGCCCGACACCGTCGTCTGGCTGTAGATCGAATCGCGCAGGTCGCTCTGGAACACGCTGGCACGCACGACGCCGACACCCACGTCGCGTTCGGCCGTGAAGTCCCAGTCGATCGCCTTTTCCGGCCGCAGGTTCGGGTTGTTGTTGACGATCGCGTTGTTCGAGATCGTGCCCTGGAACAGTTCGCCGACCGTCGGGAAACGCGTGCCGGTCGCGAACGACAGCCGGAAGCGCCAGACATCGGTCGCATCCCATTGCACCGCAACCTTCGGCGACAGCGCATTCGCGCTGCGGTCCGCATAGCCGAGCGTGCCCGTTGCATTGCCGAGCGCGCCGCCGTACGCATCCCAGCGCTCGTAGCGCAGCCCCAGCGTCGCGAGCCAGCCCGGCGCGAAGCGCCACGCGTCCTGCCCGAACAGCGCCTGCGTGCGCGTGTCGCCGCGATAGACGCTCGACAGCGACGTGGTCGGCCCGGCCAGCCAGTCGGCCGTGTTGTACGTGACGTTGCGCAGGAAGTAGTTGTCGTAGTGATAGCCGAACGTGAACGTGTGGCCCTTCACTTCCGGCGCCTCGGCCTTCAGGTCGAGCGTGCGCCAGCCGGTGCCGTCGCCCTGGAACAGCGTGCCCGCACCGCCCCGCACGGTGGACGCCGAGCGTTGCACGTCGCGTGACACGTCGTACGCGGACACGACGCCCGACAGGCGCCAGCCGGAATCGAGCCGGCCATTGAGGCCGAGCGCGTACAGCCAGTTCTCCTGGTCGCCGCGCTGCGGCGCGAATGCGTTCGGCGCGACGGTCATGTTCCGGCCGCTCATCGACACGTTGCCGCCGTACACCGGATTGCCAGCCGCATCGCGCAGGAAGGTTTCGCCGTGCTGCCGGTAATGGTTCTCCCAATGCCCGAGCGTCAGCGTCGCATCGACGTGGTCGGTGAACGCATAGCCCATCCGCACCATCTCGTTGAGCTGCTCGGTCCGCTCGATCGTCTGCGCGCCGACGATCGTTCGCGGCTTGCCATTGGGCCCGATGTCGGTCGCGGCGCCCGTCACGGGCACGGCGGCGCCGAGCTTCGGGTTGTACGCCGAATTGGGGCTCGCATACTGCATCGGCTGACCGTTGTTCTCGAGCCGGTCCAGCGACAGCGCGAACCAGAACCGGCCAACCCGGTTCGCGATCCGCGCGGTCTGGTGATTGCCGCCGAAGCTGTCCGCGAATCCGTAGCCGTCGTGATAGCGCTGCGTGAAGAACTGCGTCGACAGCGACGCCTCGAGCTTGTCCGGGCGCCGCGTCGTGAGCAGCACGGTCGAGCCGATCGAGTTGCCCGGATACAGCGCGGAAAAAGGGCCATAGAGCACGTCGACGCGCGCGATATCGTCGGGCGGAATCAGCGACCAGCGCGGCGGATACGCATAGCTCGACCCGAGCAGGTTCGACAGCAGCACGCCGTCGGCGTAGACGAGCCCGCGCGCGCTCTGCAGTTCGTTGAAGTCGCGACCGGCGAACACGCTGTTGCGGTCGCCGATATAGCGCTTGCGGACCATCAGGTTCGGCGCGTACTTCAGCGCGTCCTCGGTGGTGACGTTGGTGTGCGACTCGATCTGCTCGCGTGTGATCGACGTGACGACGGCCGGTGTATCCGGATCGACCGGTTGCCGCTGCGCGGTCACGCTGACGGCGGTCAGCGTATCGCCGGCCGCCGGCGCCGGCGGCACGGTTGCGACGGCCGAAGCGGGAGCGGAAGCGGGGACCTCGGCGGCACGCTCGACGCCACCGCGCGCGGTAACACCGCGTGCATCGTCGGTCGAGGCCGCATGGGCGGCAGGCCACGCAAATGCGGCCGCGCATGCGAGCGCGAGCCGGCCGCGCGTCGGCCGCGCGGCAAAGGGAGAGGACATATGTGAATTCCTGAAAACTTGATCGGACGCCGCCGGACACGAGCGCGCGCCGCGCGCGGACGGCGCGGCACGCGGCCCGGCCGCGGACGGCACGCGCGCCATCGGGGCGCGCGGACGATATCAATCAGATCGGAGCGTTTTCAGGCGGGGCGCGAGGCTGCGCGAGACGGATGCCCTTGCGGGGGAAATCGGGAATGGCCGGCGCGGCGGCGCGATAAGCAAACGTCCGCACGAAGCCCGGCAGTGCGGGCAGGCTCGACCCGAGCGCCACGTTCGCCGCGAAGCCGGGACAGTACACGCAGTGCGGCACGCCGGCATGGTCGAACGACGACGTATCGTGATCGCCGCCCGCTTGCGCGAGCACGACCTGGTGGGCGCCCGCTGCACTGCACAACTCAAGCGTGAGCTCGCCGGAGCCGCTCGATGCAAGACGCGCATAGCCGATGACGGGCGACAGTACGTTCAGTACCAGCGCCAGCCATACGAGGCCGATCCATCGCGTCGTTCGTTTCATCGCGGTCCAGAAAAAGTGCGCGCAAGTATAACAACCGGCCCGAGTGTCGCCGATTCCGCACGATGCAATAGTCGGCATCGCAGCGCGCGTCAGAGCGCATGTGCCGTTAATACAACAGAGACAAAATCTAACGATTCGCCACTGGCATAAATCCAAGCACGAGGTTGATAATCATCGAACCTGCTGGAGAAATGACCATGGACGAAAGACCAACCCGCATGCCACCGCCGGAGCAAGTGATGAGCCCGGATCCGGAACCCGTCGGCGTGGAATTCCTCGCCGAATTGCCCGACCACGTACGGGCATTCTTCGACGAGCAGCACAAGCTGTACTCGCCGAAGTGAACGCCTGTTCGGTTCTGTAACCGCCACGTGTCGATCATCGCTATCGTGCGGTTCATCACTGCGCCTCGCGCGCAATTCGCCTCGCACCCGGGCCGCAACAGCCTGACGGTGCCGGATCAGCTCGCCTGCTGATTCTCCGGTCGCTGCGCTACGCCGCGCGACTGTCTTCGTCTATCCTTCTGGTTTTCCATGTCCGGCCCGCCCGGCTCTCCCGATCGTTCCGATGAAGCAAGCCATTCGTGCCAGCCTCGCTGTCGCCGCGCTCGGCGTCGCCCTCCTTTCGTCCCCGCGCATCGCCAAGGCAGACGGTGACGACACCGCCCTCACCAATATCGTCGCGCTCGCGTCGCAGCGCCTCGCGCTCGCCGAACCGGTCGCTCGATGGAAATGGGCGAATCACAAGGCCATCGAGGACCGGCCGCGCGAAGCGGAACTGCTCGTGTCGGTCGAGAAGCGTGCGGCACAGGCCGGCATCGATCCCGCGTTCGCACGGACGTTCTTCGAGGATCAGATCACCGCGAGCAAGGATGTGCAGAACGCGCTGTTCGCGACCTGGCGCGCGACACGGCCACCGGAAGGCACGCCGCCCGATCTCGCGACCAGCACGCGCCCGGCGCTCGACCGGCTGACGCAGAAAATGCTCGCGGGGCTCGTGCAGGTTGCACCGCTACGGGATGCGCCTGATTGCCAGGCGCGGCTCGCGCGCAGCATCGCCAACTGGAAGACGCTCACGCGCTACGACGCCACGCAAACGCGGGCACTCGACACTGCGCTGTCGCACGTCTGCTCGGCCGGCGGCGCAAGCGCGATCGGCTGACGACAGCGGGCGCGGGTCGCTCGACCCCACCTGACTAACCCGCCTGCCCCGCAGGCGTGAGCGCGGCGAGCGGAATCAGCTGCAGGCCGCGTGCGAGATGCGTCTGCAGCAGGCGGTGGGTGAAGGGCTCGAACGCACCGTCCGTCCCGTCGGCCGCGAGTTGCGCGGCCGCGTCGAGCGATTCCGCCGCGCCGAGATAGCGCCAGCCGTCGATCACATGAAACAGACGGCGCTCGCCGCTCGCCTCGAATGCGACCGCACCTTCGAACGGCCAGGGTGCAGCGCCGGCACGGGTGTCGGCCGCGGGGCGCCGGTTGTACGACGGCCGCAGCCGGGCAATCCATTGCGCCTCGGCCAGCATCGCCCCCAGCTCGTTACCGGTCTCGCGCCATTCGACCCGCCGCACCTGCTGCGCCAGCCGCATTTCCTTCGACGAACGGCGCTCGCCCGTCAGCAGCGCGCGCAGCCGCTGCCGCACACGTACGCTGCGGCCAACATACAGCGGCGCATCATCTTCCCCGAACAGGGCGTACGCACCGCAGCCGGCCGGCGCGGTATCGAGCCAGGCTTCGGTCAGGTCGCCGCCCAGACGGAAGTGGCGCGTCGTGCGCGCGATCTGGTCGCGCAGCCGCTCGAGCGGCACGATGTCGTGCAACAGGCGCCAGAACTGCCACAGCAGGTCGGCATCCGCCAGCGCCCGGTGGCGCGCAGCCGGCACGAGGCCGTGGCGCTCGATCAACGCATCGAGCCCGTGCCGCGACTCACGCGGGAACAGCGCTCGCGACAGCCGCACCGTACACAGCACATCGGGATTGAACGCGAAGCCGGCCCGCTCGAATTCGGCCCGCAGGAAGCCACGGTCGAAGCTCGCGTTGTGCGCGACGAAAAGCTTGCCGTCGAGCCGCTCGAACAACGCCGGCGCCAGCGACGCAAATGACGGCGCGTCGCGCACCATCTCGTCCGAAATGCCCGTCAGTTGCTGGATGAACGGCGGAATCGGCTGCCCCGGATCGACGAGCGTCGTCCATGTCGACACGCCGAACGGGCCGATTTCGACCACGCCGATTTCGGTGATGCGGTGTTCGGCGGGCGAACCGCCAGTGGTTTCAAGGTCGACGAAAACGAGCGGCTGTTCGCTGGCGGGATCGGACGGACGGGGGGAATCAGACATGAAAAGACTGGGAAACGATGCTTCCGTGAGTATGCACCGGCATTCGGGTTCGCGGCCAGCCCGAACCGGAATGTTCCATCCCCGCAAAACAAAAAGCCCCCGCGATGCGGGGGCCGGACGTGATCGGCAATGCGTGGCGCGTCAGACCGCCTGGATATTCGCTGCCTGCTTGCCTTTCGGCCCGACTTTCACGTCGAACGAAACACGCTGGTTTTCCTTCAGCGTCTTGAAGCCGTCCATCTTGATTTCGGAAAAGTGTGCAAACAAATCTTCACCGCCATTGTCCGACGTAATAAAGCCGAAACCTTTAGCATCGTTAAACCATTTCACGATACCGGTATCCATGTCTTCGTTCCCCACTCGATTAGATCCAAAAAAGCTATTTTTATAGCCGTTTCCCGAAATCCCGAAACATTGCGCCAGCACCTGCACCAGCACCAGCACGCCGCCCGAGGACGGAGTGCTGACTTTATAAATTGGACAATCCGGGTGCGTCAAGGAAATTTTTGACGATCGTTTTATCAAAAAAGCGCTAATACCACTGGAATCGGTACACTGCCGCCTTTGATTAATTGATTCGCATCAAAAACCTGTCAACATTACCGGGATCGGAGCATTAATAATCTTGTCCGAGAAAATCCTACCGGGGACAAATCGGCTCGGTAAATTCCTCGGGTTTTTTCCGGGTTGCGGAAACCCGAGGACATTGCGATGCTGACTTAACGTCGGAAGGAAGGAGAAGGTCATGTGGCTGGACGGAATCAAGCGCTTCGCGAGCCGGCTCGGGCGCGTACACCGCAAGTCCCGCGCCCTGGCCGAGTCAGCGTCCTCGCGCGAAGCGCCGTGCGACACCGAATTCGATACGACCTGGCACGGCGATCACTGGCAGAACCTGCTCTCGTCGCCCCTCGATGCCCGTCACTACGTGATGGAAGACTGGACATACACGCCGCCCCCCAATGAAGCCAAGGAGGCCGCACCCGCGGCCAAGCGCAAGCGGCGCTCGTTAGCGCAATAGCGCGCGGACCGACGGGGCAAAAAAAAAGCGCGACTGGGAAGTCGCGCCGACAAAGGTTTGGAGATCTTTTCCGTCAACGAAAAAGTCTGCTTCGGAAAGCAGAGATCGCAGTATAGCGAGAGAACAACCTTTCATTAGCCATGCTCCACACAAACCTCTATTGCCGATGTGTCAATAATCGGATCACGGCCACCCCCGCCTCCTGCTGACCGTTTGTCGCGCTCGCGCAACGCCCGCTACGTAGTCCTGATCGCTGTTTTTCTTCGCTGCACCGCCGCAAACCCTTGATGGACAATCGTTTGCGCCGCATTGTCAATCTTTGCGGATTCCAAAATATACTATTGCTTAAAGCGCATCATTCCCCCGCTCCACGCACTCCGTACACTGCAGATGGCTTTTCGATAAGCGCACCGCCGCTCTGCCGGACCGGCCGCAACGTCAAGCACAACATGCCAGTCCGCAGCAGGTTCGATCGACATCATCCTGTTTGGAGACAGATCCATGAAAAAAACCCTGATCGTCACCGCGTTGTCGGGTGTATTCGTTACGGCAGCTCACGCCCAAAGCAGCGTGACGCTCTATGGCCTGATCGACGCAGGCATCACCTACACGAACAACCAGGGTGGCCACAGCTCATGGTCGGAACGCAGCGGTCAGATCAACGGCAGCCGCTGGGGCCTGCGCGGTACGGAAGATCTCGGTGGGGGCCTGAAAGCAATCTTCGTGTTGGAAAACGGCTTCAACATCGCCAACGGCACGCTCGGCCAGAATGGCCGCGAATTCGGCCGCCAGGCGTTCGTCGGCCTGTCTCAGGACCAATTCGGCTCCGTCACACTCGGTCGCCAATACGATAGCGTCGTCGACTACATCGGGCCGCTGTCGCTGACCGGTACGCAATTCGGCGGCACCCAGTTTGCCCACCCGTTCGATAACGACAACCTGAACAATTCGTTCCGGATCAATAACTCCGTCAAGTACACGAGCGTCAATTTCGGCGGCCTGAAGTTCGGCGCGTTGTACGGCTTCTCGAACAGCAACCAGTTCTCGAACAATCGCGCATACAGTGCGGGTGTGTCGTATAGCTACGCCGGCTTCAATATCGGCGCTGGCTATCTGCAGTTGAACAATGACATCTCGGGCCTCACGTCGGCTGCGGTCACCAACAGCGGCGGCGCGGTAGCAGGCGACAACACGTTCGTCGGCAAGCGGCAGCGCGTGTTCGGCGGCGGCTTGAACTACACGTTCGGCCCCGCGACGGCCGGCTTCGTCTTCACGCAAACGCGCGTGAACCGGGCGCTCGGCATCTCTGCGGGTGCCTCGGGCGTGTCGAGCGGCCTGGGTCTCGACGGCACGTTCGCCCGCTTCAACAACTACGAAGTGAACGCGCGCTACGCACTCACGCCGGCCTTGTCGCTGGCCGGGTCGTACACGTACACCGCCGGCTTCCTGGACGGCCGTCATCCGGGCTGGAATCAGTTCAACCTGCAGACCGACTATGCACTGTCCAAGCGGACCGACGTGTACGTGCAAGGCGTGTATCAGCGCGTCAGCACGGACGGCCTGGGCATCGGCGCCTATGTCAACGGCCTCGGCGGTGCTTCATCGACCAACAAGCAGATCGCGGTCACGGCCGGCCTGCGCCATCGCTTCTGAGCGACCGGCATTTCCGCCGCACGCCGGATGACGAAGCGCCCCATCGGGGCGCTTTTTCTTTGCCGGGTTGCGCCGTGCGCTGTTCAGGCGTTGCCCGGCGCCGGGTAACGGACGTCGAGCACGTCGATCGGCTGCGGGCCGGCCGGCGTCATCAGCATGACGGTATCGCCGATCTTCGCCTTGATCAGTGCGCGCGCGACCGGCGAAATCCAGCTGACACAGCCATGATCGAGATCGACCTCGTCGATCCCGACGATCGTGATCGTGTGATCCTCGCCGTCCGGTGTCTCGTAGTCGACCGTTGCGCCGAAAAACACCTGGTCGACATTCTCCTGCCGGCTCGCATCGACGACTTCGGCCAGATCGAGCCGCTTCGTCAGGAAGCGGATGCGGCGATCGATCTCGCGAAGCCGCCGCTTGCCGTAGATGTAGTCGCCATTCTCCGACCGGTCACCATTCGACGCGGCCCAGGACACGAGGCGCACGACCTCGGGACGCTCGACGTCGATCAGGTTCAGCAGTTCGTCCCTCAGCCGCTTGTGGCCGGCGGGCGTGATGTAGTTCTTCGAGCCCGCCGGGATCGCGGGCTGGACCTGGTCCAGATCGTCGTCGTCACCGTCCGACTCTTTGACAAACGCCTTGTTCATGATGCAGATTCAACATGGATGACTGATGCTCCAAGGGTACACGAAGGGCGCCCCGGCAAGGTCATGGCACCTAATTTGCGAATAAGGCTTCCCTTTTTATACAACCCTGCTATACTTCCGCTTCTGCGTGCGGCTGTAGCTCAGTTGGATAGAGTACTTGGCTACGAACCAAGGGGTCGTGGGTTCGAATCCTGCCAGCCGCGCCACTTTTTCGAGGGCCTTCCCAACCGAAGGCCCTTTCAGTTCGAAGCAGTAGAAGTCTTGTTGTTGCGTGCGGCTGTAGCTCAGTTGGATAGAGTACTTGGCTACGAACCAAGGGGTCGTGGGTTCGAATCCTGCCAGCCGCGCCACTTTTTTGGGAACCTTCCCATCGCAGAAGGTTCCGACAGTTGAGAAGTACCGTTTTGCGTGCGGCTGTAGCTCAGTTGGATAGAGTACTTGGCTACGAACCAAGGGGTCGTGGGTTCGAATCCTGCCAGCCGCGCCACCTTAAAAGGGCTTTCCTCCGGGAAAGCCCTTTTTCTTTTCTGCCTTCCCTTCCCTGCTCACGACATAGCAACGTCCGGTTGCGTGGCGCCTTTTTTCGGAAGAACGTCGACCACGCCGCACGTTCACGCCTCCTCCAGCACAAATGAAAAAGGCGGCCATTGGCCGCCGTCGATCGATCGCCCATGCGGGCCAGGCATCAATAATCCTGCCGCTCGCGCTCGATGCGCATGCCGCCGTCGTGGCGCGCATGCGCACCGTCGTCGGTCGAACGCTCGCGCATGATCCGCATCACATCCGGATTGGTTCGCACGCGTCGCATCACGTTCGCGAGATGCACGCGGTCGCTGACCTGGATCACGAAGCGCAGCACCGTCGATTCGTGCGTCAGATCCTCGTCCATCGCGATATGCACGATGTTCGCATCGGCCGACGTGATGTCCGCCGCCACGCGTGCAAAGATGCCCTTCGCATTCTTCACGAGCGCCTTCACCGCGACATCGAACAGGCGGCCCGGCTGCGGCGCCCATTCGACGTCGATCCAGCGGCCCGGATCGCGGCGATGGATCCGCTGCGCCACGCGGCAATCGGTCGTATGAATCGCCATCCCCAGGCCGATGCCGATGTAGCCCATGATCGCGTCGCCCGGAATCGGCCGGCAGCAGGCGGACAACTGCACGGACATCCCTTCGGTGCCGGTAATCACGACCGGCGGCGCGTGGTGCGCGGGATGCCGCTCGGACTTCGGCAGATCGTCGTCCGCATCGCGGCCGCTCATCAGCACCTCGATGCGCTTGGCCATCACCGCGGCCACGCGTCGGCCGAGGCCGATGTCCGCGAAGATTTCCTGACGGCTCTTGTTGCCCGTCCACTGCACGAGCTTCTCCCACACTTCCGGCTCGACATCGGCCAGTGCAAGACCGTAGCCCTTCAGGCTCTGGTCGACCAGCCGTTCGCCCAGCTGCACCGATTCGTTCAGGCGCATCGTCTTCAGGTAGTGCCGGATCGCCGAGCGCGCCTTGCCGGTACGCACGAAGCCGAGCCACGCAGGGTTCGGCTTCGAATACGGCGCCGTGATCACCTCGACGATGTCGCCGCTCTTCAGCTCGGTGCGCAGCGGCAGCAGCTCGTTGTTGATCTTCACGGCGACGCACTGGTTGCCGAGATCGCTGTGGATCGAATACGCGAAATCGAGTGCCGTCGCGCCACGCGGCAGCGCCATGATCTTCGACTTCGGCGTGAACACGTAGACCGCATCCGGGAACAGGTCGATCTTCACGTGCTCGAGGAATTCGCTCGAATCGCCGGCTTCGCTCTGGATGTCGAGCAGCGACTTCAGCCACTGATGCGCGCGCTTCTGCACATCGCTGAGATCCGCGCTGCCGTTCTTGTACAGCCAGTGCGCGGCGACCCCCGCCTCGGCGATCTCGTGCATCTTGCGCGTGCGCACCTGGAACTCGATCGGCGCGCCGAACGGGCCGACCAACGTGGTGTGCAGCGACTGATAGCCGTTGATCTTCGGGATCGCGATGTAGTCCTTGAACTTGCCGGGCACGGGCTTGTACAGCGCGTGCAGCGCGCCGATGCACGTGTAGCAGTCGAGCGGGCTGTCGACGACGACGCGAAAGCCGTACACGTCGAGCACCTGCGAGAACGACAGCTGCTTGTCGCGCATCTTGCGGTACACGCTGTAGATGGTCTTTTCGCGGCCGGTGATCTCGGCGTCGATCTTCGCATCGGCCATCGCGCGCTGCGCGGCTTCGAGGATCTTGCTGATCACTTCGCGGCGGTTGCCGCGCGCGGCCTTCACGGCCTTCTCGAGCGTCGCGTAGCGATGCGGGTTGAAGTTCGCGAAGCTCATGTCCTGCAGCTCGCGATACGTGTTGTTCAACCCGAGGCGGTGCGCGATCGGCGCGTAGATGTCGAGCGTTTCCCGCGCGACGCGGCGGCGCTTTTCCATCGGCACCGCGCCGAGCGTGCGCATGTTGTGCAGGCGATCGGCGAGCTTGACGAGAATGACGCGCACGTCGCGTGCCATCGCGAGCAGCATCTTGCGGAAGTTTTCCGCCTGCGCTTCCTCGCGGCTGCGGAATTCCATCTTGTCGAGCTTCGACAGGCCGTCGACCAGTTCGGCGACCTTCGGGCCGAACCGTTCGGCCAGCTCGCTCTTGGTCACCCCCTGGTCTTCCATCACGTCGTGCAGGAGCGCGGCCATGACGGCCTGCGCGTCGAGCTTCCAGCCGGCGCAGATTTCTGCAACGGCGACGGGATGGGTGATGTAGGGTTCGCCGCTCTGGCGATATTGACCGAGGTGGGCTTCGTCACTGAAGTGGAACGCCGCCTTGACCTCTTTGATTTCTTCCGGAGGAAGATACTCGGCAAGCACGGCCGTCAGTTTCGCGATCGAAACGACGCCGTGCTTGCGCGGCTGCTCCGGTGTGGCGGTCGGCCCGAACAGATGCCGGAAGGACTGTTCGAGGACCGCGTCGATGTACTGGCGCGCAGGCGACTGGGCCGGGGCTTCGGTGGTCGAATCCGCGGAGGCGGACGATGGGGTGGTGCTCATATTCGCCTCCAGGTCGAGTCGTTGCGCGCGTGGATTACATGGCTGGAACGGGCCGGATGCGCGTTACACCGGCACCTTCTTCAGCATCTCGACGCCGACCTGACCGGCAGCGATTTCGCGCAGCGCGACGACGGTCGGCTTGTCGCGGCTTTCGATCTTCGGCGTATGGCCTTGCGCGAGCTGCCGCGCGCGATAGGTGGCGGCGAGCGCCAGTTCGAAGCGGTTCGGGATTTGCTTCAGGCAGTCTTCGACGGTAATGCGAGCCATGTTGGTAATTCCTTCTGAATATAGTCCTTATTCTACCTTATGTCCCTCGTCCCCCGCGTCATTCCGCGTGGGGCAGATGGATGCCGAGCTCGATGAACAGCTCCGTGTGTCGAGCGTACTGCGAAGCAAAGCGCAGGCGCGTGGCCGCGACGATGCATTCGAGCTCCGCGAGCGCACGCTCGAAGTTCTCGTTGATCACCACGTATTCCGCTTCCGACGCGTGCGCGATCTCGCTGCCGGCGGCCAGCAGGCGTCGCGTGATCACGTTCGGCTCGTCCTGGCCGCGCTTCTTCAGGCGCTCCTCGAGCGCGTCGAGCGACGGCGGCAGAATGAAGATGCCGACTGCGTTGCGGAACTGCTTCTTCACCTGCAGCGCACCCTGCCAGTCGATCTCGAGCAGCACGTCGTGGCCGTTCTTCATCTGCTCTTCGATCCAGACGCGCGACGTGCCGTAGTAGTTGCCGTGCACTTCCGCGCTCTCGAGAAATTCGTGCGCCGCGTGACGCGTGCGGAAATCCTCGACCGTCGTGAAGTGATAGTGCTGGCCGTCCTGCTCGCCCGGGCGCGGCTTGCGCGTCGTGTACGAGATCGACAGGCAGATGTCGCTGTCCTTCGACAGCAGCGCATTCACGAGCGTCGACTTGCCGGCGCCCGACGGCGCGACGACCATGAACAGGTTGCCGGGATAGACGCCGCCGTGCAGCGAATGCGACGCGTGAGCGTCGCGATGAGATTCCGTCATGTTGCTTTACTCCAGGTTTTGCACTTGCTCGCGCATCTGCTCGATCAACAGCTTGAGCGCCATCGATGCGTCGGCGAGTTCCTTCGCCGCCGCCTTCGAGCCGAGCGTGTTCGCTTCGCGATTCAGTTCCTGCATCATGAAGTCGAGACGCTTGCCGACGCGGCCGCCCTTCTCGATCACATGGCGCGTTTCGTTCAGGTGTGCGGTGAGCCGCGACAGCTCTTCCGCGATGTCGATCCGGATCCCGTACATCGTCACTTCCTGACGAATGCGCTCCGCGGCTTCCTCGCGCGTGACGATCGTCGAGCTGCCTTCGGGCGCCGCGATGCCGAGCGCCTCCTGCAGCCGTTCGACGATCTTCTGCTGGTGCTTCGCGATCAGCTCCGGCACGAGCGGCGTGATGCGCGCGACGATCGCTTCCATCTCGGTGACGTTCGACAGCAGCATCGTCGCCAGTTGCGCGCCTTCGCGCGAACGCACGACGACGAGCTCGCCGATCGCTTCCTTGCCGCACGCGAGCACCGCCTCGCGGATCGCGTCAGCCGACACGCCGCTCTCGGCGATCACGCCGGGCCAGCGCAGGATCTCGCCCGCGCGCAGGCGGCCGACGCCCGGGAACGAGTCGAGCACCGCGCGCTCGAGCTCGGCGAGCTGGCCGAGCGCGGACTGGTTCAGCGCGCCCGCGCCGATGCTCTGCTCGCCACGCTGCAGGTTGATGCGGATATCGACCTTGCCGCGCGACAGCTTGTTCATCAGCATTTCGCGCAGCGCGGGTTCGCACGCGCGCACGTCGTCCGGCATCCGGAAATTCAGGTCGAGGAAGCGCGAGTTCACGGTGCGCAGTTCGACCGACACGCTGGTGCCGCCGTTGCCGGTGGCCGTCGCGAGTTCGCGCGTCGCGCTCGCGTAGCCCGTCATGCTGTAGATCATGGTTCGTCTCGCCGTCTGGGTGCCCTCGCGGGCGGGGATATGCCGAGGCGCCCGGCGCATCGGAAAGCGCGGGGCGGGAAGCGCGCATTATCCCATTTTTGCGGACCACCCCGCCGGGCACGCCCGCCGTTCGGCGCTAAAATCGGGGTTTCCTCTCGTTCCGCGATTCCCACATGACGTCCTCCGTTTCCCGCCCGAGCGGCCGCCGCGCCGACGCACTGCGCAAGGTCGCCCTTACGCGCCACTACACGAAACATGCCGAAGGCTCGGTGCTGGTCGAATTCGGCGACACCAAGGTGCTCTGCACCGCGAGCGTCTCCGAGCGCGTGCCCGACTTCCTGCGCGACCGCGGGCAAGGCTGGCTGACCGCCGAATACGGGATGCTGCCGCGCGCGACGCATACGCGCAGCGACCGCGAAGCCGCCCGCGGCAAGCAGACCGGCCGCACGCAGGAAATTCAGCGCCTGATCGGCCGCGCGCTGCGCGCGGTGTTCGACCTGGAAGCGCTCGGCCCGCGCACGATCCACATCGACTGCGACGTGATCCAGGCCGACGGCGGCACGCGCACGGCGAGCATCACCGGCGCGTTCGTCGCCGCACATGACGCCGTGTCGAAGCTGATCGCGGCCGGCAAGCTCACGCGCTCGCCGATCACCGACCACGTCGCCGCGATCTCGGTCGGCGTGTACCAGGGCGCCCCCGTGCTCGATCTCGATTACGCGGAAGATTCGCAGTGCGACACCGACATGAACGTCGTGATGACGGGCGCCGGCGGTTTCGTCGAAGTCCAGGGCACGGCCGAAGGCGTGCCGTTCTCGCGCGCCGAGATGAACGCGCTGCTCGACCTCGCGCAAGGCGGGATCGCCGAGCTCGTGCAGCGCCAGAAAGACGTGCTGGGCGCCTGACATGCCGGACGACCACACCATCGCGCCGCTGTCGCGCATCGTTCTTGCGTCGAACAACGCCGGCAAGCTGCGCGAATTCACCGCGCTGTTCTCGACGGTCGGCATCGAGATCGTCCCGCAGGGCGACCTTGCCGTGCCCGAAGCGGAGGAGCCGTTCGGCACCTTCATCGAGAATGCGCTGACGAAGGCACGCCACGCGTCGCGGCTCACCGGGCTGCCGGCGATCGCCGACGATTCGGGCCTGTGCGTGCGCGTGCTGCGCGGCGCGCCGGGCGTCTATTCGGCGCGCTACGCGCAGCGCGCGGGCCGTGACAAGGGCGACGCGGCGAACAACGCGTATCTCGTCGAGCAGCTGCGCGGCGTCGACGACCGGCGCGCATACTACTGCTGCGTGCTCGCGCTTGTGCGCCACGCGGACGACCCCGAACCGCTGTTCGCCGAAGGACGCTGGGCGGGCGAAATCGTCGATACGCCGCGCGGCGAGCACGGATTCGGCTACGACCCGTATTTCTACCTGCCGTCGCTCGGCGCGACGGCCGCCGAACTCGAGCCGGCCGTGAAGAACACGCACAGCCATCGCGCGCTGGCGCTGAAGGCGCTGCTGGCGCGGCTCGCGGAGGAAGCATGAGCACGCCCGATACCCGTTCGCCAACGGAGGCCGCATGAGCCAGGCCGCGGAAACCGGCGCGCGCGTCGTCGCGACCTTCACGTCGCCCGGCCAGGTGCGGCTCACGTCGCTGCCGCCGCTCGCGCTGTACGTGCATTTCCCGTGGTGCGTGCGCAAGTGCCCGTACTGCGATTTCAATTCGCACGAATGGAAGGGCGAACGGTTTCCGGAAACCGAATATCTCGACGCGCTGCGCGCCGATCTCGAGCAGGCGCTGCCGCTCGTGTGGGGCCGCCAGGTGCATACGGTATTCATCGGCGGCGGCACGCCGAGCCTGCTGTCGGCGGCCGGCCTCGACCGGATGCTGTCCGACGTGCGTGCGCTGCTGCCGCTCGACGCCGACGCCGAGATCACGCTCGAGGCGAATCCGGGCACGTTCGAGGCCGCGAAGTTCGCGCAGTTCCGCGCCAGCGGCGTGAATCGCCTGTCGGTCGGGATCCAGAGCTTCAACGAGGCGCACCTGAAGGCGCTCGGCCGGATTCACGACACCACGCAGGCACGCGCCGCGGTCGAGATCGCCGCGAAGAACTTCGACAACTTCAACCTCGACCTGATGTTCGCGCTGCCGAACCAGACGCTCGACGAATGCCGCACCGACATCGAGACCGCGCTGTCGTACGCGCCGCCGCATCTGTCGCTGTATCACCTCACGCTCGAGCCGAATACGCTGTTCGCGAAGTTCCCGCCGGTCGTGCCCGACGACGACGCGTCGGCCGACATGCAGGAATGGATTCACGCGCGCACGGCCGAGGCCGGTTACGGACGCTACGAAGTGTCCGCATATGCGAAGCCGAATCATCAGTGCAAGCACAACCTGAACTACTGGCGCTTCGGCGACTATCTCGGGATCGGTGCGGGCGCACACACGAAGCTGTCGTTCCCGAACCGGATCCTGCGGCAGGCACGCTACAAGCACCCGGCGACCTTCATCGAGCAGGCGATGGCCGGCACGGCCGTGCAGGAAGAGCGTGAAGTCGGCGCGCGCGACCTGCCGTTCGAGTTCATGCTGAACACGCTGCGGCTCGTCGAGGGCTTCCCCGTACACAGCTTCGCCGAACGCACGGGCCTGCCGATGAGCACGATCGAGCCGGCGCTGCAGGAAGCGGAACGGCGCGGGCTGATCGCGCGCGATTTCGCGCAGATCGCGCCGACGCCGCTGGGCCAGCGTTTCCTCAACGACCTGCAGGAATTGTTCCTGCGCGACGATTGAAGGGATGAACCTCGCGGCATTTCGGTTACAATGCCGCCTCGTGTGGAAGCGTGGCCGAGCGGTTTAAGGCACCGGTCTTGAAAACCGGCGACGGGAAACTGTCCGTGAGTTCGAATCTCACCGCTTCCGCCAGGAAGTTCGCCAAACCCCGTCCATTCACCGAATGACGGGGTTTTTTGTTGGTCCGCGCACGCCCGTCCCCCACGTTCCGACACGTCGAGCCGGATGCCGCTACAATCCGGCGCTCCGATTCGCGAAACGGGAAACCCACGTCATGAAGCCCTTCATCGTCTCGTCGCTTGCCGCGCTGCTGGTTGCCGTCAGCACGCAGGCGTCGGCCGACACCGCCGCCGGCAGCGACGCGCAAGCGTCGTGCGCGATCGCCTACGTGAGCGGCGTCGGCGGTTCGCCGCGCGGCCTGAGCGAATACCTCGCGAGCCCGTCGCCGTACAACTACCTGAAGGACAACGACCTCCAGTGCAAGGTGGGCGACGATGGACGCACGTCGAACTGCACCGGCGTGACCTACCTCCGGAATGAACAGGTCAGCGTGTACGACGATTCCGATCCGGCGACGCTGACCGTCGTGGCGCGTGTGGAACTCGACCACGGCCAGAAATACCCGGTGATCATCGTCGTGCAGCGCAAGGACGCGCGCTGCAAGCAATGATGCAGCGCCGCGCGCGAGCCCGTCCGCCGAAACGGCACGGGCGTTCGCGCCGGCCCTCGCGCGGCACCTGAGCTGCGGGCACCGGCAACGGCCCGCCATCGCATCGCACCGCGCCCGAAGCCATCCTCCCGGCCGGCCGCTCGATCACCTAGAATTCGATCAACACGGCGACACGACCGCCGCCGCGTACTCGATGCCGTGCGCGCCACCCCTGCGTGCGGTACACGGAGATCGCCATGACCGAACTGTCGACACCGGCGGAGCACGTCGATTACGAAGGCTTCGAGATCCATGTCGTGCCGGCCGTCGTGCCCGGCAACGACACGCGCTACACCTACACCGGTTACGTGTGCCATCCGGGTGCGAATCCCGCATTGCCCGGCCACGCGGTGCCCTTCCATGCGGACGGCGAGGAAAGCTTCGCGAGCCTCGATGAAGCCGTCCACGAAGCCGTGCACATCGGCAAGAGCATCATCGACGGCACGCACCCCGACCTGTCGATCCTGTCACTCGTGACGCACGGCTTCTGAACCGGGCGGCACGCATCGCCGAAGATGGCGCGGGCCGCCGCCGCGGTGCTGCCTGCGGCAACCCGCCGCGCTCGCGCCGGACCATCGCCACGCGCCTGCGTGCCACACGCGTCCCTCGCGTTTCTTTCAACCTTGCAACACGCACGCCGGGATGCACACGTGCGGCAGCCACGCGAGCGTGCCGTCATATGTCACGTCACATCGCGATGCGCGAGCGCACGCCTTCTGTCATCAGCGATCGCATCATCCGGCATCGCCCGTTATGCGTTTCTCCCGATATCGGCTCGCGTCCGTGCGCCTATCATTTTTTTATAGTCACTTCCGGCTAGCCTCCCATGCGCCCACTTCCCCGTTTGCATGTCGACCGGCTGCGTGCAGTTGCGCTGGTCGTCGTCGCCATGCTCGCGGCGTGCACGATCACGCCGCCTCCGTCGCTGCACTCGATCCTGACGATTCCGTCGATCACCCGCAGCGGCAACCTCGACCAGTACCGCGTCGAAGTCGCGCACCGTGTCGCCGAACGCAATCCGTCCGGCATGTTGCACGGCGTACCCCAGGCCATGCTCCGCTCGCTCGTCGTCGTGGCCTTCACCGTCGATGGCAGCGGCCGGCTCGTCAACGCGTCCGTCTATCGCAGCAACGGCGACAGCGAAGCGGAAGCACTCGCGCTCGCGTCGCTGCGCCGCTCGGCGCCGCTGCCGCCGCCGCCGTCGCGACTGCTCGACGGCAACGGCCGGCTCGAAATGATGGAAGGCTGGCTCTTCAACGACGACGGCCACTTCCAGTTGCAAAGCACCGCGTCGGCGCAGGCGCAATCGATCGACTGAGCGGTCGCCGCCCCGCGATTGGCGGTGCGCGGCGGCGCTGGCTATAATTTTCCGCAATCGCGCGGCCATCACGCCGCGCGCGCGTTCGCGCGCCCCACCCGGCATGCGAGCCGACCACGCCGGCACCGGGCGGCGGCGACGTACCCGTCTCCATCGTCGACCGGCGGGTGACGTCCGCGCCCCGGCGCGCGTCCACGCCGCCACCGCATCATCCGCTCGGCTGCCCCCGGCAGGCATCCGCCTGCCCGACCGCACGCTCAGCCGACCGCCCCAACGACAAAACGGAGACATCCATGTCCGCATCTCCCCCGGCCGTTGCACACGCAACCGGTTCGGCCGGCGCCGTCAGCCACCGGCGCATCGTGTTCGCCAGCTTCATCGGCACCGCAATCGAGTTCTACGATTTCTACGTGTACGCAACGGCCGCCGCGCTCGTCATCGGCCCCGTGTTCTTCCCGCACGGCTCGGCGACCGCACAGGCGCTGTCCGCCTTCGTCACGTTCGGCATCGCGTTCATCGCACGCCCGATCGGCTCGTTCCTGTTCGGGCACTTCGGCGACCGCATCGGCCGCAAGTCGACGCTCGTCGCATCGCTGCTCGTGATGGGCGTATCCACCACCGCCATCGGCTTCGTGCCCGGCTACGACGCGATCGGCGCGCTCGCGCCGATGCTGCTGTGCGTGCTGCGCTTCGGCCAGGGGATCGGCCTCGGCGGCGAATGGGGCGGCGCCGCGCTGCTCGCGACCGAGCACGCGCCGCAGGGCAAGCGCGGCTGGTTCGGGATGTTCCCGCAGCTCGGGCCGTCGGTCGGCTTCCTGATGTCGAACGGGCTGTTCTTCGCGCTCGCGCTGTCGCTGTCGGACGAGCAGTTCCGCAGCTGGGGCTGGCGCATCCCGTTCCTGGTCAGTGCGGTACTCGTCGCGCTCGGCCTGTACGTGCGGCTCAAGATCACCGAAACGCCCGCGTTCCAGGCCGCGCTCGATCGCAACGAGCGCGTGCGCGTGCCGGTCGCGACGCTGATCACGCAACACTGGCGGCCGACGCTGCTCGGTGCGCTCGCGATGGTCGTCTGCTACACGCTGTTCTACATCTCGACGGTGTTCTCGCTGTCGTACGGCGTGTCGACGCTGCATATTCCGCGCCAGAGCTTCCTCGGCCTGCTGTGCTTCGCGGTCGTGTTCATGGGGCTCGCGACGCCGCTGTCCGCATGGGCATCGGACCGCTTCGGCCGCAAGCCGGTGCTCGTGGTGGGCGCGATCGCCGCGCTGCTGTCGGGTTTTGCGATGGAGCCGCTGCTCGGCAGCGGCTCGATGCCGCTCGTCGCGCTGTTCCTGACGATCGAGCTGTTCCTGATGGGCGTGACGTTCGCGCCGATGGGCGCGCTGCTGCCGGAGCTGTTCCCGACCAACGTCCGCTACACGGGCGCGGGCGTCGCGTACAACCTCGGCGGGATCCTCGGCGCGTCGATCGCGCCGTATATCGCGCAACTGCTGGCGGCGCGCGGCGGGCTGTCGTGGGTCGGCGGTTATGTATCGGTTGCGGCGGCAATCAGCCTGATCGGCGTGCTGCTGATGCGCGAAACGCGCGACGCATCGCTCGTCTGAGACTCCGGGGCGACCCGGGTTGTGCGGCGGTCGGCGCTGCCTATACTCGATCCTGGGTGCGCCATTGCGCGCCCCCAGGATCCCGCCCCGAAGGAGCCGCCGCCATGAACATCCGCCTCGGCAATGCCGATCTCGTCCTGATCCTCGCGCTTGCGCTGGGCGGCGCGATCCTGCTCGCGATGCGCTTCCGGCCGCAGACGTGGCGCGGCCTCGTGTTCGAGGCGCTGCTGGCGAATCTGGCGGCCGTCGCCGCCGTCGTCACGGTCGAGGCGCTGCTCGCCTGAACCGGCGCACCCCGCCTCGTCAGGCGGTCAGCCGCGCGCGCAGCGCGCCGTAGGCCGGGCCGACCGTATCGATCGCGTCCAGCGCCTCGTCGACCGACGGCATCGTGCCCGGCTCGCCGATCGACAGTGCATTCGGCGCGCCGCCGATCCCGCAATGGTGGCGCGACGTCGCGACGAAAATCATCACGGTCGGCCGCTGCAGCGCGTGCGCCATGTGTACGAACCCCGTATCGACCCCCACCACGAGCGCAGCCCGGCCGAGCGCCGCGCCGAGCTCGCGCACCGTCATCGCGGGCAGCACGACCGAACCCAGCGCGCGTGCGGCAATGTCCTGCGCATCGTCATGCTCGGCAGCCGATCCCCACGGCAACAGCACGCGTACGCCACGCGCCATCATCTGCGTGGCGAGCGCGGCCCAGCGGTCGGCCGGCCATTTCTTGTCGGGGTTGGACGTCGCATGGAACAGCAGCATGAATGGGGCGCCATCGGTCACGGCGGGTGGCAGGTTCACGTCCCGCGGCGGGACGATGCCGTACGTGGCAATACCCTCGGGCGCGTAGCCGAGCGCCTCGCCGGCGCTCACGCGCATCCCGTGCCACGCGTCGCAGTCCGGCCGCGGACCGAAACGATGCGAATACGCGAAGCGTGCGCCCGTTTCGCCGAGATCCTGCGTCTGGTAGCCGACGCGTCGCGCGGCACGCGCGAGCGCCGAAATGATCGCGCTCTTGTAGACGCCGTGCAGGTCGATCACCGCATCGTAGCGGTGCGCCCGCAGCGCGCCGATCGATGCCGTGATCGCCTTCAGGTCGCCGCGATTGCGCATCTTCTTGAAGCGGCGCAGCGGCGCGCACAGGACACGGCTGACGCCCGGATGCCAGCGCACGACCTCCGCGCACGATTCATCTACTGCCCAGTCGACCGTTACGCCGGGAAAGGCGCGATGCAGATCCGCGACGACGGGCAGCGTCTGGACAACGTCGCCGAGCGACGTCACTTTCACGATGAGGATACGTTTCACGATGTGTGGGGATAAGCCAGTCAATTTGGCATGCTCACGATGGTTACATGCGCAGACATTACGTGAAATTACTTTTGCAACAAAATGCATCTCCTTTCGGGAACATTCTCGCTCCCCGCCCGCATCCGGTTCTTTTTATAATTCGATCTTTGCCTGCCGGCCCGCGCCGATGCCACGCCCCGCTCTTCCCGCCCTGTTTCCCGCCCTCACCCGTCGTTCGCTGAGGATCTGGCGCCAGTACGGCGTTTTCTGGCTCGGTGCGATCGTCGTCGGCCTCGCGGCCGTACTTTACGCGCGATTGATCGACTGGGGTTACGAAACCTTCCGCACGATGCGCGATCACGCCGCGTGGCTGCCGCTGCTGCTGACGCCGGCCATCGCCGCGGTGTCGGTATGGATCACGCGCCGCTTCTTCCGCGGCGCCGAGGGCAGCGGCATCCCGCAAGTGATCGCGACACTGCATGCGCGCCCGAGTGCGTTCGGCTCCCGGCTGCTGACGCTGCGCATCCTGTTCGGCAAGGTGCTGGTGTCGTTCCTCGGCATCCTGGGCGGCTTCACGATCGGACGCGAAGGGCCGACCGTGCAGGTCGGCGCGGCGCTGATGTTCAACCTGCGACGCTTCTACCCGCGCTCGAACGCGCAGATCGAACGCCAGCTGGTGCTCGCCGGCGCGGCGGCCGGGCTGTCGGCCGCGTTCAATACGCCGCTCGCCGGGATCGTGTTCGCGATCGAGGAACTGACGCGCAGTTTCTCCGCGCGCGCCAGCGGCGTGCTGATCACCGCGATCATCCTCGCCGGTGTGGTCGCGCTCGGCCTGAACGGCAACTACACGTATTTCGGCACGATCGATGCTGGCCCCCATTTCCCGAAACTGCTGGCGCTCGCCGTGCTGGTCACCGCGATCGTCACGGGGATCGCAGGCGGCCTGTTCTGCTGGCTGCTGCTCAACACGGGACGCTGGCTGCCCGCGCAACTGCTCGGCCTGTATCGCGAACGGCCGATCGCGTTCGCCGCGCTGTGCGGCTTCGCGATCGCCGTCGTCGGCCTCGTATCGGGCGGCACGACCTTCGGCAGCGGCTATGCCGAAGCGCGCGGCCTGCTCGACGGCAGCCAGCATCAGTCGGTGTTCTATCCGTTCCTGAAGATGATTTCGATGGTCGCGTCGTACCTGCCGGGCATCCCGGGCGGGATCTTCGCGCCGTCGCTGTCGATCGGCGCCGGGTTCGGCAACCTGCTGCACATCGTGTTCAGCAACATGAGCCTGCCGATGCTGATCGCGCTCGCGATGGTCGGCTACATGGCAGCCGTCACGCAGTCGCCAATCACGTCGTTCGTGATCGTGATGGAGACGATCAACGGTCACGCGCTCGTGATTTCGCTGATGGCCACCGCGCTGGTGTCGAGCCGCGTGTCGCGCTTCTTCGCACCACCGCTCTATGAAACGCTCGCCCTGCGCTATCTCGCGCCGCCCGTCGCGGCCGCCGAACCGGCTGCGGCAACCGCGGCAAGCGCGACGGTGGCAACCGGCGTCACCGAGCCGCAGGATGCGGCCGCGGCGCCCGCCGATCCGCTCGACACGCTGCGCGATGAAGGCGACAAGGGCGACGACGCGTCCCCCGCCGCCGCGCCGGCCGAAGGCACAGCGCATGCATCGGCGCCGCACGACGACGAGCCGGCCGCAGCCGGGACGAACGGCCCCGCGCAGCCCGGCTCGCGCGACGCTCAGTAGATCACGACGGGCGCCGGCCGGTAGTACACGGGCCGCGCCGGCACGACGATGCATCCGGCCAGCGTGATCGCGACGAGCGCGATGGCGATTGCGGTTCGTTTCATCGGCCGCCTCCATCACGCCCAGTGGCCACGGGTCCAGAACCAGTTCGGACCGCGCTGGTCCCAATGGCCCGGCACCCATTGCATGCCGACGCGCTCGGCTTCCCAGTGGCCGCCGATCCACACGTAGCGGCCATGCTCCCAGTGCCAGTGCCCACGATCCCACACGTAACCCACGCGCGAGGCCGGCACGACCTCGTAGCGCACCGGCGGCGGCGCGTTCGGCGCGACGATCACGACTTCCTCGGTGCGCACGGCGACCGGCTCGGCGACGACCACGCGGCCCTGCGGCGCGATCACGGGGGTGCCGACGAGAATCTCGTCCGCATGCGCGGCAAGCGGCGCGACGACGGCTGACAGGCTCGCGGCAAGCAATGCGAGCGAAACGATACGACGTTGAACGGTAGAGACAGCCATCACAACCTCCTGGTTGAACAAGTTACGCGAGCGTTATTCGTTCAATGCGGAAGGGGCGATTACGGCCGACAGACGCCGTGTTACGGCATGCCCGAAGGTGCAACAGGGCGTAAGACGCGCACGGCGGCGCGTGCCGCCGTGCGGAGGGATACCTGCAACGGTCAGGCTTGCGGGATCTCGATCTTCACTTCGAGGACTTCGAGATCGTCCTGGCGCTCGAGGCTCACGCGGATGTCATCGTCAGAAATATGGACGTACTTCGAGATGACCGCGACGAGCTCCTTCTGCAGCGCCGGCAGGTAATCGGCCGGCGGCCGGCCGCCGACGCGCTCGTGCGCGATGATGAGCTGCAGGCGCTCCTTCGCGACCGATGCGGACTTCTTCTTCTCACCGAGGAGAAACGAAAGGATGGACATGGGCGGCCTCCGTTACTTGCTGCCGAAGAGGCGCTGCAGCAGGCCCGGCTTCTGGTAATCGGTGAAGCGCAGCGGCTTGTCTTCGCCGAGGAAACGCGCGACGACGTCCTTGTACGCTTCCGCAACGTCGGTACCGTCGATATGCACGGCCGGCAGACCCTGGTTCGATGCATGCAGCACGGCTTCCGACTCGGGCACCACGCCGATCAGCTTGATGCGCAGGATCTCGCTGATGTCCTCGAGCGACAGCATCTCGCCTTCGCTGACGCGCTTCGGGCTGTAGCGCGTGATCAGCAGGTGTTCCTTGATCGGATCCTTGCCTTCGGTCGCGCGCTTCGTCTTCGACGACAGGATGCCGAGAATGCGATCCGAGTCACGCACCGACGACACTTCCGGGTTCGTGACGATCAGCGCTTCGTCCGCGAAGTACATCGCGTGCAGCGCGCCCGCCTCGATACCGGCCGGCGAATCGCAGACGATGTATTCGAAGTCCATCGCGACCAGGTCGTTCAGCACCTTCTCGACGCCGTCACGCGTGAGCGCATCCTTGTCGCGCGTCTGCGACGCCGGCAGGATGAACAGGTTCTCGCACTTCTTGTCCTTGATCAGCGCCTGGTTCAGGTTCGCTTCGCCCTGGATCACGTTCACGAGGTCGTACACCACGCGGCGCTCGCAGCCCATGATGAGATCGAGGTTGCGCAGGCCGACGTCGAAGTCGATCACGGCCGTCTTGTGGCCGCGCAGCGCGAGACCGGACGCAAAGCTCGCGCTCGTCGTCGTCTTGCCCACGCCGCCCTTGCCCGAGGTCACCACGATGATTTTTGCCATTTACCCAATACCCTGTGTTCGTCAATGAGAGCCGATCGATCCGGAGCGCACCGCGTGTTTTACGTCAGGCGCAGCGGTTCGATCATCAGTTTTTCCTCTTCGAGCCGGATCTGCACCGATTTGCCCAGTACTTCGGCGGGCAACGGGTTCTCGGTCGTTCGATAGATACCCGCGATCGAAATCAGTTCCGGCTCGAGACACGTGCAGAAAATGCGCGCGTCGTGATTGCCGTGCACGCCCGCGAGTGCGCGGCCGCGCAACGGCGCGTAGATGTGGATATTGCCTTCCGCGATGATCTCCGCGCCGTGACTGACCGGCGCGAGCACCACGAGGTCCCCTTTCGCGTAAATCTGCTGCCCCGAACGCAACGGCCGGTCGATCACGAGCGTCTGGCCGCCCGCGTGCAACAGCGTCGGTGCGGGCTCCTGCGCCGGTTCGGCTGCCGGAGCGGCGGCGGTTTCCGCGACGGGCGCCGGCACCGGTTCCGCTTCGTCGGCATGCTTCGCGGCCGGCGCGCGGCGATCGCGCGCCTCGAGCAACGGCAGGCCGGCTTCCCCCGCCCAGCCCTGCGTGGCCAGCGCGACGACGCCCACCGGGCGCATCCGCACGTCGTTCAGCATCTGGCGGATGTCCGCCAGCGCGACGCGTTCGCCGTCAGCCAGGCGGCGGACGTCGATCGCGACGACATCGTCGGCGAAAAACTCGGGAGTCGCTTCGAAGCGCTTGACCAGTTCGGTACGCAACGCATCGAGATCGGTCGTCTTCACGGTGAACAGCAACGTATCGACCGATCCGCTCCGCAGCTCGAAGAATGGCGATTTTTTAAGCGACATGGACACTCTGCAAAAATTTTTTGCGTATTTTACAGGCGTCCACGCGCGCGGCCATTATTTTTGGGGAACCGGGTGGCGGCGACCCGGGCGGGCGCGCAACCGGCAAGCGGGCAGGCAGGCGGGCGACCGGATCTTCATCGCGCCGTGCGGCCCGCGTTCTGACGTCACGTCAGTGCTTCACCTGCGACACGTACAGCGATTTCATCGCGCCGGGCATCCGTGCGATCGGTGCGTGTTCGCCGGTGTTGCCGAAACCCGCCCGCTCGTAGAAGCGGATCGCGTTGCGGTTCGCATCGGCAATCCAGGCGTAGACGTCCTGGGCGCCGCGCTCGGCGAGCCATGCGGTGGCCGTCTCCAGCAGCAGCACGCCGCCGCGCAGATGACGCACCGCGTGCGCCACCCACAGCTCGCTGACGAACGCGCGCCGATCGGGCGTATTGTCGAAATACGCGCCGATCATGCCGGCCGGATGGCCTTCGGTATACAGCAGGAAAGTCGTCGACTCGTCGGACACGGCGCGCTGCGCGGCAATCGCCGACGCCGCGTCCGTCTCGACGTTCAGCAATTCGGCCTCCGGCGCTTCGCCGGGCGCGTAGGGCTCGCGCAGCGATGCGGCGCGGAGTTCGCGATACACGCCGCCCTGGTCGGCAACGATACGACGAACGGTCAAGGTCGAACTCATGCAGGCACAGCCCCCTTCGGACAGCAAGCTACTAGCTTCAACCGAAAGCGGGGCATGAGTCAAATCGTTATTTTCAAATGACAGCGCGAATCGAAAGGCAGCATGCACCGCCGGCGGCCCGGCGGCCAGCGGGTGTGCAGGTGCAGCATTACCAGGTCGATACGTGCCGCCGAAAGACGGTTGCGGCGGCCGGGTTCGACGCATGGCGGCGGTTGCCTTGCGACACGCGGCAGTGGGCCCGTCGGACCCCGTGGATTTCAGCGCGAAAGCCGTAATGATCCGTAAGATTGGCAACCCCGGAAATAGGTATCACGGGTACCTGCCGCCTTCCGAATATTGCGTCGCAACATTTGTTGCGGCCCCGTGGCGCCGACACCCGCACGCGTCACGATACGCCATCCGTCTGACAAACCCGTCGCCCGTACGGGTCGATCCGGCGTTCCCCGCATGTTTCAATCAGTGTGCGCAGGCCCTTCCCTGCCTGCGCCGTACACGGCCCGTCCGTTTGGAGCCGCGCGCCTAGCGCCGGAGTTTGGCAAGCGTGCGCATGGGTCGTATAACAGGCAGAACCGGGTGACGATCCGGCTCGGCCGCGCGTGCTTCGCGGACCAACGAGAATTCGAACAACCGTACAGGCGGCCGCCCTCGGGCCGGCCGGCAGGAGGGAGACAATGGCAATGACCAGCGGATCGGCTTCGGGCTGGTCGGATGGCAAGCGTTACCTGTGGCTGCTCGGCGCGCTGACAATCACGCTGCCGATCCTCGCCGCCCAGCTCGCGCTGTCGACGGGCCTGCACGTGTTCTGGTGGTTCGGCCCGCTGTTCGCGTTCGGCGTGATCCCGGTCCTCGACACGCTGATCGGCGACGATCGCGACAACCCGCCCGAGGACGTCGTGCCGCAACTCGAACGGGAGCGCTACTACCGGTTGATCGTCTATCTCGCGACCCTCGTCGAATACGTCGCGTTCTTCGTGTGCGTCTGGATCGTCGGCACACATGCGCTCGCCTGGTACGACTACGTCGGCTTCGCGCTGTCGCTCGGCGCCGCGACGGGCATCTCGATCAATACCGCGCACGAACTCGGGCACAAGACCAACCGCTTCGAGCGCTGGCTCGCGAAGATCACGCTCGCGCCGGTCGCATACGGCCACTTCTACGTCGAGCACAACCGCGGGCACCACGTGCGCGTCGCGACGGCGGAGGACCCGGCGAGTGCGCGCTACGGCGAATCGTTCTGGGCGTTCCTGCCGCGCACCGTGACCGGCAGCGTCCGCTCGGCGTGGCGGCTCGAGAAGGCACGCCTCGAACGGCTCGGGCATTCGCCGTGGACCTGGCGCAACGAGGTGCTGCACGCGTGGGCGATGACCGTCGTCGTGTGGGGCATCGCGATCGCGATGGCCGGCAAGGTCGTGATCCCGTTCCTCGTGATCCAGGCCGTCTACGGCGCGTCGCTGCTCGAAGTCGTGAACTACGTCGAGCATTACGGGCTCGGCCGCCGCAAGCTGCCGAACGGCCGCTACGAACGCTGCACGCCGCAGCATTCGTGGAACAGCAATCACGTCGTCACCAACCTGTTCCTGTACCAGTTGCAGCGGCACGCCGACCATCACGCGAATCCGACGCGCTCGTACCAGGCGCTGCGTCATTTCGACGATGCACCGCAACTGCCGGCCGGCTACGCGACGATGATCCTGTTCGCGTACGTGCCGCCGCTCTGGTATCGCGTGATGAATCCGCGCGTCGTCGCACACTACGGCGGCAACATGGCGCAATCGAACATCAAGCCGTCGATCCGTGCCCGGGTGCTCGCGCAATATCCGGCCGCGGCGTGATTGCGGGAGACGGACCGGGGTCGATCGGCGCCGGTGCGCCGCTGAAAGCCGGCGCCGCGCCGGCTCCGGTTCCAGCGAAGCCCGGCGCGACGGCCGTCGCCGTCACGCCATTTCCGGCAGCCTGAACACGGCCACCGCATGCCGCAGCGCGCTCGCCTGCTCGGCCAGCGCCTGCGTCGCGGCCGAGGCCTGCTCGACGAGCGCCGCGTTGCGCTGCGTCGCTTCGTCCATCTGCGTCACCGCGATGTTCACCTGCTGGATGCCGCCGCTCTGCTCCTGCGACGCGGACGAGATCTCGCCGACGATCGTCGTGACACGCTGCACCGCGCCGACGATCTCGTGAATCGATTCGCCCGCCCGGCCGATCAGCACGGCGCCCTCGTCGACCCGCTTCGTCGACTGCTCGATGAGCCCCTTGATCTCCTTCGCGGCAGCGGCGCTGCGCTGCGCGAGCGTACGCACTTCCGCCGCGACGACCGCGAAGCCGCGTCCCTGTTCGCCCGCGCGGGCCGCCTCGACCGCTGCGTTCAGCGCGAGGATGTTGGTCTGGAACGCGATGCCGTCGATCACCGCGATGATCTCGCCGACCTTGGCGGAGCTGTCGGCGATACCGTTCATCGTGCCGACGGCATCCGTCATCACGCCGCCACCCGCCGCCGCGATGTTCGACGCGTCGTGCGCCAGCTGCGCCGCGTGCTGCGCGTGTTCGGCCGACTGGCGGACGATGCCCGTGAGTTCGGTCATGCTGGCGGCCGTCTCCTCGAGCGACGCGGCCTGTGCCTCGGTCCGCGCCGACAGGTCGTGATTGCCCGACGCGATCTGTGCGCTCGCCGTCGCGACGGCTTCGGCGTGCGTACGCACTTCGAGCACGACGCCCGACAGGCTCGTCTGCATCGTCTGCAACGCGCGCAGCAGATCGGCGATCTCATCGCGGCCGGCCGCGTCGACGTCGCGCGTCAGGTCGCCTTCGGCGACGGCCTGCGCGCACGCCACCGCACGATCGAGCGGACGCAGGATCGCGCGGCTGAACAGGAACGCGCCGACCATCGCGACGCCGAGCACGACCAGCATCAGCACGAGGCTCGCGGTGGTTGCGTGCTGCGCGTCGCGGCTCGCCTGCGCCGACACCGCGGCGCTCTCGTCGGCGATCGACTTCGCGGCCCGCTCCAGCAGCGCCGCCGGCTCGCGGTCCACGCCCGCCACCGCGGCATCGCCGGCCGACGGCTCGAAGCCCGCAGCCTTGAACGCGTCGAACCCGCGCCGGTAACCGTCGCCCATCGCCGTATGCGCGCGCATGAACTGCTCGACGAGCGAGCGGCTCTCACCGGGCGGCAACTGGTGAACGAGCTGCGCAGCGAGCGTGTCGACCGTCCGCTCGCGCGTCTGGAACGCCTGCCAGTACTGATCGAGCTTGCCGGGCTGCTTGCCGCGCAACAGCGTGTCCTTCCATTCCTGCACTTGCAGCTTGAACTGTACGAGCGTGGCCGACACGAGCCGTTCCTCGCCGACGTTCGTCTGCACGTCGTCGGCGAAGGTATCGATCGACCGATTGAGAATGTGGATACCGTACAGCGCGCCACAGAACATCAGCAGCAGCGCGACAGCAAATGCGAGGGGAATCTTGTAGCTCAGCTTCATGGGACCTTGAATCGACGGAGAACGACGCGGTCCGGCACGGGTGCCGGCCGCCGCCCCGTGTTAACGGCGCGGGAAGCGCGGGCTTAAAGCTGAAGAATGCGGTAAAGGCCGGATGTACGGAACGAGGCCGGCCAGTGCGATCAGGTCGGCTGCGTCGCGCGCGGCCCGATTGTCGCGATCCTGCACGGGCCCGCCATCCAGCGGCGCACAACGACGATCGACAGCACGCCGAATACGATCCTCGCGATCACGCCGGACATGTAGCGCCACCTTGGGTCGGCGTCGGCACGATCATCGCGGCATTCAGCGCTGCGTTTGCCATTCAGCGCGGCGGTATCGAGGACGCGGCACGATCATGCATGCGGTGGGCGCCCTCGCATCAGCACGATCCGAATTGCCGACGGTCGAGCGGTTGCCACTGCAACGGCTTGCGACCCGACGCACGCACCGCGAACCCAAAACGAAAAACCCCTTGATCCTTCCGGATCAAGGGGCTTCGTATTTTGGCGGAGAGGGTGGGATTCGAACCCACGGTACGGGGAAACCGTACGCCTGATTTCGAGTCAGGTACATTCGACCACTCTGCCACCTCTCCTTCCTTGCTGCATCTCGCGGCTGGTCGTTTCCGCGAGAAAAAGATTATAAGACGATCGCTTCGTAGCTGACAAGCCCTTTCTGCAAATTTTTTTGCGAGGGCTTTGAAGGCCGCGTTACGACGCCTGCGCCGGCGCGTCGATACGCTCGATGCCACCCATGTACGGGCGCAGCACTTCCGGCACCGTGACCGAGCCGTCCGCGTTCTGGTAGTTCTCCAGCACCGCGACGAGCGTGCGGCCGACGGCGAGACCCGAACCGTTCAGCGTGTGCACGAGTTCCGGCTTGCCCTGCGCGTTGCGGAAACGCGCCTGCATCCGGCGCGCCTGGAACGCTTCGGTGTTCGAGCAGCTCGAGATCTCGCGATAGGTGTTCTGCGCAGGCAGCCACACTTCGAGGTCGAACGTCTTCGCGGCCGAGAAGCCCATGTCGCCCGTGCACAGCGTGATCACACGGTACGGCAGGCCGAGCTTCTGAAGGATCGCTTCCGCATGGCCGACCATCTCGTCGAGCGCGGTGTACGACGTTTCCGGCGCGACGACCTGCACCATCTCGACCTTGTCGAACTGGTGCTGGCGGATCATGCCGCGCGTGTCGCGGCCGTACGACCCGGCTTCCGAGCGGAAGCACGGGGAATGCGCGGTCAGCTTGATCGGCAGTGCGGACGCGTCGACGATCGACTCGCGCACGGTGTTCGTCAGCGAGATTTCCGACGTGGAGATCAGGTATTGCGTGACCTTGTTCTCCTCGCCGCCCTTCTCGACGCGGAACATGTCGTCCGCGAACTTCGGCAACTGGCCCGTGCCGTACAGGATCTCGGGGTTCACGATGTACGGCGTATACGTCTCGGTGTAACCGTGCTGCAGCGTGTGCGTGTCGATCATGAACTGCGCGAGCGCGCGGTGCAGGCGCGCGATCGAGCCGCGCAGCATCGTGAAGCGCGCGCCGGCGAGCTTCGCGCCGGTCTCGAAATCGAGGCCGAGCGGCGTGCCGACGTCGACGTGATCCTTCACCTCGAAATCGAACTGGCGCGGCGTGCCCCAGCGGCGCACTTCGACGTTGTCGGCTTCATCCTTGCCGACCGGCACGCTTTCATGCGCGACGTTCGGCATGCCCAGCATCAGGTCGGACAGACGCGCCTGGATCTCGCCGAGCTTGGCTTCTCCCGCCTTCATTTCGTCGCCGATCCCGCCGACCTCGGCCATCACGGCCGACGTGTCCTCGCCCTTCCCCTTCATCGCGCCGATCTGCTTCGACAGGCTGTTGCGGCGCGCCTGGAGCTCTTCGGTGCGGGTCTGGATCGCGCGGCGTTCCGCTTCGAGCGCGGAGAAGGCGGCGACGTCGAGGGTGTAGCCGCGATCGGCGAGGCGCTTGGCGACGCCGTCGAGGTCTTTGCGCAGCAACTGGATGTCGAGCATGGGAGGACTTGGAGAATCGTTGTGTAAGACGGGAATTCTAACGCACCGCGGGGCCGCCACGGCACTGGCTGGACGGACAATGCTGCAAACGGGCGACGACCGTGGCGCGACGGCCATGGCAGTATCGCATTGCCGGTCCGCGCGTCGGCGCCCGCGAAATCGCGCGGCATCGACCCGCCGCGGATCGCGAAACACCCGGGCGTGCCCGCCGCAGCGCATCGAACGACGCACGCGCCACCCGTCACAGCTACCCAAGGAACCCGATGGCCATCGAACTGGAGAAGGACGTACGCGACCGCGCGATCGCGTCGCTGCAACGCTATTTCACAGAAAACATGGATGAGCCGATCGGCAATATCCAGGCGGGTGCACTGCTGCACTTCTTCGTCGAGGAAATCGCGCCCGCGATCTACAACCTCGCGATCGCCGATGCGCAGCAGAGCCTGCACGCCCGCGTCACCGAACTCGACATCGAGTGCCATCAGGAGCCGTTCGGCTACTGGAAGAAGCAGCCGGCCCGCAAGCGCTGACGCGTTCGTGGCGGCACCGGCGCGGACCGCGCCGGACGTTGCCCGGTCAGTCCTTCTTGCCGGCCTCGCGGTCGAGTTCGCGCAGCCACGCGAGCTTGTCGGCGATCTTCGATTCGAGCCCGCGCGGCACCGGCTTGTACCAGCGCGGCTCGCGCATCCCGTCCGGCAGGTACGTCTCGCCGGCCGCATACGCATTCGGCTCGTCGTGCGCGTAACGGTACGCATGACCGTAGCCGAGTTCCTTCATCAGCTTGGTCGGCGCGTTGCGCAGATGCACGGGCACCTCGCGCGACTTGTCCTGCTTCACGAACGCCATCGCCTGGTTGAACGCATTGTAGCCCGCGTTGCTCTTCGCCGCACACGCGAGATAGATCACCGCCTGCCCGAGCGCGAGTTCGCCTTCCGGCGAGCCGAGCCGCTCGTAGGTTTCGGCCGCGTCGTTCGCCATCTGCAGCGCGCGCGGATCGGCGAGGCCGATGTCTTCCCACGCCATCCGCACGATCCGCCGTGCGAGATACTTCGGATCCGCGCCGCCGTCGATCATCCGGCAGAACCAGTACAACGCGCCGTCCGGGCTCGAGCCGCGCACCGACTTGTGCAGCGCCGAGATCTGGTCGTAGAAGTTGTCGCCGCCCTTGTCGAAGCGACGCGCGTTCAGCGTCATCGCGCTGCTGACGAATTCGGCATCGATCGTCGCGGTGCCGGCCGACGCGGCCGCCGTCTGCGCCTGCTCGAGCAGGTTCAGGAAGCGCCGCGCGTCGCCGTCCGCATAGCCGACCAGCGTATCGATCGCCTTGTCGTCGAACGACAGGCCGTCGAGCGCGATTTCCTGCGCGCGCTTCAGCAACTGGCGCATCTCGTCGTCGTCCAGCGACTTCAGCACGTACACCTGCGCACGCGACAGCAACGCCGAGTTGACCTCGAAGCTCGGGTTCTCGGTGGTCGCGCCGATGAAGGTCACAAGCCCCGACTCGACGAACGGCAGCAACGCGTCCTGCTGCCCCTTGTTGAAGCGGTGGATCTCGTCGACGAACAGGATCGTGTGGCGGCCGGTGCGGTTCAGCGTGTCCTTCGCCTGCTCCATCGACTCGCGGATGTCCTTCACGCCACCGAGCACCGCGGACAGCGCAATGAACTCGCAGTCGAACGCGAGCGCGGTAAGCCGTGCGAGCGTCGTCTTGCCGACGCCGGGCGGCCCCCACAGGATCATCGAATGCGGCTTGCCCGATTCGAACGCGAGCCGCAGCGGCTTGCCTTCGCCCAGCAAATGCGTCTGGCCGATCACCTCGGCGAGCGTCTTCGGCCGCAGCGCCTCGGCGAGCGGGCGGCGCGGCTCGACTTGAAACAGGTCGGACATGAACCCTCGCTCCACATCAAACAATGGCGGCCGAACCGGCCGCCGGACCCGACATTATGACAGCCGCGAGAAAGCACCGCCGCGCCCGGTGCCCGGTGCCCGGTGCCCGGTGCCCGGTGCCCGGTGCCCGGTGCCCGCGCCCGGTGCCCGCGCCCAGAAACAACAAGGGCCTGCCGTCGCCGGCAGGCCCGTCGGTGAAACAGCAGCGCGCGGCGCCGGTCAGCCGGTAATCACGTCGGCGCCCTTCGGCACGACGAACTTGAACGTATCGCCCTTCAGCGGCGGATTCGTCTGGATGTTCGTAAACGTCAGCAGCGTGACATTGCCGAACACGTCGTGCAGCTCCATCGCGGCGAGCGTGCCGTTCTTGAAGCCGATGCCGATCCGCTGGAACTGCGTGTCCTGCGCCTTCGGCAACATTTCGAGCCACTCGATGCCGCCCTTCTCGCCGGCATCGCGCAGCGTGTAATTCTTTTCGAGATCGTTGCTGCCGAACAGGATCGCGGCCGGGCTCGCGCCCAGCGCGCCGTTCAGCTTGCGCTCGGTGACCTGGTTCAGGTCGCGGTCGTACACGTAGAGCTTCTCGCCGTCGGCCTGCAGCACCTGCTGGTACGGCTTCTGGTACGTCCAGATGAACTTGCCGGGGCGCGCGAACACGAACGTGCCGCTCGAATTGTCGGTGGGCTTCGGCGCGGCCTGCGCGGCGCTCGCGCCCTTCGCCGGGGCCTTGACGATCTGCTGCGTGAAGTCGCCCTTCGCCGAACGCACCTGCGACACGAACGCCTTCAGTTGCTCGGTGCCGCCCGCGAACGCGTGCGTCGCCGCGAGCATCAGCGAGGCGCCGGCGAGCGCCGCGCCGAGCCAGCGCCGCGTCGAACGAAGGGACATTGCGAACGAATGTTGCTGCATATTGCGGTTTTCTCCCTGGGTGGCCGGCGCTGCGAGCGCCGCGGACTCATTCCGCGTCGCGCGCCGGCACAAGAATTTCGCGGTTGCCGCTCGACGACATCGCCGACACGAGCCCCGACTGCTCCATCTGCTCGAGCAGCCGCGCCGCGCGGTTGTAGCCGATCCGCAGGTGGCGCTGCACGAGCGAGATCGACGCGCGGCGGTTCTTGATGACGATCTCGACCGCCTGGTCGTACAGCGGATCAGACTCGCCGCCGCCTTCACCGGTTCCCGCGCCGGCCGAGCCCTCGTCGCCGTCGGCGGTGCCGCCTTCAAGCAGGCCCTCGACGTAGTTCGGCTCGCCCTGCTCCTTGAGCTTCTCGACGACGCGATGCACTTCGTCATCCGCGACGAACGCGCCGTGCACGCGCACGGGCAGCCCCGAGCCGGGCGGCAGGTACAGCATGTCGCCCATGCCGAGCAGCGATTCGGCGCCCATCTGGTCGAGAATCGTGCGCGAGTCGATCTTCGACGACACCTGGAACGCGATCCGCGTCGGCACGTTCGCCTTGATCAGGCCCGTGATCACGTCGACCGACGGACGCTGCGTCGCGAGGATCAGGTGGATGCCGGCCGCGCGCGCCTTCTGCGCGATCCGTGCAATCAGTTCCTCGACCTTCTTGCCGACGACCATCATCAGGTCGGCCAGTTCGTCGATCACCACGACGATGTTCGGCAGGCGGCCGAGCGGCTCCGGATCTTCCGGCGTCAGGCTGAACGGATTCGGCAGCTTCTCCTCGCGCTTCGCGGCCTCGTCGATCTTGTTGTTGTAGCCCGCCAGGTTGCGCACGCCGAGCTTGCTCATCAGCTTGTAGCGGCGCTCCATCTCCGCGACCGTCCAGTTCAGCGCGTGGCCGGCCTGGCGCATGTCGGTGACGACCGGGCACAGCAAGTGCGGAATGCCTTCGTAGACGCTCATTTCGAGCATCTTCGGATCGATCAGGATCAGGCGCACCTGGTCAGCCGTCGCCTTGTACAGCAGCGACAGGATCATCGCGTTGATCCCGACCGACTTGCCCGAGCCGGTCGTGCCGGCTACCAGCAGGTGGGGCATCTTCGCGAGATCCGCGCACACCGGCTTGCCGCCGATGTCCTTGCCGAGACTCAGCGTCAGCGCCGACGACGCGGCCGCGTACACCTCGGAACCGATGATCTCGGACAGGTGCACCGTCTGGCGGCGCTGGTTCGGCAGCTCGAGCGCCATGTAGTTCTTGCCGGGAATCGTCTCGACGACGCGGATCGACACGAGCGACAGCGAACGCGCGAGATCCTTCGCGAGGTTGACGATCTGGCTGCCCTTCACGCCGGTGGCCGGCTCGATCTCGTAGCGCGTGACGACCGGGCCCGGATACGCGGCGACGACGCTCGCCTCGACGCCGAAGTCCTTCAGCTTCTTCTCGATCAGCCGCGACGTGAATTCGAGCGTGTCGGCGGAAATCGCTTCCTGCGTCTTCGGCGCCGGATCGAGCAGCGATACCGCCGGCAGCGTCGAATCGCCCGGCAGGTCGGTGAACAGCGGCACCTGGCGCTCGCGCTCGACGCGCTCGGACTTCGCCGGCGTGACGACCGGCGGCACGATCGTCACGGGCTCGTGATCCTCGATGCGCACCCGCTCCTCTTCGACCTTGCCTTCGCGGCGCACGGCCGCGGCCTCGCCGAGCTTGCGGTCGCGCTCGGCCTCGCGGCGCAGCTTCGCGACGTTGACGGCGGACAGGATGGCGCCGCCGACACGCTCGGCGACGGACAGCCACGAGAAACGGAAATACAGCGACAGGCCGATCGCGAGCGCGATCAGCAGCAGCAGCGTGCCGCCCGTGAAGCCGAACGCATGCGACATCGCGCCCGCGACCGCCTCGCCGACGACGCCGCCCGGCGCGCGCGGCAACTGCACCTTCAGCGACCACATGCGCAGCGCCTCGATGCCGTCGCACGCCAGCACGACGAGCACGAACGCCAGGATTTCGGTGAGCCAGCCGATCGGCCGCTCGGGTTCGTCCGAGACCGCCTCGTGGCGCGTGATGCGGCGATAGTTGACGGCGATGCGCCGCGCGAGCGGCACGATCAGCCAGTAGGCCGACAGGCCGAACAGCAGCAGGATGATGTCGGCCGTCCAGGCGCCGACGCGGCCGGCCCAGTTCGAGATGTGGTCCACCTGGGCGGCGTGCGTCCAGCTCGGATCGCGCCGGCTGTAGCTCAGCAGGGCCATCACCAGAAAGGCGCAGAGCGCGACCTGGAGAATCCAGCGGATCTCCGTGAGGAGCTTCGACATCCGGTGCGGCAACGCCTGTGCCTGGGCGGAATAAGGAGCTTTTGCCATGAATCCGTATAAAGAGGACGGGCCGTGCGCCCGCCTGTCGTTCGATCCCGCTTATTGTAAACGCTGCACCGGGCCGCCAAGTGTAAATGACGGTTACATAACAGGGCCGGGGTCCGGACGGCCCCGCGGACGCGCTTCGCAGCGGCCCTTTCGCCCTGGTCCGGCCGGCCCCGTCGGGCACCGCCGCTACGCTCCCCAGAACCGGCGCCAGGCCCCGCCACACACGTGCGCCAGGTGCCCCGCCCATCCCGCGTGTGCGGCCGTTGCGCTGCCCGACACTATCGCCCCGATTGAAACTCTCGTTCGGCAACGCAGCAACGGGGCCTTTATAATGCGCGTCTGATACCCATCTATGACGGCATCCCGGTCAACCTGGATCGTACGGCGAGCCCTACCCCGCCCGCCGCGGCCGCCTTTTACGGATTCGCACATGTCCACGCCCAAACACGCCAAAGTCCTGATTCTCGGTTCCGGCCCCGCCGGCTACACGGCTGCCGTCTACGCGGCACGCGCCAACCTGTCCCCGGTGCTGATCACCGGCATCGCGCAGGGCGGCCAGCTGATGACCACGACCGATGTCGAAAACTGGCCGGCAGACGCGAAAGGCGTGCAGGGTCCGGAGCTGATGGCGCGCTTCCTCGAGCACGCCGAGCGCTTCAACACCGAAATCGTGTTCGACCACATCCACACCGCGAAGCTGCACGAGCAGCCGATCCGCCTGATCGGCGACTCGGGCGAATACACGTGCGACTCGCTGATCATCGCGACCGGCGCATCGGCGCAGTATCTCGGCCTGCCGTCCGAAGAAGCGTTCATGGGCAAGGGCGTGTCGGCCTGCGCGACCTGCGACGGCTTCTTCTATCGCAACCAGGAAGTCGCGGTGATCGGCGGCGGCAACACGGCCGTCGAGGAAGCGCTCTACCTGACGGGCATCGCGAAGAAGGTCACGGTGATTCACCGCCGCGACAAGTTCCGCGCCGAGCCGATCCTGATCGACCGCCTGCTGGAGAAGGAAAAGGAAGGCGTCGTCGATATCAAGTGGGATCACGTGCTCGACGAAGTGACGGGCGAGCAGTCGGGCGTCACGGGCCTGCGCATCAAGAACGTGAAGACCGGCGCGACGCAGGATCTCAACGTGCAAGGCGTGTTCGTCGCGATCGGCCACAAGCCGAACACCGACCTGTTCCAGGGCCAGCTCGAGATGAAGGACGGCTACATCCTGACGAAGAGCGGCCTGCACGGCAACGCGACGTCGACCAGCGTGCCGGGCGTGTTCGCGGCCGGCGACGTGCAGGACAACGTGTACCGCCAGGCGATCACGAGCGCCGGCACGGGCTGCATGGCCGCGCTCGACGCGCAGCGCTACCTCGAAAGCCTGCACGACAAGAAGTAAGCGTCAAGCGTTCGGCCGCCGGGCGCTACAATGGCGTCCGCTGCCGCGAAGCGGGCTTGACCGGAAAGCCGCTGCCGCCGAGCAGCGGCTTTTTTTTGCCCGCGCGCCCGAACGCGCCTGCCCTGCGTACCGAATCATGGCGAAGAACCAGCCCCATCCGAGCGATCCCGCGAAGCGGCAGATCGCCGCCCGTCCCGCGAACCCCGCGCCCGTTGCGCCGGCGCCCGCACCCGATCCCGCCGCGTTGCGCGGCCAGGGGCTCGCGGGCCTCGGCGCGCTGCGCAAGTCGCTGCAAGGCGAAGCCGATCGTCGCGAACGCGAGCGCGTCGAAACGGCCAAGGCCGAGCGCAAGGCGGAAGCCGACGCGAACCTGTTCCGCAACGAGATCGGCGCGATCCGTCCGCTGAACGCGCCGCCGCGCGCGGCGGCCGGGCGCACACCGCCCGACCCGGTGCCGAAGCAGACGCAGCGCGACGAGGAAGCCGTGCTGAACGCGACGTTGTCCGACGAATTCGATCCCGAGACATTGCTCGACAGCGACGACTCGCTGTACTACCACCGCCCCGGCATCAGCCGCGACGTCGTGCGCAAGCTGCGCAGCGGCGCGTGGATCGTGCAGGCGCAGATCGACCTGCACGGGATGCGGCGCGACGAGGCGCGCGACGCGCTCGCCGAGTTCATCCGCGAAGCCGGCAAAAAGGGGCTGCGCTGCCTGCGCGTGATCCACGGCAAAGGGCTCGGCTCGATCGGCAAGGAACCCGTGCTGAAAGGCAAGGTGCGCGCGTGGCTCGTGCAGAAGGAAGAAGTGATCGCGTTCTGCGAGGCGCGCGGCAACGACGGCGGCGCGGGCGCGGTGCTGGTGCTGCTGCAGCCGTTCGCGGCACCCGGCGACCGGGGGCCGCGTGCCGCATCCTAGGCTGACGCTCGCGATCGCGGTACTGGAGGCGATCGCCACGCTGGCCTTTGCGATCTCGGGCTTCATCGAGGCGCGCAAGAACCGCCTCGACTCGGTCGGCACGTTCGTCGTCGCGCTCGCCACCGCGTTCGGCGGCGGCACGCTGCGCGACATCCTGCTCGAGCGCCGGCCGTTCTACTGGGTCGTGCACGACGACTACGTGATCGCGATCTTCGTGCTCGCGCTGTTCGCGCCGTTCGTGCTGCGGATGTTGTCGCGGCTGTCGGCCGAGCGATTGCTGCTCGTCGCCGATGCGATCGGGCTCGGGATCTTCAGCATCTCGGGCACGGCGATCGCGCTCGATGCCGAGATGCCGCGCTTCATCGCGGTGATGATGGGCGTGATCACGGGCGTGGTCGGCGGGATCATCCGCGACGTGCTGTGCAACGACATCCCGCTGATCCTGCGCGATTCGCGGCCGTATGCGACCTGCGCGTTCGTCGGCTGCTGGTTCTACCTGCTGCTCGTGTGGCTGCAGTTCGACTCGGTGTACAGCGTGCTGCTCGCGACCGGCTTCATCCTCGTCGCGCGGCTGGCGACGTTCAAGTTCGACGTAAGGCTGCCGCACTGAGCGCCGCTGCGGCATCAACCGCCGCGCCAGAACAAAAGGGCCGTCCGAAGACGGCCCTTTTTTCTTCGTTCAGCGCTCGCGCGACGTTACGCGATCCGCTCTTCCGACGCCGGATCGAACAGCACCGCCTTCGACACGTCGAACAGCAGCGACAGCGTCTGGTCGGGCTGCGGGTTCGCGGCCGGATGCACGCGGCTCACGATGCGCTTGCCGTTCACCTGCGCGAACACGTGCGTGTCCGGCCCGGTCGGCTCGGTCACGTCGACGCGCACGTCGAACGGTTGCAGATGCGACGCGTCGCCGTTGTGCGCGTGGCGCACGTCGGTGATGCGCTCCGGACGCAGGCCGAGGATCACCTCGCGGCCGACGTGCGACTTCAGCTTCGCCGCATCGAACGGCAGGTTCAGCGCGCCGCGCTTGACGCCCGTGTCGACTTCGAGCGCGATCCCGCTGCCCTGCTCGACCAGCTTGCCGTTGATGAAGTTCATCGGCGGCGCGCCGATGAAGCCCGCGACGAACAGGTTCGACGGCGAATCGTAGATCTCCTGCGGCGCGCCGAACTGCTGGACCACGCCGTCCTTCATCACCGCGATCCGGTCGCCGAGCGTCATCGCCTCGATCTGGTCGTGCGTCACGTAGACGATCGTCGTGCCGAGGCGCTGGTGCAGCAGCTTGATTTCCGCGCGCATCTCGATGCGCAGCTTCGCGTCGAGGTTCGACAGCGGCTCGTCGAACAGGAACAACGACGGATCGCGCGCGAGCGCCCGGCCCATCGCGACACGCTGGCGCTGGCCGCCCGACAGCTGGCCCGGCTTGCGGTCGAGCAGATGCTGGATCTGCAGCATCTGCGACACACGGTCGACGATCTGCTGCTGTTCGCTCTTCGGCACCTTGCGGATGTTCAGGCCGAACGAGATGTTCTCGCGCACCGTCATCGACGGATACAGCGCGTACGACTGGAACACCATCGCGATGTCGCGATCCTTCGGCGACAGGTCGTTGACGACCTTGCCGTCGATGCAGATCTCGCCGCTCGTCACGGTCTCGAGCCCGGCGATCATGTTGAGCAGCGTCGATTTCCCGCAGCCCGAGCCGCCGACCAGGATCAGGAACTGTCCGTCCTCGATCTCGATGTCGACACCCTTCAGGACCGGCACCCCGTTCGGGTAGGTCTTGTACACGTCACGGATGGAAAGGCTTGCCATGCTGTGAATCCTCTGTCTCGTCTCGCGCGGCGCACTCCGGCGCCGCGTCGGGTTCGTTTCGATGCGCCGCGCGCGAGGCGCGGCCGGTTCGTCGTATCGGATGAAGCCGCGCTTACCCCTTCACCGCGCCCGCCGTCAGCCCGCGCACGAAGTAGCGGCCGGCGACGATGTAGACGAGCAGCGTCGGCAGCGCGGCGATGATCGCGCCGGCCATGTCGACGTTGTATTCCTTCACGCCCGTCGACGTGTTGACGAGGTTGTTCAGCGCAACCGTGATCGGCATCGAATCGACGCCGGAGAACACGATCCCGAACAGGAAGTCGTTCCAGATCTGCGTGAATTGCCAGATCAGGCACACCATGAAGATCGGCAGCGACACGGGCAGCAGGATCTTCGTGAAGATCGTGAAGAAGCCCGCGCCGTCGATGCGCGCGGCCTTCACGAGCTCGGCCGGCACGCTCACGTAGAAGTTGCGGAAGAACATCGTCGTGAACGCGATCCCGTACACGACGTGCACGAACACGAGGCCCGGAATCGTGTTGGCGAGGCCGAGCATCCCCTGCAGGCGCGCCATCGGCAGCAGGATCACCTGGAACGGGATGAAGCAGCCGACCAGCATCATCGTGAACAGCGCGTCGGCGCCGCGAAAACGCCAGTGCGTGAGCACGTAGCCGTTGAACGCGCCGATCAGCGACGAGATCAGCACGGCCGGAATCACCATCTGCAGCGAGTTCAGGAAGAACGGCTTCATGCCGTCGCAGCGCACGCCGGTGCACGCCCCGCTCCAGGCCTTCACCCACGGGTCGACGGTCCACGTGGTGGGCGGCGTCAGCAGGTTGCCGGTGCGCAGCTGGTCGAGATCCTTGAACGACGTCGACAGCATCACGTAGATCGGAAACAGGAAATACAGCGCGAACAGGATCAGTGCCGCATAGATCACTGCCCGGCTGATCGTCATCTTAGGCTGCATTGCGGGTGCTCCTCGATTCCATATACATCAGCGGCACCAGCACCGCGACCACGGTCGCGAGCATCATCACCGAGGACGCCGCGCCGAGCCCGAGCTGGCCGCGGTTGAACGAAAACGTGTACATGAACATGGCCGGCAGCGACGACGAGGTGCCCGGGCCGCCTGCCGTCAGCGCGACGACGAGGTCGAAGGTCTTGATCGTGATGTGGCAGAGGATCAGCAGCACCGAGAAGAACACCGGGCGCATGCTCGGGATCACGATCTTGCGGTAGATGGTCGGCAGCGTCGCGCCGTCCACCTGCGCGGCCTTGAAGATCTCCGCGTCGACACCGCGCAGCCCCGCGAGGAACAGCGCCATCACGAAGCCGGTCGACTGCCACACGGCCGCGATCACCACGCAGAAGATCGCCTTGTCCGGATCGTCGAGCCAGCCGAACGAGAAGCTCGTCCAGCCCCAGTCGTGCATCACCTTCTCGAGGCCGAGGCCCGGGTTCAGGATCCACTGCCAGGCGGTACCGGTGACGATGAACGACAGCGCCATCGGGTACAGGAAGACCGCGCGCAGCGCGCCTTCGTTGCGGATCCGCTGGTCGAGCAGGATCGCGAGGAACAGCCCGAGCGCGACGCAGATCGCGATGAACGGAATCCCGAACCAGCCGAGGTTCGCGGCGGAGGTCCACCACACGTCGTTCTGGAACAGGTCCGTGTAACGGCCGAAGCCGTCGAATTCGTAGTTGGGCAACAGCCGCGAGCGGGTCAGCGACAGATAGCCGGTAATCAGGATGAAGCCGTAGATGAACACCACGGCGATCGCGACGCTCGGCGCAAGCACGAGCTTCGGGATCCAGCGATCGGCGAAGGCCGACATCGGCGACGTACGCCGTGCGGCGGCAGCGCCGGATCCGTTTCCGCTAAGAGGGGCAGCCACTTGATTCGACTCCTGGAACGAGGGCGACGCAGGCCGGGCCGGCGCCGGGTACGACACGGGCTCGCGGGCGGGCCCGTTTGCTGCACATGCAAAAACGCCCGGCCGATGAAGCGTGTCCGGCCGGGCGCCTGGCGCGCGTTACTTGACCTTCGCGGCCTTCGCGAGCGCGGCGACCGCGCTCTTCGAATCCTGCTGCGAGTTCATGAACTTCGTCACGACGTCCGTGATCGCGCCGGCGGTCGCGTCGCTTTGCGCCATGCCGTGCGCGAGCGACGGCACGAAGCCGCCCGACTTGATCGCGGTCTGCTCGTCGGCATACGACTTCTTCGCGCAGTCGTCGAACTTGTCCATCTTCACGCCGAGACGCACCGGCACCGAGCCCTTCAGCAGGCTGAACTGCTCCTGGAAGTCCGGCGTCATGATCGTCTTCGCGAGCGCGAGTTGGCCCGGCGTCGCGTTCTTCTCGCCCTTCTGCTGGAAGAACACGAACGAGTCGACGTTGAACGTGTACGAATTCGCGGTGCCCGGCACCGGCGCGCAGACGTAGTCCTTGCCCGCCTTCTTGCCGGCGTTCTCGAACTCGCCCTTCGCCCAGTCGCCCATGAACTGCATGCCGGCCTTGCCGTTGATCACCATCGCGGTCGCGAGGTTCCAGTCGCGGCCGTTACGGCCGGTGTCGAAGTAGCCCTGGATCTTGCGCACCGTGTCGAACACGGACAGCATCTGCGGCGACGTCAGCGTCGCCTGGTCGAGGTCGACCAGCGCCTTCTTGTAGAACGCCGGGCCCTGCGACAGCACGACGTCTTCCCACAGCGTCAGGTCCTGCCACGGCTGGCCGCCCATCGCGACCGGCTGGATGCCCGCGGCCTTCAGCTTGTCGGCCACCGCGAAGAATTCAGGCCAGGTGGTCGGCACCTTCGCGCCGACCTTGTCGAGCGCGGCCTTGTTGATGTACAGCCAGTTCACGCGGTGCACCGAGAACGGCGCCGCGACGGTGTGGCCCTTGTACTTGATGATCTTGTCGATTTCCGGCGGCAGGTTCTGCTTCCAGTCGCCGGCAGCGGAATCGATGTTGACGAGCACGCCCTGGTCGGCCCAGTCCTGGATCAGCGGGCCCTTGATCTGCGCGGCCGACGGTGAGTCGCCACTGATCACCTTGGTCTTCAGCGCGGTCATGGCCGCGGCGCCGGCGCCGCCCGCGACCGCGAAGTCCTTCCACACGTAGCCCTGCTTCTGCACGTCGTCCTTCAGCACGCCGACGGCCTTCGACTCGCCACCCGAGGTCCACCAGTGCAGCACCGTCACATTCTCGGCTGCCTGCGCCGCCACGGCACCAGCCATCAGACCTGCGGCGCAGAGCGCACCCATGATCGAGCGAACTTTCATTACTTATCTCCTCCAGACTGAATCAACTCGTGAGGTTCCCCGACGGGGAACCGGCTTCTTGATAACGACGGGGAAATCGAGCCGCGGGACGCATGCAGCGTACGGGGCCGATGACCGGCCGGGCTCTTACAGAAAGCGTGAATCGAGATTCAACGGCGTGTCTCCTCTTTGTGTTTCTGGCCCGCCGCAATGATGCGGCGCGAGCCCGGGGCCGACGTCGCGCTGACGATGCGCGCCGTCAATGTCCGATAACATTCGGCACAAGGCGTTCCCGAAGGCGAAGCTCGCGCAGTTCATCGACCGCACTTCTTTTTTTCTTCACCCAGGTGCTACCCCTTGCGGCGGATTGTAGTTAAACTACAATTCAGTGTCAAAAATATTTTTATCGCACTACGGATCGCTTTACGGCCCGCTTCCCAGCCCCCCAACCCGGCGGAGACACATGCATACCGATTCCAGCTTTACCTTCGTACTTTTCGGCGGCACCGGCGATCTGTCGATGCGCAAGATCCTGCCCGCGCTGTTCGAGGCGCACCGTGCGAACATGCTGGCGGAGAGCGGCCGGATCGTCGCCGTGGCGCGTCATGAATCGGATCGGGCGTCCTATCTCGAATGGGTCGACACGCACGTGAAGCCGCACGCGGCCAAGGCCGCCGGCAAGGCGTTCGACGAAGCTGCATGGAAGTCCTTCCTCGAGCGCATCGAGTACGTGCACCTCGATCTCGGCCGCGCGGAAGACTACGGCGTGCTGCGCGACGCGGTGGCATCGCTGCCCGGTATCCGCGTGTTCTATCTGGCGACGGGCCCGTCGCTGTTCGTGCCGATCTGCAAGGCGCTCGCGTCGGTCGGCCTGAGCGAAGGCTCGCGCATCGTGCTCGAAAAGCCGCTCGGCTACGACCTGAAGTCGTCGAACGCGATCAACGACGCGGTCGGCGAGATCTTCGCGGAAGGCCAGATCTATCGGATCGACCACTACCTCGGCAAGGAGCCGGTACAGAACCTGCTCGCGCTGCGCTTCGGCAATGCGCTGTTCGAGCCGCTGTGGCGCCGCGAATGGGTCGAGAGCATCCAGATCACGATCGCCGAGGAGCTCGGCGTCGAGGCACGCGGCGATTTCTATGACAATACGGGCGCGTTGCGCGACATGGTGCAGAACCACCTGCTGCAGTTGCTGTCGATCGTCGCGATGGAGCCGCCGCATTCGATGGATTCGGATTCGGTGCGCGACGAGAAGCTGCGCGTGCTGCGCGCGCTGAAGCCGGTCGATCCGCGCGACATCGGCAAGGTGGCCGTGCGCGGCCAGTATCATGCGGGCGTGATCAAGGGCATGCAGGTGCCGGCCTACGCGACCGAGCCGGGCGTGAAGCCCGACAGCCAGACCGAAACCTTCGTCGCGCTGAAGGTCGAGATCGAGAACTGGCGCTGGGCCGGCGTGCCGTTCTTCCTGCGCACCGGCAAGCGGCTTGCCGATCGCGTCGCGGAGATCGTCGTCAATTTCCGCCCGGTGCCGCATTCGGCGCTCGGGCCCACCGCACTGCGTCCCGGCTCGAACCGCCTCGTGATCCGGCTGCAGCCGAACGAGACGATCCGCCTGTACTGCCTCGCGAAGCAACCGGGCGAAGGGATGAACCTCGCGAGCGTGCACCTCGACCTCGCGTTCGACCAGTTCTTCAAGGAAGGGCAGATGGAGGCGTACCAGCGCCTGCTGCTCGACGTGATCAACGGCCGTCTCGCCCTCTTCGTGCGCCGCGACGAACAGGAAGCCGCCTGGCGCTGGGTCGAGCCTATCCTGAACGAATGGGCGCGCACGCTGAAGCCGCCGAAGCCGTATGCGGCGGGCACGTGGGGGCCGGCCGCGGCGAGCGCGATGCTCGCGCAGCACGACACCTGCTGGCTCGAAGAAGAGAACTGATGCAAACCGTTGCCGCGCACGCCACCGTACGCGGCAACGTGCCCCACGATTCGTACGATTTGAACAGACAAAGCAGTCCGGAGGAGATGTGATCGAGATTCACGCTTTCGACACCCAGGAAGCGCAAAGCGAAGCGCTCGCGCGCGCCGTCGGCGATGCGCTGCGCGCCGCGCTCGCCGGCCCCGCGCGCCCGACGCTCGCGGTGTCCGGCGGCACGAGCCCGCGCCCGTTCCTGCAAACGCTGTCGCACGCGGCGGCGCTCGACTGGGCCGGCGTCGACGTGACGCTGGTCGACGACCGCTGGGTACCGGAGGACGATGCAGCCAGCAACGCGCACCTCGTGCGCGACACGCTGCTGCAGCATGCAGCCGCCCCTGCCCGCTTCCTGCCGCTCGTCGACACGCGCACCGCGCTCGACGCGCACGTCGCCGCGCTGAACGCGAACGCCGACTACCGCGTGCCGAGCGTCGCGGTGCTCGGCATGGGCGAGGACGGCCATACCGCGTCGATCTTCGCCGATGCGCCCGAATGGGATCACGCGATCACGACGCCCGAGCGTTTCGTCGCCGTCCATCCCGGCGCCGCGCCGCATGCGCGCGTGAGCTTCTCGCTCGATGCGCTCAAGCGCGTCGACCGGCTGTTCCTGCTGATCGCGGGCGAACGCAAACGCGCGGTGCTCGACGCCGCGGCCGCATCGCTGCAGAAGAACGCGATTTCCCAACTGGCCAACGACAAGGGGACCCAGCTCGATGTCTACTGGTGCGCAAAGTAAGGCGGTCGTCGCGGGTCAGCATGCCGACGGCCCGCGCCTGCTCGCGGACGTCGGCGGCACCAACGCGCGCTTCGCGCTGGAAACCGGCCCGGGCGAGATCACGCAGATTCGCGTCTATCCCGGCGCCGACTATCCGACGATCACCGACGCGATCCGCAAGTATCTGAAGGATGTGAAGATCAGCCGCGTGAACCACGCGGCGATCGCGATCGCGAACCCGGTCGACGGCGACCAGGTCACGATGACCAACCACGACTGGAGCTTCTCGATCGAGGCGACGCGCCGCGCGCTCGGCTTCGACACGCTGCTCGTCGTCAACGACTTCACCGCGCTCGCGATGGCGCTGCCGGGGCTGACCGATGCGCAACGCGTGCAGGTCGGCGGCGGCGCGCGCCGCCAGAACAGCGTGATCGGGCTGCTCGGGCCCGGCACGGGGCTCGGCGTGTCGGGGCTGATTCCGGCCGACGACCGCTGGATCGCGCTCGGCAGCGAAGGCGGTCACGCGTCGTTCGCGCCGCAGGACGAGCGCGAGGATCTGGTGCTGCAGTACGCGCGCAAGAAGTTTCCGCACGTGTCGTTCGAACGCGTGTGCGCGGGCCCCGGCATGGAGATCATCTATCGCGCGCTCGCCGCGCGCGACAAGAAGCGCGTGGCCGCGACCGTCGACACGGTCGAGATCGTCGAGCGCGCCCATGCGGGCGACGCACTCGCGCTCGAGACGGTCGAATGCTTCTGCGGGATTCTCGGCGCGTTCGCGGGCAGCGTCGCGCTGACGCTCGGCGCGCTCGGCGGCGTGTACATCGGCGGCGGCGTCGCGCTGAAGCTCGGCGAACTGTTCACGCGCTCGTCGTTCCGCGCGCGCTTCGAGGCGAAGGGCCGCTTCACGCACTACCTCGAGAACGTCCCGACCTACCTGATCACCGCCGAATACCCGGCGTTCCTCGGCGTATCGGCGATCCTCGCGGAGCAGCTGTCGAACCGCTCGGGTGGTGCATCGTCGGCCGTGTTCGAGCGGATCCGCCAGATGCGTGACGCACTGACGCCGGCCGAGCGCCGCGTCGCCGATCTCGCGCTGAACCATCCGCGCTCGATCATCAACGATCCGATCGTCGACATCGCGCGCAAGGCCGACGTGAGCCAGCCGACGGTGATCCGCTTCTGCCGCTCGCTCGGCTGCCAGGGGCTGTCCGACTTCAAGCTGAAGCTCGCCACCGGCCTCACCGGTACGATCCCGATGAGCCACAGCCAGGTGCATCTCGGCGACACGGCCACCGACTTCGGCGCGAAGGTGCTCGACAACACGGTGTCCGCGATCCTGCAGTTGCGCGAGCACCTGAATTTCGAGCACGTCGAGAACGCGATCGAGATCCTGAACGGCGCGCGGCGCATCGAGTTCTACGGGCTCGGCAACTCGAACATCGTCGCGCAGGACGCGCATTACAAGTTCTTCCGCTTCGGGATCCCGACGATCGCGTACGGCGACCTGTACATGCAGGCCGCATCGGCCGCGCTGCTCGGCAAGGGTGACGTGATCGTCGCGGTATCGAAGTCGGGGCGCGCGCCCGAGCTGCTGCGCGTGCTCGACGTCGCGATGCAGGCCGGCGCGAAGGTGATCGCGATCACGTCGAGCAACACGCCGCTCGCGAAGCGCGCGACCGTCGCGCTCGAAACCGACCACATCGAGATGCGCGAGTCGCAACTGTCGATGATCTCGCGGATCCTGCATTTGCTGATGATCGACATCCTCGCGGTCGGCGTCGCGATCCGCCGTGCGTCGACGAACGGCGAACTGCCCGAGGCCGTCGCCCAGGCGAGGGCGCGCGCGAGCGACGACGAAACGGCCGACGTGCTCGACTGGCTGAGCCACGGTGCGTCGCCGGCGGCGAAGGACGTCGCACGGGACTGACGCGGCGCGGCGGCAGCCGCTTCCCGCGTTCGAAACAAAAACGCCACCGGCGCAGCGCGCGCGGTGGCGTTTTTCATGCTGCCGTCAGGCCGCGATTCAGGCGCCCGCCTTGACGGGCCGCCCGTGCCAGCGCAGCACGAGGCAGCGGCCGGCGAAACACAGCACGCCCGACACGCCGATCGTCACGCCCATCGCGAACGGCGTGCCGTCCGCGAGTGCGCCGATCGCGACGCTCGCGAGCGCACCGAGCGCCAGCTGCATCGCGCCAAACACGGCCGCCGACGCGCCCGCGTTGTGCGGATAGCGATGCATGAGGTCGGTCGTGCAGTTCGCGGACAGGATCCCGACCACGCCGACGACGAAGAACAGGCACACGACGATCGACCACAGCCCGCCCCACCCCGTCAGCGCGACGAGCGCGACCGCGAGCGACGCGATGCAGCTCACGAGCGACGCGGCCGCGATGATGCGCAATGAGCCGAGGCGGCCGACGAGCCGCGTGTTCGCGAAGTTGCCGATCATGATGCCGACCACGTTCAGGCCGAACAGCAGCCCGTAGTGCTGCGGCGACACGTGGAAATACTCGATGTACACGAACGGCGTGGCGGTGATGTACGAGAACATCGACGCGAACGCCATCCCGCCGCACAGCATGTGCCCCCAGGCGACGGGATCGGACAGGATGCGCCCGTACGACGCGAACGACGCGAGCACGGCCGCGCTCTTGCGCCGCTCCTTCGGCCAGGTTTCGGGCACGCGCAGGTACGCGGTCGCCGCGCATACCGCGCCGAATACGGCCAGCACGACGAACACCCCGCGCCAACCGGAGAAGCGCAGGATCTGCCCGCCGATCAGCGGCGCGAGCAACGGCCCGACCGCGGTGACGATCGCCACCATCGACAGCACCTTCGCCGCGTCGGTCGGCTCGTGCGCGTCGCGCGCGATCGCACGCGACAGCACCGACGCCGCGCCGGCGCCGAGCGCCTGCAGGAAGCGCACGAGGATCAGCATGTCGATCGACGTCGACACGAAGCAGCCGATGCTCGCGAGCGTGAACAGCGCGATGCCGCCGAGCAGCACGGGGCGTCGGCCCCACGTGTCGGACAGCGGGCCGTACAGCAGCATGCCGATCGAGAAGCCGGCCATGAAGCTCGTCAGCGTGCGCTGCGCGGCGCCGGGGCTGACGGAGAAGCCGGCGGCGATCGACGGCAGGCTCGGCAGGTACATGTCGGTAGCGATCGGCCCGCAGGCGGCGAGCGCGCCGAGCAACAGGATCAGCCGGGCGTCGGGCCGGCGTCGGATGACGTGAGACATGGGTATCCGGAATGGAGCCCGCGCGCATCGGGGCGCACGTGGCGGTGAAGACGGGAGGCCGCGCCGCGAACGGTGCGCCCAGGCCCATGATTGTACGCGCAACTTTTTTACGTGCTGGCGGTGTAAGTGTGCAGCGGGCCGAAAAGTACCGCCGTGGCGCCCGCCACGCGGGATCGCACGCGGGAATTCGATTAAGCTTGCAGCGCCTCACCTCTCTTGTCTGACCAATTCGACGCCCGACCGAACCGATGACCGCTTTCCTGTTGATCTGGAGCCCCAAGAAATGGCCGTGGCCCGAACTGCCCGACGTCGCCGCGCGCGTGAAGGCCGGCGAGGCCGTGCATGACGTGTGGGGCTGCGGCTTCGCGCGCGGCATCCTGCCGGGCGACCGCGTGTTCCTGCATCGCGTCGCGAAAGAGCCCAAGGGCCTGTTCGGCTCCGGCTACGTGACGCGCGCGCCGTACGAGGTGCCCGATCCGTCGACGAAGCGCGGCTACCGGCTGTGCATCGACTTCGTGTACGACTGGCTGGTCGACGCGCACCAGGACGTCGTGATCCCGCGCGACGCGCTTCGCGTCCATCCGTACTCGGTGCAGACCTGGGATGCGCAGAGCTCCGGCACGGTGATCAAGCCGATGGTCGAAGGCCCGCTCGAGAAGCGCTGGGCCGAGCTGACCGGCAAGCGCAAGCCGCCTCCGTTGCCGGACCGATAACGGGGCGGAATCACCTCCTCTTGCTTCCCGGCCCGCGCGATCCCTCGCGCGCCGATACGCCGCAGACCGCGCCGCGGGCTCGCCGCGCGCGTCTCCGGTACAATCGGACGATCGTTCCGCCCAGGCGCCGCGGCCCGTGCACAGGCCCCCGCGCCCTTCTCTCGCAGGTTTCGTCCATGTCCAACAATCAGATCCTCTTCGAACGCGCCCAGAAGACCATTCCCGGCGGCGTCAACTCGCCGGTGCGCGCATTCCGTTCGGTCGGCGGCACGCCGCGCTTCGTCGCACGCGCGCAAGGGCCGTATTTCTGGGATGCCGACGGCAAGCAGTACATCGACTACATCGGCTCGTGGGGCCCGATGATCGTCGGCCACGTCCATCCGGAAGTGCTGTCGGCCGTGCAGAACGTGCTCGCCGACGGCTTCTCGTTCGGCGCGCCGACCGAAGCCGAGATCGAGATCGCCGAGGAAATTTGCAAGCTCGTGCCGTCGATCGAACAGGTGCGGATGGTGTCGAGCGGCACCGAGGCCACGATGAGCGCGCTGCGTCTCGCGCGCGGCTTCACGGGCCGCAGCCGCATCGTCAAGTTCGAGGGCTGCTACCACGGCCACGCGGACAGCCTGCTCGTGAAGGCCGGCTCGGGCCTGCTGACGTTCGGCAACCCGACGTCGGCCGGCGTGCCCGCCGACATCGCGAAGCATACGACCGTCCTCGAATACAACAACGTCGCCGCGCTCGAAGAAGCGTTCGGCGCGTTCGGCGACGAGATCGCCGCCGTGATCGTCGAACCGGTCGCGGGCAACATGAACCTCGTGCGCGGCACGCCCGAATTCCTGAACGCGCTGCGCGCACTGTGCACGAAGCACGGCGCGGTGCTGATCTTCGACGAAGTGATGTGCGGGTTCCGCGTCGCGCTCGGCGGCGCGCAGGCTTACTACGGAATCACGGCCGACCTCACCTGCCTCGGCAAGGTGATCGGCGGCGGGATGCCGGCTGCCGCGTTCGGCGGCCGCCGCGACATCATGGCCCACCTCGCGCCGCTCGGCGGCGTCTATCAGGCCGGCACGCTGTCGGGCAACCCGATCGCGGTCGCCGCGGGCCTGAAGACGCTGCAGCTGATCCAGGCGCCCGGCTTCTACGACGCGCTCACCGCGCAGACCAAGCGTCTCGCCGACGGCCTCGCGGCCGAAGCGCGTGCGGCCGGCGTGCCGTTCGCGGCCGACTCGATCGGCGCGATGTTCGGCCTCTACTTCGCCGAACGCGTGCCGACCAGCTTCGCCGAAGTGACGAAGAGCGACACCGAGCGCTTCAACCGCTTCTTCCACCTGATGCTCGACGAAGGCGTGTACTTCGCGCCGTCGGCGTACGAGGCCGGGTTCGTGTCGAGCACGCACGACGACGCGGTGATCGACGCGACGCTCGCGGCCGCGCGCCGCGCATTCGCGGCACTCGCTGCCTGACCCGGGTCCGCGCGCATGTTCTCGGATATCGATTTCGCCCACATGCAGCGCGCGCTCGCGCTCGCCGCGCGCGGCATGTATACGACGGCACCGAACCCGCGTGTCGGCTGCGTGATCGTCAAGAACGGCGACGTGATCGGCGAAGGCTTCACGCAGCCGGCCGGCCAGGATCACGCCGAAGTGCAGGCGCTGAAGGACGCGCGTGCGCGCGGCTATGACGTCGCCGGTTCGACCGTCTATGTGACGCTCGAGCCGTGCAGCCATTTCGGCCGCACGCCGCCGTGCGCGAACGCGCTGATTGAAGCGCGCGTCGCGAAGGTCGTCGCCGCGATGGAAGACCCGAACCCGCAGGTGTCGGGGCGCGGCCTCGGCATGCTGCGCGACGCGGGCATCGACGTGCGCTGCGGGCTGCTCGCGCACGAAGCCGGCGAACTGAACATCGGCTTCGTGTCGCGAATGACGCGCGGCCGCCCGTGGGTGCGGATGAAGACCGCCGCGTCGCTCGACGGCCGCACCGCGCTGCCGTCCGGCGAAAGCCAGTGGATCACCGGCGAGGCCGCGCGCCTCGACGGGCATGCATGGCGTGCGCGCGCCTGCGCGATCCTCACCGGCATCGGCACCGTGCGTGAAGACAACCCGCTGCTGACCGTGCGCGGCATCGACACGCCGCGCCAGCCGCAGCGCATCCTGGTGGACAGCCGCCTCGACCTGCCACTCGACGCGCGGCTGCTCGAAGGCGCGCCGCTGCTGATTTTCTGCGGCCGGCTCGACGCCGCCGGCGAAGTGCGCGCGAACGTGCTGAAGTCCCGTGGCGCGGAAATCGTGCCGATCGCGAATGCGCAAGGCAAGGTCGACCTGCCCGCGATGCTGGCGGCGCTCGGCGCGCGCGGCGTCAACGAACTGCACGTCGAGGCCGGCCACAAGCTGAACGGCTCGCTGCTGCGCGAGCAGTGCGTCGACGAATTGCTCGTCTACCTCGCGCCGAGCCTGCTGGGCGCCGATGCGGCCGGCATGTTCGACCTCGCCGCGCCGGCGAACCTCGACGCGCGTACGCGGCTGTCGTTCCACGGGTTCGAGCGGGTCGGCGACGATCTGCGGATCCTCGCGCGCTTCGCGCCGTCCGACACCCCTCACTGAACGGGATCGTCACGATGTTTACCGGCATTGTCGCGGCCGTCGGCCGTATCGAATCGATCCGGCCGCTCGGCGCGTCGGCCGACGCGGGCGTGCGCCTCACCGTGCTGGCCGGCGGGCTCGACCTCACGGATGTGGCGCTGGGCGACAGCATCGCGATCCAGGGCGCGTGCATGACGGTGATCGAAAAGACCGATGCGTCGTTCGACGTCGACGTGTCGCGCGAAAGCCTGAACCGTACGGTCGGCCTCTCGACACCCGGCGACGTGAACCTCGAGAAGGCATTGCGCGCGCACGACCGCCTCGGCGGGCACATCGTGTCGGGTCATGTGGACGGCCTCGGCACGGTGTCGCGCTTCGCGCCGGTCGGCGAGTCGCACGAACTGCGCATCGTCGCGCCGCGCGAGCTCGGCCGCTATCTCGCGTACAAGGGATCGATCACGGTCAACGGCGTGAGCCTGACCGTCAACACGGTCGACGATCGCGCGGACGGTTGCGAGTTCTCGATCAACCTGATTCCGCATACGGTCGAGGTCACGACGCTGCAGCATGTGAAGGCCGGTGACAAGGTCAATCTCGAAGTCGACATGATCGCGCGATACGTGGAGCGGATGCTCTCGTCTTCGCAAGGCATGCATCAGGACTGATCGTCAGGTCCACCGACTGGCGGTTCGGCCCGTCGTGGCCGGGGCGCCGCCACTACGCCACCTCGTTCGGTCGGCCGCCGCTCGAACCCGCCGCGCGACGCATTTCGTCCATCGCGCCGCGACGACGCGGATTGCTCCCACCCCATTTCTCTCCTCGCCGCGCGGCGCCGGCCGAAGCCACGACGCCTGCGCTCGACGCTCGCCGGCCCACCCCGACAGCTGGCCGAATGGCCAACGACGCGCACGGGTCATGCCGCCGCGCTAAGATGCGTCGACAGCGGTTCCGGCGCCGCAACGCATGGCGCGGCCGCGTATTGGTCACCCTCTTCCTCAAGGAGTCGTCCCCATGTCCATTTCGATGTATCAGGCCTCGGTGCCTGTCCTGATCCGTGGCCTGACCAATCTTCAGCACATCCTCGGCAAGGCGCAGGCGCATGCGGCCGAGAAGCAGATCGATCCGTCGGTGTTCGTCGGCGCCCGCCTGTACCCGGACATGCTGCCGCTCGTCCGCCAGGTCTATATCGCGACCGACACGGCCAAGGGCTGCGCCGCGCGCCTCGCCGATGTCGAGATCCCCAGCTACCCGGACGTCGAGCAGACCTTCGACGAACTGCACGCCCGCATCCAGAAGACGATCGACTACCTGAAAAGCTTCGACGCCGCGCAGATCGACGGCAGCGAGGCGCGCCAGATCGTGCTGAAGATGCGTGTCGGCCCGATCGAGTTCACCGGCCAGTCGTACCTGCTGAACTTCGTGCTGCCCAATTTCTTCTTCCACGTGACGACCGCGTACGACATCCTGCGCCATAGCGGCGTCGAGCTCGGCAAGCTCGACTACCTGGGCGGGCGCGACCAGCACGCCTGACGCGCGGCCGGGCAGGCCCGCCACCGTCCGCATGCGCGTGCAGCCAATGCGCGGCGGCCCGCCAGGCCTGCCGCACAGGCCGGCCGCAGCGCTTTCCGGAGCGCTCGCCGGTCGCGCGCGGTCCACGCCAGCCGAAACGTCGTCCGGCTGGCGTAAAATACGCACTTTCCTCTTTCACGCCCCCTTATGACGCTCGCCTCCACGCTCGACATCATCGCCGAGCTGAAAGCCGGCCGGATGGTGATCCTGGTCGACGAAGAAGACCGCGAAAACGAGGGCGACCTCGTGATCGCCGCCGAATTCGTCACGCCGGAAGCGATCAACTTCATGGCCAAGTACGGCCGCGGCCTGGTTTGTCTGACGTTGACGCAGGAACGCTGCAAGCAGCTGCACCTGCCGCTGATGACCTACCGCAACGGCACGCAGTACGGCACCGCCTTCACGGTCAGCATCGAAGCAGCCGAAGGCGTGACGACCGGCATCTCGGCCGCCGACCGTGCGCACACGATCGCCACGGCGGTCGCGCACGACGTGCGCCCCGAGCACATCGTGCAGCCGGGCCACGTGTTCCCGATCATGGCGCAGCCAGGCGGCGTGCTCGTGCGCGCGGGCCATACCGAGGCCGGTTGCGACTTCACCGCGCTGGCGGGCCTCACGCCGGCCGCGGTGATCTGCGAGATCATCAAGGACGACGGCACGATGGCGCGCCTGCCCGACCTGATCGAGTTCGCGCAGGAACACAACCTGAAGATCGGCACGATCGCCGACCTGATCCAGTATCGCAGCCGCACCGAATCGATCATCGAGCGGATCGCCGAGCGTACGATGCAGACCGCGCACGGCACGTTCCGCGCGGTGCTGTACCGCGACCAGCCGAGCGGCTCGCCGCACATCGCGCTGGTGCGCGGCATGCCGTCGCCGGACGGCGATACGCCGGTGCGCGTGCACGAGCCGCTGTCGGTGCTCGACCTGCTCGAGACGGGCGTGTCGACGCACTCGTGGACGCTCGACGCGGCGATGCGCGAGATCGCGGAGCGCGACCTCGGCGTGATCGTGCTGCTCAACTGCGGCGACACGAAGGAACACCTGATCGACGTCTTCAAGGCGTTCGACGAGGAAGAAAAGGCCGCTGCGCTCAAGCGCCGGCCGGTCGATTTCAAGACGTTCGGCATCGGTGCGCAGATCCTGCGCGATGTCGGCGTCGGCAAGATGCAGGTGCTGTCGAATCCGCGCAAGCTGGGCAGCATGTCCGGCTACGGCCTGGAAGTCACGGGCTTCATTCCGATGCCCGGCGCCGAAGCCAAGTCCTGCCCGGCGCCCCACGCGTAACCCGCCACGGCGCTTTCGCCCTATAACCGTTCATCCACACCACGGACAAGATCATGGAAATCGGACAATACCAACCGAATCTCGAAGGCGACGGCCTGCGTATCGGCATCGTGCAATCGCGCTTCAACGAGCCCGTGTGCAACGGCCTCGCCGACGCGTGCGTCGAGGAACTGGAACGCCTCGGCGTCACCGGTGAAGACGTGCTGCTCGTGTCGGTGCCCGGCGCGCTGGAAATCCCGCTCGCGCTGCAGAAGCTCGCGGAAAGCGGCCAGTTCGACGCGCTGATCGCGCTCGGCGCGGTGATCCGCGGCGAGACCTACCACTTCGAGCTCGTGTCGAACGAGAGCGGCGCGGGCATCACCCGCATCGGCCTCGACTTCAACCTGCCGATCGCGAACGCGGTCCTGACGACCGAAAACGACGAGCAGGCCGTCGCGCGCATGACCGAAAAGGGTCGTGACGCCGCACGCGTCGCCGTCGAGATGGCCAACCTGACGATGGCCCTCGACCAGCTCGGCGATGACGACGAGGACGAAGAGGAAGACGAAGACGACGAAGAGGAGCGCGCATGAAGAAGAGCGCCCGCCGACAATCGCGCGAGCTGGCGACGCAGGGGCTGTACCAGTGGCTGCTGTCGAACGCGTCCTCCGGTGAGATCGACGCGCAACTGCGCGGCGCGCTCGGTTACGACAAGGCCGACAAGGAGCTGCTCGACGCGATCCTGCACGGCGTGATCCGCGAGCACGCGACGCTCGTCGAAGCGCTGACGCCGTCGCTCGACCGCCCGATCGACCAGCTGTCGCCGGTCGAACGCGCCGTGCTGCTGATCGCCACGTTCGAGCTCACGCACCACGTCGAAACGCCGTACCGCGTGATCATCAACGAAGCTGTCGAACTCGCGAAGACGTTCGGCGGCTCCGACGGCTACAAGTACGTCAACGGCGTGCTCGACAAGCTCGCCGCGAAGCTGCGCCCCGCCGAAACGCAGGCGCGCCGCAACGGCTGAATCCGTTGGTCCGGAACGGGCGCGCATGCGCCCGTTTTTTCTTTTGCTCCGCCTCCCTCGCCCTGCCCGCCCGATGAATACCGCCACCGATTCGCTCGTCAGACTCGCCGCACGCGTCGACGCGATCCAGCCCTTCTACGTGATGGAACTGATGAAGGAGGCACAGCGTCTCGAGTCCTCGGGGCGCGATGTTATCCACATGGGCATCGGCGAGCCGGATTTCACTGCGCCCGAGCCGGTCGTCGAAGCGGCTGCGGCCGCGCTGCGCCGCGGCGTCACCCAATATACGAGCGCGCTCGGCATCGCACCGCTGCGCGAGGCGATCGCCGCGCACTACGCACGCGCGTACGGCCTCACGATCAGTCCGGAACGGATCGTCGTGACGGCAGGCGCGTCGGCCGCGCTGCTGCTCGCATGCCTCGCGCTCGTCGGGCGTGACGACGAGGTGCTGATGCCCGACCCGTCGTATCCGTGCAACCGGCACTTCGTCGCGGCGGCCGAAGGCCGCGCGGTGCTCGTGCCGAGCGGCCCGGATGCGCGCTTCCAGCTCACCGAGGATGACGTCCGTACGCGCTGGGGCGATCGCACGCGCGGCGTGCTGCTCGCGTCGCCGTCGAACCCGACCGGTACGTCGCTCGAACCCGACGAACTGAAGCGGATCGTCGAAGCCGTGCGCGCACGCGGCGGCTTCACGATCGTCGACGAGATCTACCAGGGGCTCAGCTACGACGCGGCGCCCGTGTCGGCACTGTCGTTCGGCGACGACGTCGTCACCGTGAACAGCTTCTCCAAGTATTTCAGCATGACGGGCTGGCGGCTCGGCTGGCTGGTCGTGCCGCCCGCGCTGGTCGGCACGTTCGAGAAGCTGGCGCAGAACCTGTTCATCTGCCCGTCCGCGCTCGCGCAGCATGCGGCGCTCGCGTGCTTCGAGCCGGCCGCGCTCGACATCTACGAAGCGCGCCGGCTCGAATTCAAGCGCCGCCGCGACTTCATCGCACCGGCGCTCGAACGGCTCGGCTTCACGGTGCCCGTGATGCCGGACGGCGCGTTCTATGTGTATGCGCACTGCGGCGGCGTCGCCCACCCGGCAGCCGGCGACAGCGCCGCGCTCACGACGGCGATGCTGCACGACGCGGGCGTCGTGCTGGTGCCCGGCATGGATTTCGGTGTCCATGCACCGCGTGACTATATCCGCCTGTCCTATGCGACGGCCTACTCGCGGCTCGAGGAAGCGGTCGACCGGCTCGCGACGCTGTTCGGGCAGCACTGACACGCGGCCGGTGCGGCGGCCGTTCCGCCCCCCGCAAAAGCGAAAAAGGCACCCGGATCGGGTGCCTTTTTCATGTCCTGCCGGCTGGAGCCGTACGTCAGTTACGCGCCGAGCTCCGAACGATCGCCGTGCGACTGTTTCGCGGTATCGACGCTCGCGTCGTCCTGCGGGGCGGCTTCCTTCGATGCCGTCGACTTCGCCGACGTTTCGAGCGTCGCATGCACGCGCTTCGCACCGCCTGCCGATGCCGTCACGGCGGCGGCCGTGACGATCGGCTTCGCCGGCGCCTGCGGCGCATTGACCGGTACGCTACGACCACGCGCGACGTCACGCAGGCGACCGCGCTCGGCCATCACCTTCGAACCGTAGCCGTTGTCGTCGGGGTTCGTCGAGCCGTTGTACAGGCGCAGGCCGTTCGCGAGCGAGCCGCCACGTGCGATGCAGTCCTTCAGCACGAGCGCGCCGACCTGGAGGTTCGCGAGCGGCTGCAGTGCGGTATCGGTGCCGCCGAAATACTCGAACTTGTCGGAATGGACCTTCGACATGACCTGCATCAGGCCCTTCGCACCGACGCCGCTTTCGGCGTACGGGTTGAAGCCCGATTCGATCGCCATCACGGACAGCAGCAGCAGCGGATCGAGGCCGACGTCACGGCCGGTCTGGAACGCAGCCTTGACGAGCTGGCCGAGCGGCTCCTGTGCAACGCGATAACGGCGCGACAGGTAGGTCGCGACGAGCGCCTGTTCGCGATTCGATGCGAGCGCACGGTCGTCACGCGCATCGGCCGCCACACGCTGGGTCGGGATCAGCTTCGCCAGCGCGACGGGCGACGGGCCGTTGCGGGCCGGATCGGACGCATCGCCCTGCGCGGCTGCGGCTTCCGGTGCGACGTCGAGGCCGACCGCAAGCGCGTCCGTTTCGGGGCTGTTGTCTTCCTGCTGCGGCTGCACGCCGGCGGGCGCGAAGTTCGGCAGCGGATGGCCGGTCAGCAGACGGGCCGGGCCCGCTTGCACGGCCGCGGATACGACCGGCATCAGCTTCGCGGCGAGCGTGCCGCGGACGGTTGGCAGCAGCCACAGTGCAAGCGCAACTGCGACAGCGAGACAGCCGACAACGCTGAATAGATGGTGACTGACACGCGTCCCGCGACGCAGCATGCTGCGCACGAATTGCGCATGCTGCTCACTAGGACGCCACGATAACCAAGCGTTCATTCAGATCATCTCCCATGAACATGACTCGTGCGGCTCGCTCAGCTCGATGGCGAGACAGGTAACGCGCCGCGGAATCACGACGCCGCACGCTTTGGTTGGGGCGTGCAAGCATCGGGGAAACGGTATAAGTACCGTTCGAGGCCACGGTGTAAGAGGGCCGGCACCTTCGCACACTGGGCGAGGCGGGCATACGCGGTGGCACCCACGCAAAAAACCAGCGTCTGGTGGCGCTGGCTGAGACTACGACTAAGGCCGTCGGATACGCCGTGCAGGATTCGGCGGACGGTGACGCGCTGCGTCAAAGATCGGTGATTGGCGGCTCGAAGCCTTTTACCCTGCAGCCAATGTGAGCGGATTCTAGCAGGGTTTTATAGATCGTCAACACTATAAAACCTTGAAATTATAACAAAAAGTAATTTACCAGCACTCTTCAGATCGCAAGCCCCGTGCCGTAGGGGGTTTGCGCGCGGTCGACTTTTTTCTCCGCCGGGCGGGCATGCGGCAGCGCGGGTAAAATCGTCGGTCGATTCGGGGTCGCAGCCGGCCGCTGCGCCCACCCATCGCTGCCCGCCTGGCGGGTGGCCCGGACCTTCTTCATGAAATACAAAGACTTACGCGATTTCATCCAGCGCCTCGAGGCGCTCGGCGAACTGCGGCGCGTCACGCAGCCCGTGTCGCCCGTGCTCGAAATGACCGAGCTGTGCGACCGCGTGCTGCGGGCCGGCGGCCCTGCGCTGCTGTTCAACGCGCCGACCGGCTACGACTTCCCGGTGCTCGGCAACCTGTTCGGAACGCCGCGCCGCGTCGCGCTCGGGATGGGCGTCGATGCGGGCGACGACGCCGCGCTCGATTCGCTGCGCGATCTCGGGCGCCTGCTGTCCGCGTTGAAGGAACCCGATCCGCCGAAGAGCCTGAAGGACGCCGGCAAGCTGCTGTCGCTCGCGAAGGCCGTGTGGGACATGGCGCCGAAATCGGTCTCGTCGCCGCCGTGCCAGGAGATCGTCTGGGAAGGCGACGACGTCGACCTGAACCGGCTGCCGATCCAGACCTGCTGGCCCGGCGACGCAGGGCCGCTCGTCACGTGGGGCCTCACGGTCACGCGCGGGCCGAACAAGTCGCGGCAGAACCTCGGGATCTACCGCCAGCAGCTGATCGGCCGCAACAAGCTGATCATGCGCTGGCTCGCGCATCGCGGCGGCGCGCTCGACTTCCGCGAATTCGCACTGCGGAACCCCGGCAAGCCGTATCCGGTCGCGGTCGTGCTCGGCGCCGATCCGGCCACGACGCTCGGCGCGGTGACGCCCGTGCCCGATTCGCTGTCCGAGTACCAGTTCGCCGGCCTGCTGCGCGGCAGCCGCACGGAGCTGGCGAAGTGCCTGACGCCCGGCGTCGACACGCTGCAGGTACCCGCGCGCGCGGAGATCGTGCTCGAAGGCTTCATTTATCCGCAGGAAGGCTCGCCCGCCCCCGCTCCGGCCGGCGCACCGCCGCGCCCCACCGGCAATGCATCGGCCAAGTACGAGCACGCGCTCGAAGGCCCGTACGGCGACCACACCGGCTATTACAACGAGCAGGAGTGGTTCCCGGTGTTCACCGTCGAGCGCATCACGATGCGCCGCGACGCGATCTACCACTCGACCTACACGGGCAAGCCGCCTGACGAGCCGGCCGTGCTCGGCGTCGCGCTCAACGAGGTGTTCGTGCCGCTGTTGCAGAAGCAGTTCACCGAGATCACCGACTTCTACCTGCCGCCCGAAGGTTGCAGCTACCGGATGGCCATCGTCCAGATGAAGAAGAGCTACGCGGGCCACGCGAAGCGCGTGATGTTCGGCGTGTGGAGCTTCCTGCGGCAGTTCATGTATACGAAGTTCATCGTGGTCGTCGACGAAGACGTGAACATCCGCGACTGGAAGGAAGTGATCTGGGCGATCACGACGCGCGTCGACCCCGTGCGCGACACCGTGATGGTCGACAGCACGCCGATCGACTATCTCGATTTCGCGTCGCCGGTGGCCGGCCTCGGTTCGAAGATGGGCCTCGACGCGACCAACAAATGGCCCGGCGAGACCAACCGCGAATGGGGTCGCCCGATCGAGATGGATGCGGCCGTGAAGGCGCGCGTCGACCGGCTCTGGCAGGAGATCGGCCTCTGACGCCATGCGGCCGGCGCCTGCCGGCCTATTGGACTGCCATCGCTACCAGACCAACGACGATGACCTTTCCGCCCGCCTCCATGCTGTCCGACGGCTTCTTTTTGTCGCTGTCGTTGTGTCTCGACATCGGCCTCGTCAATGTCGCGATGCTGTCGCTGACGCTGTCGCACGGCTTCCGGCCGGGCTTCTGGCTCGGCATCGGCTCGTGCGTCGGCGATCTCGTCTATGCGGCGCTCGCGCTCGCGGGGATGGCCGTGCTGCTGCAGTTCGAGCCGGTGCGCTGGATCGTGTGGATCGGCGGCGGCGCCGTGCTGCTGTTCCTCACGTGGAAGATGGCGCACGAAGCGCTCACGCCGGCCAAGGCAACCGGCGACGATGCCGAGGACACGCCGCAGCCGCGCGCCAGCGCACGGCGCAGTTTCCTGCGCGGGATGCTGCTCGCGATGTCGTCGCCGAGCGCGATCCTGTGGTTCGCGGCGGTCGGCGGCGCGCTGATCGCGAAAGCCGGCGCGACGACGCCGGCCACCGCGTCGGTGTTCCTGTCGGGCTTTTTCCTCGGCGGCCTCGCGTGGACGCTCTTCATGTGTACGCTCGCGAGCCAGGGGCGCAAGCGCGCGGGCGCCGGGCTGATGCGCGCGTGTCACATCGCGTCGGCGCTGCTGTTCGCTTATTTCTCGTACAGCGTGATCGTCGGCGGCTACCGCGACCTGATCGTGCACGCGGTGTAATCGCAGCCGGCCTGCCCGGGTCGCTCCCCGAGGCCGGGCGGCGGCTCCAAAGAAAAAACGGCGCAGCGCCCCTCGCGGGACGTTGCGCCGTTTTGCCATGCGCGGCTAGGCCGCGCGGCACGAATCAGCGACGCCAGTAGCCGTGATGGCCCCAGCCGCCACCATAGTAGCCACGGTGCCAGTACGGTCGGCCATAGTAGCCGCCGACGACCACGGCGGGCGGCGGTGCGTAGTAGGCCGGCGCCGGTGCGTAATAGACGGGCGGAGGCGGCGGCGCGTAGTACACGGGCGGCGGCGGTGCATAGACGGGATACGCGGGCGCGACCGGAATACCGATGCCGACCCCGATCGACACGTGAGCCTGTGCAGCGCTTGCGGCACCCAGACCCAGCGCGGCGGCGGCGATGAACGGAATGAGCTTTTTCACTTCGATTCTCCTGCTGGAGCGGTATTTTATGCGCCCCTGTCGGCAACGGCGGGCGTGCACGTCGCATGGAAGCAATGTAGCGAAAACCCGCCCCTCGCGTACCGTGCATTTGTTGCAAATTGCAATTGCAGGCGGCCGGAGCCGCCGTGCGGCGTGGCTCGGAGCACCGGCGGAAACCCTTGCGGGTCGCGCGATTCCGTCCGACGGGTCGAGTCGCAACATCATGGCCGGTCAGTCTTACCGGATACGGCGCGCGCAGCGGGCACGCAACCGTAATGAACGATTACAAATTTGAGACAAGATGCCGACATTTCAAGCCGGATAGGGGCCGATATGTTTCGGGGTCGGGTTCCTCAATCATGAATCGACCGGGTGCCGGACGGTGATACACGCATCGATATCGCGCCGCCTACCGACAAGCCAAGTCACGTGCTCGCGCGGAAACCGCCCTTTCGCGGCCCCGCGGTCATTCCTGCGATACTGGCGGTTGCTTCGTTTTCGCTTACACCCGCTGCCATGTCCCTCCCCGACACACCCCGCCTCGGCTTCATCGGCGCCGGCCGTCTCGCGCGCTGCGTCGCGCAGCGCTTCGCGCAGGCCGGCTTTCCGGTCGTCGCGATCGCGAGCCGTACGCCCGCGTCGGCCGCGGCGCTCGCCGCGCGCATCGACGGCTGCCACGCGGTCGACACGCCGCAGCAGGTCGCCGACGCCGCCGACCTGATCCTCCTGACGGTGCCCGACGACCATCTCGCGTCGGCCGCCGCGGCGCTGCGCTTCGACGCGTCGCGCGCCGCGCAGCAGGCCGTCGTTCACTGCAGCGGCGCGTCGGCGGTCGCCCTGCTCGATCCAGCGAAACGGCAAGGCGCGGCCACCGGCGGATTCCATCCGCTCTACCTGTTCGGCGGCACCGACGCCGACCTCGCCCGCATCGACGGCTGCTCGGTCACGATCGAAGCCGACGGCGTGTTGCATGCGACGCTGCTGCGACTTGCTGCCGCACTCGGCTGCCATCCGCTGTCGATTCCGGCCGGCGGCCGGATGCTCTATCACGCGGCCGCGCACTACGCGGCGAGCTTCGCGCTGTGCGGGCTGGCGGAAGCGGTCGAGCTGTGGCGCGGCCTCGGGTTCGACGAGGACGCCGCGCTGCGCGCGCTGCTGCCGATGCTGGCCGGCACGATCGAAACCGCACGCGACAAGGGGCTCGCGAACGCGCTCTCCGGCCCGGTGTCGCGCGGCGACACGGGCATCGTCGAACGCCAGTTGGCACTGCTTGAAACGCGCGGCGGCGATCACGCGGCGCTGTACGCGCTGCTGACCCGCCGCGCGATCGCGCTCGCGGCGCAGCGCGCCACGCCGCCGGCGTCGCTGCCGGCGCTCGCCGAAGCCGTCGAAACGTCGCTCGCGCGCACCGCCGCACACCCCTCCCCGTCGCAAGACGAGGCGTGATAATGTGTCGGCCGATGCGCCGCCATCCGGCGTTGGCGGCCGCACGCTACTGACTAAAAAAGGATGCCAACGATGTTCGGCGAGATCGCCCGTTTTCTGCTCAATACCGTCTTCACGCTGTTCGGCGCCGCGCTGATCCTGCGCGTCTGGATGCAGGCCGTCCGCGTGCCACCGTACAACCCCGTCACGCAGGCCGTGCTGCAGGCAACCAACTGGCTCGTGCTGCCGCTGCGCCGCGTCATCGCGGGCGTGCGCGGCATCGACTGGGCCAGCGTCGTCGCCGCGCTGCTCACCGCGCTCGTCTACGTCGTGCTGATGGTCGTGATGGCCGGCTTCGACCCGGCCTCGGTGATCGCGACGCTCGTCGTGGTCGCGCTGCTCACCGTCGTGAAGTGGGCGCTCAATCTCGTGATCTGGATGACGATCCTGATGGCGCTGCTGTCGTGGCTCAACCCGCGTTCGCCGGCGATGCCGATCCTCTACCAGCTCACCGCGCCGTTCCTGAACCCGCTGCGCCGCATCATCCCGAACCTCGGCGGCATCGACCTGTCGCCGATCCTGCTGTTCGTGATCGTGCAGGTGCTGCTGATGGTCGTCACGCGCGCCGCCGTGTCGCTGACGATGTTCGGCATCTGACGCGAACGCCGCACCCTACGCCGCCGGCCCCTGCGCCGGCGGTCCGCCGAGCGTGTCGATCACGCCGAAGCGCGCCGGCATCATCGCGTAGCACACGCGCACCTTCTCGTGCGACAACCGGTCGAGCAAGCGCTGCGCCTCGTCCTCGGTGACGATGAATTCGATCTCGATCGCGAGCGACCCCTGCAGTTCGAAGAAGCGGTCCTCGTGCAGCACGCGATGCTGGCCGAACCCGGCCATCGCGCGAAACGCGGAGCCGCCCGCGACGCCCATCCGGTTCGCCTCCTCCAGCAGCCATTCCCACAGCGGCTTCCAGTGCAGCCGATGCTTCTCGTGCACATAGAAGCGCAGGAAGACCTTGTCCATCGCACCCTCCGAGGGCGGCACGCTCAGGCCGCCGCGAGCCACGCGCGCGCGGTCCACATGCCGAGCGCCGTCAGCGCGAACGATCCAGTCAAGTGTAGGGCAGCCACCGCAAACGCCCATCCGAATTCGCCCTGCATCGCATGCGTCATCACTTCGACCGAATAGGTCGAGAACGTCGTGAGGCCGCCGAGAAAGCCCGTGATCACGAACAGCCGCCATTCGGGCGGCAGCCCGACGCGGGTCGTGAACACGACGGCGGCGATACCGATCACGTAGCCGCCGATCAGGTTCGCGGCGAGCGTGCCGAGCGGCACGGCGGGAAAGAATTCATTGAGCGCGAGGCTCAGGAACCAGCGCAGCAACGCGCCGAGCCCGGCGCCGACGAAGATCGCGACGATCGAATAGAACAAGGGCACTCCTCACTGATGCCGCCGCGTGGCCAACGCGGCCTACGCTGAACTGTATGCGGAATCGCGCCACGCCGGCAATGCCGGCGGCCCGGGCCCGCGAGCGTCGGATCGTGACGCAATGGCGCAACGCGTTTCATTATTTCCAAGCGTCCACCGCACGTCGATATTTTCCAAACAATTACATCTGACATTACGAATCCATTTTGAATCGGCCGAATATTTATCGGCTTTTCAAAAATCGATAAAGCGATTCAATTCGGCGGGGGTTAGCGCTTGAAAATGCGTGCTCCACGTATTTTCCCTCATCAGACATTCCCGAATCCGGCCGATATTCCATGCAATTGACGCAGTCGATTTCGTAGAATTATTTTGCCAATCCACTCCATCGACATGGAGACTCGAAAAATGAACAATATCCGCCTGTCATCCATGTTGATTCCGGCGCTGTGCGCGTCGCTGCTCGCATCGGGCGTCGCGCTCGCCGACGGCAACGGGCCACCGTCCTACGTCGAGGGCAATCGTGCACCGAAAGGCTTCGCACGGCCGCCGTTCCACACGAAGCCGCGTGCGAGCACGGCCGCGATCGCCGGCCTCACGCCGGCACTCACCCGACATGCATACGGCTTCGACTCGATTGCCAACCAGGGCGACGGGACGACCATCGCGATCGTCGACGCCTACGACGACCCGAAGATCGAGTCCGATCTCGGCGTGTTCAGCAACGCATTCTCGCTGCCGGCCTGCACGTCGTCGAACGGCTGTTTCACCAAGGTATACGCACGCGGTACGCGGCCCAGGACGGATTCGGGCTGGTCGCTCGAGATATCGCTCGACGTCGAATGGGTGCATGCGATCGCGCCGAAGGCGAAAATCGTGCTCGTCGAGGCTGCATCCGCCAGCTTCAGCGACCTGCTGGCCGCGGTCGACGTCGCGGTGAAACGCGGCGCGTCGGTCGTGTCGATGAGTTTCGGCGGCAATGAGTTCAGCAGCGAGACCGGCTCCGACAGCCACTTCAACGTCCCGGGCGTCACGTTCGTCGCGTCGTCCGGCGACAGCGGCACCGGGACCGAGTACCCGGCGGCATCGCCCTACGTGGTGTCGGTCGGCGGCACGACGCTGTCGTCCGATGCGGCCGGCAACTATGTCGGCGAAGCCGCATGGAGCGGCAGCGGCGGCGGCGTGAGCACGACCGAGGCCGAGCCGGCCGGACAGACCGCGTGGCCGATTCCGGTGGCCGGCAAGCGCGGCGTGCCCGACGTCAGCTACGACGCGAATCCGTCCAGCGGTTTCGCCGTGTACGACTCGGTCACCTATCAGGGGCAGGCCGGCTGGTTCCAGGTCGGTGGTACGAGCGCAGGCGCGCCGCAATGGTCGGCGCTCGTCGCGATCGCCAATTCGCTGCGCACGGCAGCCGGCAAGAAATCGTTGAGCGGTACCTACGACGCGCTTTATACGGTCGGCAAAACCGCCTACGGCAGCGACTTTCACGACGTGACGATCGGGTCCAACGGCAATTGCGGCAGCGTCTGCAACGCGGCGGGCGGCTACGACTACGTGACGGGACTCGGTTCACCCGTCGCGCCGGCGCTCGTGCAGGCGCTCGTCGCGCAGCCGTAACTGCGCGGTCGTCGCCGGTCGGCCAGTGGCGCGGCGCTCAGTCGCCGTGCCAGGCACGATCAAGCACGCTCAGCGTTGCGCGTGCACCGCCCTTCAAGCCGATCACGTCCGCACGGCGCGCATGCGCTTCGCGCGCGTTGATGCGGATCACGTCGGCGCCGAGCCGTTCGCTCAGCAGGCGCACGGTCGGGATCGCGGTGCCCGCGCCGATCTCGACCACGGCGACGCGCCCGGCCTGCGCGATCCAGTCTTCCAGCGCGCGTTCCTGCGCGTCGTAGCGCGCACCGAGCCAGCCGGTGTCGCCGAACATCAGGATGTTCGGCCGCGCGAGGCCGCCGCAGTGCGGGCAGCGCGGCAGGTCGCCGACGAGGCGGCAGGTGGCCTCGTCAACGTCCGGCACGAACGGCGCCGCTTCCCACGTGTCGTCCGAACAGAGGCGCAGGCACTGCATCGCGTGGATCGAACCGTGGATCTCGACGATCCGCGCCGGATCGAAGCCGGCTTTCTGGAACTGGCCGTCGACGTTGCTCGTCAGCACGAAGCCGCCGTTCGGCATCGCGTCGATCCAGCGACGCAGGATCGCGAAGCCCGCATGCGGCACCGTCGCGCGGTAAAGCGCGAGACGGTGCCCGTAGAAGCCCCACGCGAGCGGCGCGCGTGCCCGGAATGCGTGCGGCGACGCGATCTCGTTGAATTCGAAACGCTCGTGGCGCAGCGCCGGATACGCACGCCAGAAGCCGTCCGTGCCGCGAAAATCGGGCAGCCCGGAATCGACGCCCATGCCGGCGCCGGCCGTCACGAGCAATGCGTCGGCACGCGCGAGCGCGGCGACGGCGGAAGCGACGAGATCGGCGGGCAGTTGCGCGGCGGCAGCAGCAGCGGAATCGGAAAGCGGCATGATGGGACGGAGGTAGCGTCGGGCGGTGCGCGGGTGGCGTCGCGATCATACGCCGGTTCGCACGCGCCGCGGCATGCGCAATGCAACGGCTTGACCCGATGCTCGCCCGGCCACGAGGGATGCGGTCAGCCGGCCGATGCAGGGGGCGGCCGGCGGTGCGCCCCCTGGCCGCGTCCCCGCCTGTTCAGCTATCCGAATCGTCCAGCGCGATCGGAATGTCGTCGGCCGCGAAATAGACCGGCTTGCCGAGCTGCCGTGCGAGACCGACGTCCATGTCCGCCCCGCGCGACGCGCCGTCGATGCGCAGCACGGCATCGCAGCGGCGCAGCAACCGATGCGCGGCCGGATACAGGAACGTCTCGCTGATCGCGTCGCCGACCTGTCGCGACCCGGCCGCGACGGCGAGCGGCAGCGACACCCATTCGCCGATCATCGGCACGTGTCCGCGGCGATACACGGCAAGCGCCGCCTGCTCCAAGCGGTGCAGGTTCGCGGCGATGCGCGCGGGGTCGCCATCCGTGCCGCTGCGATAGGGGCCGGCGACCAGCACGAGCAGCGGCGTCATGCCGTGCGCGCGCCGGCGGCTTCCCGCAGCGCGACGTACTGGAGCAGCATGATCGTCTTCGCATCGACGATCTCGCCGCGTTCGACGGCGTCCAGCGCCGCCTGCAGCGGCATCTCGACGACCTCGAGATCCTCGCCCTCTTCCGCGACGCCGCCGCCGTCGCCGGTGCGCAGCGACGCATCGTATTCGCCGACGAAGAAATGCAGCTTCTCCGTCACCGAACCGGGGCTCATGAACGCCTCGAACACCTTGCGCACGCCGCGCACGCGATAGCCGGTCTCCTCCTCGGCCTCCGCGCGGATGCGGGCTTCGGGCGTCGCGTCGTCGAGCAGGCCGGCGGCGGCCTCGAGCAGCATGCCGTCGTGCCCGCTGACGAACGCCGGCATCCGGAACTGCCGCGTCAGCAGCACGTCGCCCGTCCCGGCGTTGCGCAGCAGGATGGTCGCGCCATGGCCGCGATCGTAGGTCTCGCGGCTCAGGCGCTGCCACGTTCCGTCGCGGCGCAGGAAATCGAACGTCACCTTCTTCAGCACATACCAGTCATCGGACAGCACCGTCGTATCGACGATGCGGACACGGTCCCGCGTTGCAGCCATCGCAGCCTCCGGTTCGACAAAAGACGGCGCCCATGGTAACGTGCATATTCGTGCAACTTCAAGAAAATTCGTGCAAACACGATGCTGACGACTCAACGCAAGAAAGCGATCCTCGACATACTCGCGCACGACGGCCAGGTGCTGGCGGCCGAACTGAGCGCGCAATTCGGCGTGTCCGAAGATACCGTTCGCCGCGACTTGCGCGAGCTTGCGGCCGAAGGCCTGCTGCAGCGCGTGCATGGCGGTGCGCTGCCGGCATCGCCCGCCGTTGCGCCGTTCGCGCAGCGCGAGGCGCTCGAGACGGCGGAGAAGCGGCGCATCGCGCGGCGGGCCGCGGAGATGATCGCGCCCGGACAGGTGGCGATCGTCGACGGCGGCACGACCTCGGCGCTGCTCGTCAGCCAGTTGCCGGCCGACCTGCGCGCGACGATCGTCACGCACAGCCCGAGTGTCGCGGTCGCGCTCGCCGCGCATCCGTCGATCGACGTGATCCTGATCGGCGGGCGGCTCTACAAGCATTCGATCGTGGCCGTCGGCGCGGCGGCGATGGAAGGCATTGCGCGCATCCATGCGGACCTGTACTTCATGGGCGTCACGGGTGTGCATCCGGTCGCGGGGCTCAGCACCGGCGATTTCGAGGAAGCGGCGATCAAGCGCGCGCTCGCCGAACGGGCGGCCGAGACGGTCGTGCTCGCGTCGCAGTCGAAGCTGCGCGCGGCGTCACAGTTCGTCATCGGTGAGCTCACGCTGGCGCAAACCGTGGTGGTCGAAAAGGAAACCGACGCCGCGCTGACGAAGCCGATCGAGGCGGCGGGCGTGACGGTCGTGCGCGCGTAGCGGCGCCGAGTGGCGGAAGTGGCCGAGTGGTGGAAGTGGCCGATGTGGCGGATATGCGGACTTGCGGCTGCGCGGATGTGCCTGATGCGCTGACGTGCCTGATGTGTCCGATGTGCCTGCACACGTCCGTCGATTCAGCAGCACGCTTTCATCGCATTGCCGCCGAGCCCATGTCAGCGTGCTGACAGGGTCCGCTTGCTAACATGGGCGACCGCCCAACCGCCACGCGCCGCCCGCCCGATGCCCCCGCCCTCCGCCGCCACCTCACCTGCACCGCCTGCAGGCGACGCACCGCCGCCCGGCGTCCTCGCGCTGTTCATCGCGTTCTCGCAGATCGGCCTGACCAGCTTCGGCGGCGGGCTCAGCGGGCGGATGATGCGCGACTTCGTGTACGAGCGGCGCTGGCTCGACGAGGAGGCGTTCCTCAACGGCCTCGCGCTGTCGCAGGCGCTGCCGGGCGTCAACGTGAAGAACCTCGCGATCTGGATCGGCTACCGGCTCGCCGGATGGCGCGGCGCGGTGGCCGGCTTCACCGGCATCCTCGCGCCGCCCGCCGTGCTGATCGTGCTGTTCGGCATTGCATTCTCGACCTTCACGCGCTTTCCGCTCACGCATGTCGCGCTCGCCGGCGCGGCAGCCGCGGCGATCGGGCTGTCGATCTCGATGGCGATCACGGCGGTGCGTCGATTGCCGCGCCGCGCGCTGCCGTTCGCGGTGATGGCGCTCACCTTCGTGTCGGTGGCCGTGCTGCACTGGCCGCTCGTGTGGACCGTGCTGGTCGGCGGCACGCTGAGCGTCGCGCTCGAATATCGGCGCGCGGCCGCGACGCCAGCCGGGAGCGACACGCGATGACCGCATCGCAACGCTACGCCGCGCTGTTCGGCGTGTTCGCGCCGCTGTCGATCGCAACGATCGGCGGCGGACAGGCGATCATCGCCGACATCCAGCGGCAGGTCGTCGACGTGCATCACTGGATGACCGCCACGCAATTCGTGAACGACTTCGCGATCGCGCGGATGGCGCCGGGCCCCGGCTCGCTGCTGGCCACACTGATCGGCTGGCAGGTGGCCGGCTTCTGGGGCGCGGTGATCGCGACGCTCGCGCTGTTCGGCCCGACGGCATTCCTGATCTATGGGGTCGCGCATCTGTGGCGGCGGCACCAGGGTGCGCGCTGGCAGATCGCGCTCGAGGCCGGCCTGCGCCCGGTCGCGGCCGGCATGATCCTCGCGTCGGTGTGGGTGCTGCTGCAGGCGCTCGACGGCGGCTGGGCCGCGCGCGCGATCGCGGTTGCATCGACGCTGTGCGTGATTTACACGCGCATTCACGCGCTGCTGCTGATCGCGATCGGCGCGCTGTTGCTCGTCGGCGTGCACGCGCTCGGCATGTGATGCACGGCAACGCGGCACACGATGGCGGCCGCGAACGACGCAACCGATACCTGCACAACGACACGAGCGCGTCCGCACGCTTTTCATCGCTTGCGCACCCCGCTCGCACAACCCATCGCCTAGACGCCGCGAAACACCGGCGCGCGCCGCTCCGCGAACGCGCGCAGCCCTTCGTCGAAGTCGCCTCCGTCGCAAGCCTGCCGGCGCAACTCGGCGATCCGTTCGAACGCATCGACCGGCAACGGCCGCGCGTCCTGCAGCACGCGCAATTGCTCCTTCACGGCGTGCACCGCGAGCGGCGCCTTCGCGGCGATCGTGCGCGCGACGTCGAGCGCCGCATCGTCGACACCACCCGCGTCGGCCAGCCGGTTCACGAGCCCGTGATGCGCGGCGCGCTCCGCATCGAGCGGCTGCGCGCAGAAGAACATCTCCTTCAGCACGTGGATCGGCAGGTTGTCGTAGAAGCGCAGCAGGCCGCTCGTCGAATACGGCAGGCCGATGTTCGCGGGCGTCATCGCGAAACGCGCATCGCGCGCCGCGACCACCAGGTCGCAGCTCATCACGAGATCGACCGCCCCGCCCCACGCCGAACCCGACACCGCCGCGATCACCGCGCCCGGATAGGTCCGCACGCGCCGCAGCGCCCGTTCGAGCGGCTTGCCGTATGCGAGCGGATCGCGATCGTCGGCCAGTTCGCGCAGGTCGTGCCCCGCGCTCCACACGTCGCCGCTGCCGTCGTTCGACAGGATCACGACGGGCGGCGGACGGTGTTCGGCCAGCGCGTCGAGGCGCGCGACGAGCGCATCGAGCAACGGCGCGTCGAGCGCATGCCGTCGCGCCGGATTCGCAAACCGCACGCGCGCGATCCGTTCGCCGACCCTGTCGACCGTCACGCTCGACGCCCCTTCGTGTTTCGTCGTGTCGGTCATTGCACGGCCTCCGCCACGGCTTGCGCCTGGAAGATCGCGCGCTCGGCCAGCAGCGCGTCGATCGCATCGTCGCCGTAGCCGGCTTCGCGCAGTACGTCGACCGTATGCTCGCCGAGCAGCGGCGGCGCATGGCGCGTGCGCGGCGCCGGTATCTCGTCGCCCATCCCGCCGAGCGGCGTGACGACCTGGCGCAGCGTGCCGAGCGTCGGATGCGCGACGGGCTCGACCAGCCCGCAATGCGCGAGCTGCGGATCGGCGAACACTTCGTCGAGCGTGTTGATCGGACCGGCCGGCAGTCCGGCGTCGACGAAACGCTGCGTCCATTCGCGCTTGCCGCGCGTGCGCAGCCGGCTTTCGAGCAACGCTTTCAGTTCGTCGCGGTGCGCGACGCGCGCATCGTTGGTCGCGAAGCGCGGATCGCTCGGCAGCTCGGGGAGGTCCAGCAACTGGCATAGCCGCAGCCACATGTCGGTCGTGATCGGCGCGAGGTTGAGCGGCCCGTCGGCCGTCTCGAACACGCCATACGGCGCGATCACCGCATGCGCATTGCCGGTGCGCCGCGGCACGTCGCCGAGGCTCAGGTAGCGTTGCCCGTGCACGCTCAGCAGCGAAACGAGGCTTTCGAGCAGCGACGTGCCGACGTGCTGTCCGCGCCCCGTGCGCTCACGCTCGTACAGCGCCGCCATCACGCCGGTCGCGACCCACATCCCCGAGCTGAGATCGCCGATCGCGGTGCCCGTGCGCGTCGGCTCGCCGTCGGGAAAACCGGTGAGGCTCATCAGCCCCGCATAGCCCTGCGCGATCTGGTCGAAGCCCGGCCAGTCGCGCAACGGGCCGCGCGGGCCGAACGCGGTGACGCTGCCCATCACGAGCCGCGGATCGTGCGCACTCAGCGCGGCATAGCCGAGCCCCATCGCGTCCATCGTGCCCGCCTTGAAATTCTCGATCACGACGTCGGCCTGCGCGATCAGCCGGCGCACGACGTCGAGGCCGGCCGGCTGCCGGAAATCCACGCAGATGCCGCGCTTGTTGCGGTTGCAGGACAGGTAGTACGTGCTCACGCCGCGATCGAACGGCCCCCATGCGCGGCTCATGTCTCCGTGCGGCCCCGACTCGACCTTGATCACGTCGGCGCCGAGATCGGCGAGCACCATCGAGCAGAACGGCCCCGACAGCGCGCGGCTCAGATCGACGACCCTGATTCCTTGTAATGCCTGCATTCCGGACTCCTGATATTGATGATTGGGTGTGGCTGGATGCCGAGCGTTCGCGGCGTGCCGCTCATTCGGGCAGCGTCTGGTGACGCGTTTCGACCGCGAACGGCAGGATCAGGATGCCGAGCCCGAACACGGCTGCGGTCCATGCGACCGGCACGCCGAGCGATCCGTAACCGTGTATCGCGGCGCCGAGCAGGAAGTTCACGCCTGCGCCGATGAAGCGGCCGACCGACGCGTTGAACGCGAACGCGGTGGCCCGCACGCGCGTCGGGTACTGCTCGGGCAGCCACAGCGAGAAGATCGCGAAATTGCCGCCGAAGAAACCGAGGAACGCGAGCGACACCATGAACGCCGCGAGCCCGTTCGGCTGGTAGAACGCCCAGCCGAACGCGAACACGATCGATGCGGCCATGCCCGCGAAATACACGCCGAGCGCCGTGCGCCGGCCGAGCCGCTCGGAGAGCCACGGCGCAACCAGGCAGCCGGCGATCGTCGCGCACGACAGGATCGCCGCGCCGATCGATGCAAGCCGCATCGCGCCGATGTGATCGATGCCCGCACGCGCCGCCAGCGTGCTGACCGCGCTCGCCTCGTACACGGAACCGGCCCACAGCCCGACGATCGCGACGCCGACAAGGCTTGCGCTCGTCAGCGTGCGACGCAGGAAGGCCGGCGCGAAGATCTCGCGCAGCGGATGCGCGCGCCGTGCGTCGGCCACGTCGCCGTCGCGTGCATCATGCCGGCGCCACTGGCCGGGCTCCTTCACGCGCATCACGGTGAACACCGCGAGCAGCGCAGGCGCGAGGCCGCACAGGAACATCGCGCGCCAGCCGTACGTCGCGCCGATCGTGTAGTTCAGGCACGCCGCGATGAAGAAGCCGAAGTAGTAGCCCGTCTGCAGGTAGCCGGCGCCCATCTTGCGGCGGTCTTCCGGCCAGCTCTCGGCGACGTAGGTGCCCGCGAGCGCCCATTCGCCGCCGACGCCGATCCCGGCGATCAGCCGGCACGCGGCCAGCGCCCACACGTCGTGCACGAACGCGGCTGCGCCGGTGAACACCGAGTAGATCAGGATGCTCGCGGCGAGCGTGCGCACGCGGCCGAAGCGGTCGGCGAGCGGCCCCCAGATGAACGACAGCCCCCAGCCGATCAGGAACAGCGCGAACAGGATCGAGCCGTACATCCCGAGATTCGCGGGCGTCGCCGCGATGCCGGACGCCGGCAGCAGCTCGGTCAGCGCCGGAATCAGCACCAGCGCGTAGATCACCGAATCCACGCCGTCGAGCACCCAGCCCGCATACACGGCCCAGAAGCCCTTGACCTGCTCGCGCGTGAGCGGCGTGCGCCGCGGCTTCGCGCCGGCCGCCGGCGCGTCGATCGCCTTGAACATCTTCGTCTCCTTGCCGGCGGGGCCGGCGCTTTTGCCGCGTCCGGTCCGGGATGGCCGGGAGGCTGGCTCTTTTGTGAGACGAGTATAGAAACACCATCGATCGGGGAAAAATATGATATTCATCTTGCTCGATCGGATTCGCTTATGGCTCGAACCGGGAGGGGCGACGATGGACTTGAGGCAGTTGCGCTATTTCGTGAAGGTCGTCGAATGCGGCAACGTCACGCATGCGAGCGAGGCGCTGCATGTCGCGCAGCCGGCGGTCAGCCAGCAGATGCGCAATCTCGAACAGGATCTCGGAATGCAGCTGCTCGAACGCAGCGTGCGCGGCGTCGCGCCGACCGCCGCCGGCCGCACGCTGTACCAGCACGCGCTCGAGTTACTCCGCCAGGCCGACGGCACGCGCGAGCTGCTGCGCCGCGACGCCGACACGCCGCAGGGCCGCGTGACGGTCGGGATGCCGTCGAGCACCGCGCGCGTGCTGGCCATCCCGCTCGCCCGCGCGGTGCGCGACCGCTACCCGGGCATCATGCTGGAGCTGATCGAGGCGCCGAGCGCCGATCTCGACACGCTGCTCGAACGCACGCGGCTCGATCTCGCGATCGTCGTCGACGCGGTCGACACACGCGGCATCGCGGTCCACCGGCTGCTGACGGAAACGCTGTACCTGATCACGTGGCCCGGGTTCCCGGTGCCGGACGATCCCGTGCCGCTCGACGCGATCGCGCGGATGCCGCTCGTGCTGCCGAGCGCGCCGAACACGATCCGCAACCGCGTTGACTGGGCGATGCGCGAGGCCGGGCTGTCGTACGAGATCAGCTTCGAGGCGAGCTCGACCGGGCTGCTGTTCGCGGCCGTGATGGCGCAGCTCGGCGTGACGATCCTGCCGTGGACGGCCGCGCACGTCGAGATCGAGGAACGCAAGCTCAAGCTGTCGACGGTCGCGCACCGGCTGTTCGCGCGCGACCTGTCGCTGTGCTGGCACGATACGGCGCTCGTCAGCAACGCGGTGCAGAAGGTGAAAGCGGAGATCGTCCGGCTGTTCGACACGCTCGGGCAGCGGCCCGAGTGGGCGGCCGGGCACCCGAAAGGGCATTGACAATGCGCTCGGGCGCCCCTTAAGGTTTCGTTCATCGTAACCATCACCGGTTCAGCTTAAGAGGTTGTCGGCCCGCTCGTGCTCGACACCTCTGCCTTCGTCGAAGGCCTGCTGCTTGGCGCCGGACTGTTCACGTCCGTCGGCCCCAAGGACGCTTTCGTCATCAAGCGCTCGATCTCGAGCCCCCATCTGCTTTCCATCGCCCTCGTCTGCGCAGGCAGCGACGCGCTACTGATCGCGCTCGGCGCGCACGGGTTGTCGTCGTTGCTGTCGCGACATCCCGGCGTCGTATCGGCCGCGCTGTGGGCCGGCATCGCGTATCTCGCCGGCTATGGCCTGCTCGCGCTGCGCTCGGCGATCCAGCGACGACAGCCGGAGCACGTCGACGGTCCGCGCACGGGCAGCGAACCCACGCGCTCGCGCACCGTGCTCGCGACCGCCGCCGTCTCGCTGCTCAATCCGTATGCGTGGATCGACACCGTGCTGCTGCTCGGCACCGTGATCGTGAGCCACTCGCCGGCCGCACGCGCACCGTTTGCGATCGGCGCGATGACCGCTTCGCTCGCGTGGTTCCTGATGCTCACGTATGGCGCACGCGCATGCCGTGCATGGTTCGCCCGCACGCTCGCATGGCGTGTGCTCGATTGCTTCGTCGCGGCGATGATGCTCGGCTTCGCGGTGCGTTTCGCGATCGACGCACTACAGGCGTCAGCGGCTCGATAACGCGCGAAACACGTCGCGCGCACCGGCATGCAGCTCGAAGCCGATGCCCGGCGCCTGCGGCACGCGTGCGTATCCGGCGTCGACGCTTGCGCCATCGGCCAGTCCGCTGAACGGATGAAACGCGAACGGACTGACTTCCGCACCGCCGAGCCCGAGCGCCGCGACGACGTGCAGCGAGAACAGGTGGCCGCCATGCGGCCAGAACGCATCGCGCCGCCAGCCGCGCGATGCGAAGTGTTCGACGATCTGTAGATAGCCCGGCAGCCCGTAGCCATGCACCGGATCGAACACGAGCACGTCGCGCTCGGGGCGCAGGCCGCCGTAGCGGTCGAGCAGCTTCGCTTCCGCGAGCGAGAACAGCGCCTCGCCGGCCGCGATCGGCGGTGCGTAGCGCGTGGCGATGTCCGCCTGGAGCGGCAGGTCGAGTGGATCGCAGATGTCCTCGAACCACCAGAGATCGAACGGCGCGAGCATCGCGGCGGCCGCGCCGACGGTCGTCGCGTCGTACGTGTTCATCGCGTCGACCGCGAGGTGCGAACTGTCGGCCAATTGCGTGGCGGCCGCTTCGATGCGCCTGCGGTCCTGGTCGAAGTCCGCGCCGCCGATCTTGATCTTCGCGTGCGTGTAGCCGAGATCGGCGATACGTCGCATTTCGTCCGACAGACGTGCGAGATCGTCATGCGGATAACGGTAGCCGCCGCCCGCGTACACACGCACGCGTGGGGCGGCCGTGCGTTCAAGTCGGTCGGCGAGAAAGCGAGCGAGCGGCACATCGGCGATCTTCGCGGCAGCATCCCAGATCGCCATGTCGAGCGTGCCGACTGCGACACACCGTTCACCGTGTCCACCCGGCTTCTCGCCGGCCATCATCGCGCGCCATGCGCGGAACGGGTCGAGGTTCGTGCCGGCTTCGTCGGCGAGCGTATCGGCCGCGGCCAGCAGGCGCGGCGCGAACCGTTCGCGAATCAACCCGCCCTGCGCGAAACGGCCGATCGACGCGTAGCCGTAGCCCGTCACCGGGCGGCCATCACGCACGACGTCGGTGGTGACCGCGACGACACTCGTCGTCAGGCCGCCGGACGGGATCGCCGAATCGGCATAGCGGGACACGGGAATCGCTTGTTCGTGGATCGCGGTGATGCGCATGGTCGGGGTTCCGAAGGTGGCGGCCGAGGCGCTGGCGTACGAAATACGCGATGCGGCCGGCACGATGGGCGAACCGCTGCATCATAGGCGCTGTCGCTGCAGGCTGCAGGCGAGCACTACCGTGGCGGACGATCCCGCTGCAGCCGCTGCGTGATCGTGGAAAAGTCTGCCTGGATCACGGCGAAGATGAATGCAGTGGACATCCCGAACAGCAGCACGCCGCACGACGATTCAATCGCGCCGAGCATTCTCCAGTTCGCGGCGGGCACGATGCCCGACGCGCCGCGCGTCGACATCGTGTCGATCGAGAAGAACAGCGCATCGCTGAATGAACCGATCGCACCGACCTGCACGAAGGTCGCGCCCCACGCGATCGCCTCCAGCGTATGCAGCAGCCCGAGCGCGATGCAGATCAGCGCGATGATGCCCGTCACCTGGCGCAGTTGTTGGTGGATGTCGTCGCGGCGCACGTCGAGCGCTTCGCGAAGCCGGCGCGCGACGACCGCCAGGCCGACCATCGCCGCGGTGTGCACGAGGATCGTGGTCATGCCGAGCAGGATGCCGATCGTCCAGCTTTCCATGGGAGGCCTTTGGGGTCGGGGGCGGCAGCGGGGATGGACGGAAGATTAACACCGGCGCCGCGCAATGGCGCAGGCGAGTGGCAATGGGTATCCGGCGGCCGTACCGGGCGCGACGTCAGGCCATGCAATCGGCACGCTCAGCACTTCCGGCCCTTTCGGGAACGACGCTTGACGTGTGCGCCTGCTCGCCTCGGTGAAAGACACGCGGCCACACTCGGCGAGCTGTTTCCGAACCGGAACGCGTTCTATGGAGCCGGCATCATCTGAGTGCCCTCCCGGCTCCGGGAACCGGGAAGGGATCGAGCGACGAAGGGATGCGTGGAGCGAATCGACCGGCCCGCTCAGGCAAAGACGAAGTACTTGCGCACCGTTTCCACCACTTCCCACGTGCCTTTCATGCCGGGTTCGATCACGAACACGTCGCCGGCCTTCAGGTGCACCGCCTCCTCGCCTTCCGGCGTGATGATGCAGTAGCCGTCGAGGAAGTGGCAGTACTCCCATTTTTCGTAGTTCACCTCGAACTTGCCCGGCGTGCAGATCCAGGTGCCCATGATCTTGCTGCCGTCCTTCGAGAGGTAGGCGTTCAGGTTCACGGTGTGCGGATCGCCGCCGATGCGCTTCCACTTGGTCGCATCAAGGACGGGGGTCGGGCAGGTTTCGCGCAGAACGGTGATGAAATCGGACATGTCGGCTCCAGACTAACGATCGTATGAGAGGCCTGCCACGTTAGTTCGAAAGCGCCGTGGGGACTTGTATGCTTCCGACGCGGACTCGTCTATTTTCGACACGGGCCTGCGGGCGGGCAGTCCGCTTCGGCAGTTATTCAATTGTCCGGTTGAGGATCGGCATAGTGCCAAATGACCGTCCCCCACGCTGTGCGCTGCGGCCCGGGCATGGGCGCTCCGGCCTCGACATGAACCGAATCCTTCACCGCCGGGCTTTGCCAGTAACCGGTGCGCGGACAAGGCTCTCCGGGCAGCACCCGTAGCCTCGGTTGCGCGACAGGTTTGGGGAAGTAAGTTTCCTCCTCCGCCGGAATGCTGCCATCCTGGTAACGCTTGTCTTCCCACAACAGCCGCCAGCGCACCACCTGTTCGTCGTTGGACCCTTCCAGCAGGTACTTGTGGGCAACACTGCCTCTAAGGAAGTAGTTCGGACAGCCCACCTTGCCGGACGGTAACCATGGCTCCCAGATACCCTCGACTGGAATCTCCTGATCGCTGTAAATCTCGCCGCTTGCGGATTCGTTCTTGGGCGGACAGGGCGGAAGCGATGCGGGATAGGTGCGACCGGGTGGCCAATACCGCCAAGCCGGAAGGGGTGCATTTTCGAACATGGATTCATAGGTCCAGTGCTCGAAAACGCGGGTTCCGCCATCCTCACGTGTTCCGTATGCAAGCATCCCGATATAACCGAATCCGACCGAGCACTTGAGCGCCAGACAGCTCAACTCTTCAATCCACGCCCCTTCCGCATAGCCCGTTGCATATTCGAAATCCGAATATCTCGTATCCCTCACGCCAAGCGCGTGGAAAAACGGGTCGTATGTTCGACCGATCTCGTGCGCACTCCGCCCGAACAAAAGCTCGCCCCCCTTCTCGCTACCGGTGATGATCGCACCGTAAGCCGATCGCTTGTCGGCACCTTGCCGCAATGCCTCAATGCCTTGACCCATCCTCACCAACGCATTCAGGAAATCGCTGACATACGCAGCCTCCAATTCCGCCTGATTGGGGCTCGGCGTATCCAATTGCCTGGCGTACGCGTGAAGAAAATCCCTGAACAGATCAACTGCATGATCGAGGAACGTAACGCTTGTCCATTTCTTGAGCAGGTAAAACGCTTTGGCGCGCGCATCCAGCTCCTGCTCAGAGGTCATGGTCAGGGTATTCAGCATCGTGGGTTCTGTTTTTCCGTCAATTGTTTGCCAGCGTCGGCTACCGTTGCTTGATCGAGCGCCGGTGCGGGAGTAGAAATCTCAGGATTCGAGCGGGAGGCCAATGTAAATCGCCCACGCCAGTTCGATAAGTCTCTCCTCCACGTTACCTGCCTTGACTCCCGGAATGTCTTCGAGAAGCAGCAGGATGCAGTCAATGAGAGCTGCTCGCGAGAAGCCGGGGCCGAAGCCTTCGCGAACTGCCATAGCCAGATCGCGAATCTGTTCGATGGTACACGAACAGAAGAACATTTATCTCGCCCTCTGCACTCATTCCAACAGTCCACAGCAGGATCAAGAAATCTACAATTCCCTCATGAAGTTATGTGGCAACGAATTTCCCAACCTCTTCATAAGAGTACCTAAATAGACGTTACGTCGCCGCGAAGCAATAATATGCGAGTGAAATTTCTTACGGGAGATTGTTGCCGAAATCTTCAGGACTGCGGCATCCAGATCGCGAATCTGGACAATGGAGCAAAGAATAGTCGCTGGGGTGTTGGGCATCGTTCATGCAACACCTAACACGGCAGTTCCGGAGCCAATACAACAGATTGCACCAACGACGCAGCATACCTGCCTACTGCCATTCAGTTCGCCGGGGAAATGCATTGCTGACGGCTTAGGCTCTCATCCTAATTTTTTCCACATCACTATCTGCGAGGTCAAACCATTCACCATTTATCCGTTTGGTAGCAAACATATTGTGATAACGACGCTCTGCCTCATGGCAGTCATCGAACCATGCACAAAGTGGAATGGTATAGACGATAGGCAGATGAACACCGAAAGCCCTCATCCGTGCGGGCACATTTCGAGTCCGACCTACCTTATAGCCATAGGCTGACTTGAGGACGTAGACGACCCCTGCTCTTGGACCTGCTGTTGGCTCCCCGATGACCTCGATCGGAATCAGTTGCTCCGAGGGGATTTCACTGCACCCTATCGCCTTTCTCGGACCGGCAGGTCTGGTGACAACCGGCGCATGGTCACGAAGATCCATACCGCCAAACGCTTCGCTCCAAAGTTCGTGCAGTCCATAACCAGCAATTTTCGTCGAAGCGAAGCCAAAGCCCCCCTCCTTCCATTTTTTGCGACCGAATCCGGTGTCTACCCAAATCGCGGCATTGGAAGGTCTCCACTCGACCGTTCGTATTCCACCGCACCCTCCGGTCACGACGCCAAGCCATCTGAACAGTCCCATCTGCTCTGCTTCGTCGTAGGCGGCAATCGTAATTCCGTGGCCAATTCGAGGAGGTGATGACTGGTTCGCCAGTGCCTCCGGCAATACGAATTCCGTCGCTGGACGTGAATTCCCAGCGTCGAGGCTACAAGGCACGCGCCAATATTTCACCGGCGTGAGCATGCTCGCCTCCACACCGCTCATTTCTTTCTAGTCGTTTGCCGCTGCGAAAGCGCCGAACCGGCCGCACTCTTTGAAGCCGCGCTCGTTCGACCATCACGAAGTACTTGCGAAGCACTGGATGCGGCGCTTGATGATGTGACTTTCTTTGGGGCGGCCACCTGCGAGAGAGCACTACCCGCAGCAGTTTTAGAATTTTTACCAGTGGAGCCGTTCGAGAGAACTTGAGACGCACTGTGTGCAGCTTTCGGTCCCGTGACTTTACTTTTCATGCCAACCCCCGAGCATTGATCATTTGGAATTTAATACTGCCCACCCAGTATTGCACATTCCTTTGCAACCTCTCCGCCTCGTTTACCCGATACCGAATTCGAACGGCTCACAACCTAAGATCCCGCCGGAAGCTACGCAGCGATACAGGAGCGATTACTAGAAAAACTGTGACATATCCTATGAAGCTGAACCAACTTGAGCAAACAGATCCGAAGGTCGCTGGACAGGCGTGAAAAGCTCATCGTACAGCGCATCGGGCTGAACTTTGAATCGCAATCCGTCCGCAAGACGAGTCAACGCAGAAAGACCAACGATGCACAATCCGAACCGCTCTGTTTCTTCGATAAACGGCTCGATCTCCGCGTCTCCGTGCTTTGTGATGAGAACCCCGTTTACCTGAACGTTTCCGAGTCGCTGTGTGGCAAAGCCGTTCTTTATACGTAGCACACGCTGATGTAGCTTCGAAAGCTTCTCGGATGAGTTAGTGACGGCAGCCGCGCACTCGATCACTGCGACTCTTCGAGTCGGAGTCTCACAGTAAATATCGGGCGCTTCCTGCAAGTGAGATACCTCGCCAAGATACATACAGTCGAATCCGAGCTCTTCCAAGACGAGTGCCAAAACCCGCTCGAACGAGTGACCACGAGATTCGCGCGACAGCAGTTCTTCACGAAGCTTCGTAAGATCCTTGTCGAATTGCGCAAGAAATGCCGAACGCTGACTTGGCAACCGAGTCGGGTCACCGATCCACCAACGTGAAACATGATGCCCTGCGTAGCTTAGAAAGACTTGGCATACCGCAGCATCACCAATGTCTTGCTCGACGCGAGCGAAAATCAGGCCATCATCCTGGGCGGTCCAACGGAGCTTAGCCCCGTCTATCGACAACCGCATAGCTCTCTGTGTTTCTGGAGCGAACTTTACGCCGATCTTGAGCAAGGATGGATCAATACGGGGGCTAGCCACGATCTTGGCCGATAGCTTGCTGTCGCTGATCAACGAATCTCCCAGGACGGTCTCGGCCGGTCTCTCGAGCAGTATTTCTATGGCCGCATCCGTACGTTGCACAACAGTGATAGGTAGCAGATGCTCATTCAACAAGTCGGCCATGCCGTCGTACGGAGTGTCGAGAGATCGCACCCGATGTTCAAAGTCTCCAAGCAATCGCTGATCCAAAGTTGGCGATCGGCCGGTTGACAACATCAGCGCGGGCGACCTTGCCTGACTTGGTTGAACTTGAGGGTGATTGTCCGCAAAAAAAGTCGCGCTCAACGAATTCCCGTCAGCCTGTGGAAGCACGTAGAACTGGCCGCCGATCTCGATCTCCCCCGCACGAAGGATTCGATCAAGGTCGAAATTTGTACTCGACAAATCGATTGACAATCGCCCTACAGTAACCTCGTCCAGTTCCACAACGGAAGGCTCGAGCAACGTCGGCCGAACCGTCTCGTAGACGTATCGAACTATCGCCCAATGAAGCCGCTTTGTGCCTGCATCCTCGATAGTCAAGTACGACACAATGACGTGCTGCGCGGCACTCGTCCAATGCTCAGCTAGGGCACGAAATCGATCAATTTCGGATTGCGCGTATGTCGATATTTGGATTGGGACGCTAGTTAACATCATCGCCCGCCACTCATGGCTATAGGTCGTACGATCATACGCCGAATCCTGAAGCTGGCCCCTTCAATGTGGACCACCGGACGTCGTACGGGCGATGCCACCGCTCCAGCATCGAGCCATGCCAGTTTCGATGCCACAGCCCCAAACCTCCCCCTTGCCATCCCCACCCGAACCCCTGTAGAATTGCGCGTTCTGCGGGCGTCGTATAATGGCCATTACCTCAGCTTCCCAAGCTGATGACGTGGGTTCGATTCCCATCGCCCGCTCCACTTTCCGGCTGCATCGCAGCCTGCGCATGAGCCGCCTCGTCGAAGGCGGCTTTTTTGTACCATGTGCCGGTTCACCCGGCGCACTGCTGCGCGCAACGGGCCCTCGCCCGCAACCGAGCCTTTCTCTGTCACCGATGATGCACGACGATCCGAACGAAGCCGGCCTGCCGCCGCACGACGACGCCATTCCCGATGAAGCCGCCGAAGGCGCCGACGCAGTCAATCCGCTGCACCACCGCCGCATCCGCAGCTTCGTGACGCGCGCCGGCCGCGTGTCGACCGGCCAGCGCCGCGCGATGGACGAACTCGGCCCGCGCTTCGTGGTGCCGTATGCGCCGGAAGTGCCCGACTGGAATGCCGTGTTCGGCCGCAGCGCACCGCGCATCCTCGAGATCGGCTTCGGCATGGGCGCATCGACCGCGGAAATCGCCGCGAACCGCCCCGGCGACGACTTCCTCGGCGTCGAGGTGCACGAGCCGGGCGTCGGCGCGCTGCTGAAGCTGATCGGCGAACAGGGTCTGGCGAACATCCGCATCATCCAGCACGACGCGGTCGAAGTGCTCGAGCACATGCTCGCGCCGGAAAGCCTCGACGGCGTCCACATCTTCTTCCCCGACCCGTGGCACAAGGCGCGCCACCACAAGCGCCGGCTGATCCAGCCGCCGCTCGTCGCGCATCTCGCGTCGCGCCTGAAGCCCGGTGCGTACATTCACTGCGCGACCGACTGGCAGAACTACGCGGAACAGATGCTCGACGTGCTCGGCGCGGAGCCGACGCTCGAAAACACGGCCGCCGACTACGCGCCGCGCCCCGACTACCGCCCGGTGACGAAGTTCGAACGGCGCGGGCTGCGGCTCGGCCACGGCGTGTGGGACCTGGTGTTCCGCAAGCGCGCAGGCTGAGCCCGCCCGCCGAGGCGGCGCACGCCGCCCCGCTCCGGACAAGAAAAAGCCCGACCGGCCTATGCCGATCGGGCTTTTTTCATGCGAGGTGCGCCGGCCTTCGTGTTCGCGTCACGCCCAGTTCAGCCAGCCGCTGTACCCGACCAGCAGCACGAACAGCCCGAACGCGATCCGGTACCACGCGAACACCGTGAAATCGTGCGTCGCGACGTAGCGCAGCAGCCAGCGAACGCACACGAACGCGCTGACGAATGCCGCGACGAGCCCGAGCGCGAACAGGCCGAGCGAATCGACGGTGAACGCCTGCCAGTCCTTGACGGTTTCATAGAGCGTCGCGCCGAAGATGATCGGGATCGCGAGGAAGAACGAGAATTCGGTGGCGACCCGCCGGTCGAGGCCGAACAGCATCCCGCCGATGATCGTCGAGCCCGAGCGCGACATGCCGGGAATCAGCGCAAAACACTGCGCGATGCCGACCTTCAGCGCATCGAGCGGCGTCAGCGCATCGACCGACACCACGCGCGGCGGCTCGCTGCGTTCGCGCTGCCGTGCCTCGGCCCACAGGATGATCGCGCCGCCCACGACGAGCGCGAACGCGACGGGGACCGGCGAGAACAGCACGGCCTTGATCTTCTTCTCGAACAGGAGGCCGAGCGCGATCGCGGGAATCGTCGCGATCACGACGTTCAGCGTGAAGCGCCGCGCGTCGGGCCGGCTCGGGAGCCCGGACACGATGGACGCGATCCGCTGCCGGTATTCCCAGCACACCGCGAGAATCGCGCCGAACTGGATCACGACGTCGAATGTCTTCGCGTGCGAATCGTTGAAATTCAGGAAGCTGCCCGCGACGATCAGGTGACCGGTGCTCGACACCGGCAGGAATTCCGTCAGCCCCTCGACGACGCCGAGGATCAAAGCCTTGCAGATCAGGATCCAGTCCATCCGTGGCCCAACTCCGAAATGGTCGAATGAATGGGCCACTCTTCCACGCGCGGCCCCCCTCCGGCCGAGCGCGGTGCGTCGTCATTTTTCGACGATTGCCACGCGTATGCCGTTTGTAAGAATCGTAATTGTACCGGGTTCGTAGTTCACCCCGGCAAATTGCAGTTGTTCGGGCTTGAACGTGTAGATCGGATAGTTGGTCAGCAATTGCGTCGCGAGCAGGCCGGCGGCCGCGCCGACCTGCTGCGCGTACATCTGCGCATCGCCGTCGAGCGCGAGGCTGTCGACGGCCGGCGACCTCAGCACGACCGAGCGGCTCGGCGCGTCGTAAGCCAGCTGGCCCGACACGGTGAACTTGCCGCTGACGGGCGCGCGCAGGAACGGGCTCACGAAGTGCGCGTCGAGCTGCACGGCCACGCGGTTCTGGTCGGGCAGCAGGTTGACGGCCGGGTTTGCGAGCGATACGTCGACGACCTGCGCGACCGTCTTCTGGTACGGGAACTTGCGCGCGACGGCTTTCTGCACGTCACCGCGCGAGAACGTGTAGTGATCGGGGATGAACGGGAACGTCGACGCGCACGCGGCAAGCGAGAGCGTCACGCCGATGGCGCCGACGGTTGCGGCGAGAAAACGGCGCCGGCCGGGCGCGCAAGATGCGGTCATGCTGAACACTCTCCTGGTTGCGACGGCCGCGTCGCGGCCTCGAGACGCGTGAGCCACGCGAGCGCGTCGTCGCGCGACGCGCCGCACATGTCCGCGGCCGGCTGCAGCCCGGAACAGCACGCGGGCCGCTCGGGGCGGCCGAAGATCCGGCAGCGCAGGTCGTCGCCGAGCTGCACGCAGCGCACGCCGGCCGGCTTGCCGTCGGGCATGCCCGGAATCGGGCTGGAAATCGACGGCGCGATGCAGCACGCGCCGCAGCCCTCGCGGCACGCATGCGGCGGCGGGACGGCTGACGCCGGGCGGACAGGCAACTCGACGGACACTCGGCTCTCTCGAACGAACAACAAAAAACGGTGCGGCAACCGGACGCGGTGCCGGCAGCCCCACCCCGCATTGTGCCATCGCCGGCTGCGACGTTATTACACAATGCAGCCGAATCGCGCGTTTATATACTCGAAAGCATCTAAAAAAGCGCGAGACCATCATGCGTTCCGGTTCTGCCGACACATTGTTCCGTCCCGATTTGCTCGCGAAATACGGCGCGAACGGGCCGCGCTATACGTCGTACCCCACCGCGCTGCAGTTCCGCGACGATTTCGACCCGGCCGACTATGCGCGCGCGGCAAGCGACCCCGGCGCGTCGTCGAGCGAACTGTCGCTGTACTTCCACATCCCGTTCTGCAACACCGCGTGCTTCTACTGCGGCTGCAACAAGATCGCGACCAACAACCGCCGCCGCGCGCGCCCGTATCTCGACCAGCTCAAGCGCGAGATGGCGCTGCAGGCCGCATTGTTCGATCCCGCGCGCCCGGTCACGCAGTTGCATTGGGGCGGCGGCACGCCCACCTTCCTGTCCGGCGACGAAACAGCCGAGCTGATGGCGGCCACCCGCGAGCACTTCATGCTCGCGCCGGATGCCGACGCCGAATTCTCGATCGAGATCGACCCGCGCACGGTCACGCCCGCGACGCTCGTCCACCTGCGCAACATCGGCTTCAACCGGCTGAGCCTCGGCGTGCAGGATTTCGATCCGGTCGTGCAGCAGGCGATCAACCGCATCCAGCCGCTGGCGATGACGGCCGACCTGCTCTCCGCCGCGCGCACGACGGGCTTTCACTCGGTGAGCGTCGACCTGATCTACGGGCTGCCGCACCAGACCGTGCCCGTGTTCGCGCGCACGCTGGAAACGATCATCGAACTCGCACCCGACCGGCTGTCGGTGTTCGGCTACGCGCACATGCCGCACCTGTTCAAGATGCAGCGGCAGATCGACGACGCGACGCTGCCGCCGCCGGAAACGCGCATCGCGCTGCTCGGCCTCGCGATCGACATGCTGACGTCGGCCGGCTACGTGTACATCGGGATGGACCACTTCGCGCGGCCGTCCGACGAGCTCGTGCGGGCGCAGAAGAACGGCACGCTGCAGCGCAATTTCCAGGGCTACAGCACGCGCGCGGATACCGATCTCGTCGGGTTCGGCGTGTCGTCGATCGGCAAGGTCGGCGACGTCTACGCGCAGAACGCGAAGGACCTGCCCGCCTATGGCGCCGCGCTCGACGCGGGCCGGCTGCCGATCGCGCGCGGCGTGCGGCTCACGCCCGACGACCGGCTGCGCCGCGACGTGATCACGCAGCTGATGTGCAACCTCGACCTGCCGTTCTCGCACGTCGAGGCCGCGCACGGCATCCGCTTCGCCGATCATTTCGCGCGCGAACTCGACGCGCTGCGCCCGTTCGAGCGCGACGGGCTGCTGACGATCGCGGCCGACCGCCTGACGATCCATCCGGCCGGCCGGATGGTCGTGCGCAACATCGCGATGGCATTCGACGCGTATCTCGGCCAGACGCCGCAGCAGCGCTACTCGCGCACGGTCTGAGCCCGACGGGCCCGGCCGGCCGCACGCGGCCGGCCGGTTTGATACAGTGTGGGGCTTACGCCCCGCCAGATTCCGCACGATGCGCACCACCAAAGCGACCCACGCGGTCGAACGCCTGAAGACCCGCTCCGGCAACCCGCAATTCGCGGCCGTCGCGATGGCGGGCGGCCTGTTCTATCTCGTCGACCGCTCCGGCGGCACCGCCGAGAAGCGCTGCGAGCCGCTGCCGCTCGACGAGTTCGTCAAGTTCGTCGACGAATTCGGCCCCAAAAAACCGCGCAAGGCGAGCAAGCTCGACCTCGCGTTCGAGGCGCAGATCAAGAAGAGCAAGGGGTAAAGGTCTGTTGCAGGCCGCCTGAAGGCTTCGCGGCCGCCCCGTTTGGTACAATCACGAAGTTTCTCTATCCCCGCTGATGGCCGACGAGGCTGCGTGACCACACCATGAATATCGAAAACGCGCGTTTCAACATGATCGAACAACAGATCCGGCCGTGGGACGTGCTGGATCTCGACGTCCTGGGCCTGCTGTCGATCGTCAAGCGTGAAAACTACGTTCCGGCCGAATACCGCGATCTCGCGTTCGCCGACCTCGAACTGCCGCTGCCCGGCGGCAACAGCAAGATGCTGTTCCCGCGCGTCGAAGCGCGCGTGCTGCAGGAGCTGACGGTCAAGAAGCACGAGAACGTGCTCGTGATCGGCGCCGGCTCGGGCTATCTCGCCGCACTGTTCGCGCACCGCGCGCAGCACGTGACGGCCGTAGAGATCGACCCGACCAACGCGAAGTTCGCGGAAGACAACCTGCGCAACGACGGCGTGACCAACGCGGAAGTCGTGCTCGGCGACGGTTCGCGCGGCTGGGCCGGCAAGGCGCCGTATGACGTGATCTGCGTCGCGGGCGGCCTGCCCGTCGTGCCGCAGGAAATGCTCGAACAGCTGAAGGTCGGCGGCCGCCTCGCGGCATTCGTCGGCGGCCGTCCGGTGATGAAGGCGCAGATCATCACGCGCATCGACGACAAGCAGTACCGCGTCGCCGACGTGTTCGAAACGTACATCGACCACCTCGTCAACGCGATCGAGCCGTCGCGCTTCAAGTTCTGAGCGGCGGAGCCACCATGCAGATCCTGACGGCCGCGATGCTCGCGGAATGGCTCGGCGACAAGGCGCGCCCCGCGCCGGTCGTGCTCGACGTGCGCGAACCGTGGGAAATCGCGACCGCGCATATCGCCGGCAGCGTGTCGATCCCGATGCAGCAGATTCCCGCGCGCAGCGAAGAGCTCGACGACGAAGCGGAAATCGTCTGCGTGTGCCATCACGGGATGCGCAGCGCGCAGGTCGCGATGTTCCTCGAATCGCGCGGCTTCACGAAGCTGTACAACCTGCAAGGCGGGATCGACGCGTGGTCGCGCGACATCGATCCGTCCGTACCGCGTTACTGATCCTGCCCGCGGCGCATCACGCGCCGCCTCGCCGATCGGCACCCTGCCGACGGTCGTACTGATCCCCCGAACGGGCACGCATCGCGTGCCCGTTTCTCTTTTCCGCTCCGGTTAATCATCTCAACGACGCTGCGCCGCGCCCGCACCCTGCCCGCGTGGTGCGAAGTCATGGTGCACGACGATTCCCGCACCGCGTGCAGGTGCAGGCACCGGAACGGGGAGCCCCGACCGTGCACCATTTGCGCCCGTGAACCTGCACCGCGACGGACCGCGCATGCTGCACGACGCGTCATGCGCACCGTCCCGACGCCCCGCACCGTCCCGCGCAGGCACGCCGGACGTGCATCCGCACGACTGGCACATGCCTTGCGTTACTCGTTGGCCGACGCCTTCAAGGCGCACGCATATCCAACACGACAAGGGGATCCCGATGAAACGTCGCAGTCTGTTGAAGTTCGGTTCGATGGCCGGCGCACTCGCGCTCGCGGGCAAGAGCCCGTTCGTACACGCGGCTGACGCGGGCACCGGCCCGATCAAGGTCGGCATCCTGCACTCGCTGTCGGGCACGATGGCGATCTCGGAGACGTCGCTGAAGGACACCGCATTGATGACGATCGCCGACATCAACAAGAGCGGCGGCGTGATGGGCCGCAAGCTCGAGCCCGTGGTGGTCGATCCCGCGTCGAACTGGCCGCTGTTCGCGGAGAAGGCGCGCCAGCTGCTCACGCAGGACAAGGTCGCGTGCGTGTTCGGCTGCTGGACGTCGGTGTCGCGCAAGTCGGTGCTGCCGGTGTTCGAGGAACTGAACGGCCTCCTCTACTACCCGGTGCAGTACGAAGGCGAGGAAATGTCGCGCAACGTGTTCTATACGGGCGCCGCGCCGAACCAGCAGGCGATCCCGGCCGTCGAGTACCTGATGGGCGCGGAAGGCGGCGGCGCGAAGCGCTTCTTCCTGCTCGGCACCGACTACGTGTATCCGCGCACGACCAACAAGATCCTGCGCGCGTTCCTGAAATCGAAGGGCGTGAAGGACGCCGATATTCAGGAGGTCTACACGCCGTTCGGCCATAGCGACTATCAGACCATCGTCGCGAACATCAAGAACTTCTCGCAAGGCGGCAAGACGACCGTGATCTCGACGATCAACGGCGACTCGAACGTACCGTTCTACAAGGAGCTCGGCAACCAGGGGATCAAGGCGACCGACGTGCCGGTCGTCGCGTTCTCGGTCGGCGAGGAAGAGCTGCGCGGGATCGACACGAAGCCGCTCGTCGGCCACCTCGCCGCGTGGAACTACTTCATGTCGGTGAAGAATCCGACCAACACGAAGTTCAAGGACCAGTTCGCCGCGTGGGTGAAGGCGAACAACCTGCCGGGCGGCGCGAAGCGTGTGACCAACGACCCGATGGAAGCGACCTACGTCGGCATCCACATGTGGAAGCAGGCCGTCGAGAAGGCGAAGAGCACCGACGTCGACAAGGTGCGCGTCGCGATGATCGGCCAGACGGTGGCCGCACCGTCGGGCTTCACGCTCGCGATGGACGGCAACCATCACCTGCACAAGCCGGTGATGATCGGCGAAATTCGCGGCGACGGGCAGTTCAACGTGGTGTGGAAGACCAAGACCGCGGTACGCGCGCAACCGTGGAGCCCGTTCATCGCGGGCAACCAGGGCAAGCCGGACATCGTCACGTCGATCCCGGCGTTCCTGCGCCGGCAGCGCGCGGCGCTCGCCTGATGCAGGGCGGCACGTCGCGCTTCACACGCGACGTGCCGCTCGCACGCCGACGCCGAACCCGATGCGCCGGCCGCGCTTGCCGTGATGAACCGCACGCGCCCGCGCGTCGCCGCCCGCATCCGCTTCCCCACGCCCGACAGGATTTCCCGATGCCTACACGCTTTCGCCGAGCCGCCGCCGCGATCGTCGCGTGCGCTGCCCTCGCGGGCGGGTTGCCGCGCGCCGCGTTCGCGCTGACGGCCACCGATACCGCCGCGCTCGCCGGCGACGACTTCGACGCGAAGACGGCCGCGATCGAACGGCTCGCCGCCGACTCCGATCCGCGCGCCGTCGCGCTGCTCAACGCGCTGTCGACCGGCGACGCGCTCGCCACCGGCGACGGCCGCCTGCTGATCCAGACCGGCGACACCGCGCACGATGCGCTCACGCAGGCCGCGACGCCGGCCGGCGACGCGCAGCCCGTGATGCTGAACAACCTGTTGCGCACGAAGATCGCGGGCGCGCTGTCGGGGCTCGCGCTCGCGTCGCCCGACGTCGCCGCACGCCGTGACGCGATCGATGCGTTGCTGAAATCGCCCGACCCGGCACTCAAGCCGATGATCGACCGCGCGCGTGCGAAGGAAACCGATCCCGCGCTGAAGCGCCGCCTCGATGCGTTGTGGGCGATTGCCGCGCTGCACGATGCCGATCCGGCGAAGCGCCTCGAAGCCGTGCAGGTGGTGGCCGCGCGCCAGGACCTCGACATGATCGAGCAGTTGCGCCCGCTCGTCGCGAAGAACGCCGACGGCAGCTACGCGGAGCCCGACGCGCGCGTGCGCGACGCTGCGCAGCAGGGTCTCGACACGCTGCACGCGTTGCAGCGCCGCGGCGAGATCGTCGGCACGCTGTTCGCGGGCCTGTCGCTCGGCAGCGTGCTGCTGCTCGCCGCGCTCGGCCTCGCGATCACGTACGGGCTGATCGGCGTGATCAACATGGCGCACGGCGAATTCCTGATGATCGGTGCGTACGCAACCTATGTCGTGCAGACGCTGATCCAGCGCTACGCGCCCAGCGCGTTCGACTGGTATCCGCTCGTCGCGGTGCCGGTGTCGTTCGTGACGGCCGCGCTCGTCGGCATCGTGCTCGAACGGCTCGTGCTGCGACACCTGTACGGCCGCCCGCTCGAGACGCTGCTCGCCACCTTCGGCGTGAGCCTGATCCTGATCCAGGCAACGCGGATGCTGTTCGGCGCGCAGAACGTGCAGGTCGTGAACCCGTCGTGGATGAGCGGCGGCGTGACCGTGATGCAGAACCTGATCCTGCCGTACAACCGGCTCGCGATCCTCGCCTTCGCGCTCGCAGTCGTATTCGTCGCATGGGCCGTGCTGACGAAGACGCGGCTCGGCCTGTTCGTGCACGCGGTCACGCAGAACCGCCGGATGGCCGCGTGCGTCGGCGTGAAAACCGCGCGCGTCGACGCGTATGCATTCGCGTTCGGCGCGGGCATCGCGGGCCTCGGCGGTTGCGCGCTGTCGCAGATCGGCAACGTGGGCCCCGACCTCGGCCAGAACTACATCATCGATTCGTTCATGGCCGTCGTGCTCGGCGGGGTCGGGCAGATCGCCGGCACCGTGCTCGGCGGCTTCGGGCTCGGCCTCGCGAGCAAGGCGATCGAGCCGTTCTGGGGCGCCGTGCTCGCGAAGATCGCGGTGCTCGTGATGATCGTGCTGTTCATCCAGAAACGTCCGCAGGGCATGTTCGCCCCGAAGGGCCGCAGTGCGGAGGCTTGACGTGACTTCATTCACCCATTCCCTGTCGAACCCGGCCGCCGATGCGCCGAAGCCCGCTGCCGCCGCCCGCGCGGAAGAGCGCTTCGCGCTCGGCCTGCCGCCCCGCCCCGCGCTGCTGTCGCGGCGCGCGTGGCTCGCGCTGATCGCGCTGTGCCTCGCGATCGGCATCGGCGTGCCGCTCGCCGCGCTCGTCGCGCCCGAGTCGAGCGCGTTCCATCTGTCCGCGTACGCGATGACGCTCACCGGCAAGCTGATGTGCTACGCGATCGCCGCGCTCGCGCTCGATCTCGTGTGGGGCTACTGCGGGATCCTGAGCCTCGGCCACGGGCTGTTCTTCGCGCTCGGCGGCTATGCGATCGGCATGTACCTGATGCGCGAGATCGGCCGCGACGGCAAGTACGGCAGCGACCTGCCCGACTTCATGGTGTTCCTCGACTGGCACCAGTTGCCGTGGTACTGGAGCGGCACGCAGCATCTCGCGTGGGCGCTCGCGCTCGTCGTGCTCGTGCCGGCCGTGCTCGCGTGGGTGTTCGGCTTCTTCACGTTCCGCTCGCGCGTGAAGGGCGTGTACCTGTCGATCATCACGCAGGCCATGACGTTCGCCGCGATGCTGCTGTTCTATCGCAACGAGACGGGCTTCGGCGGCAACAACGGCTTCACCGATTTCAAGCGCATCGCCGGCTTCGCGATCACGTCGCCCGGCACGCGCACGGTGCTGTTGCTGCTGACGTTCGCGACGCTCGTGCTCGCGTTCATCGCCGCGCGCGCGATCGTCACGAGCAAGCTCGGGCGCGTCGTCACCGCGGTGCGCGACGGCGAGACGCGGCTGATGTTCCTCGGCTACAGCCCGCTCGCGTACAAGCTGTTCGTGTGGACCGTGTCGGCCGTGCTGTGCGGCATCGCGGGCGCGCTGTACGTGCCGCAGGTCGGCATCATCAACCCCGGCGAGATGTCGCCCGGCAACTCGATCGAGATGGCGATCTGGGTCGCGGTGGGCGGGCGCGGCACGCTGATCGGGCCGATCGTCGGCGCGTTCGCGGTGAACGGCGCGAAGAGCCTGTTTACCGCGTACTTCGCCGAATACTGGCTGTTCTTCCTCGGCCTGATCTTCGTGCTCGTGCCGCTCTTGCTGCCGCGCGGGATCATGGGCCTCGTCGAAACCGTGCTCGCGAAGGGGAAACGCGCATGAACGGAACGGCCCTCTATCAGTTCACGCCGCCGCCGCCCGAAGACGAGCTGCTTGCTGTCAGCGGCACCGCGTCGATGGGGCGCGTGGTGCCGCCCGGCATCGACACGTCGCACGGCACGATCCTCTACCTCGAGGATATCGAGGTGAGCTTCGACGGCTTCCGCGCGCTGAAGAAGCTGTCGCTTGCGATCGACGCGGGCGAGCTGCGCTGCGTGATCGGCCCGAACGGTGCGGGCAAGACGACGATGATGGACGTGATCACCGGCAAGACACGTCCCGACGCGGGCAAGGTGTTTCTCGGCCAGACGATCGACCTCGCGCGGATGAACGAGCCCGAGATCGCACGCGCGGGCATCGGCCGCAAGTTCCAGAAGCCGACCGTGTTCGAACAACATCCGGTGTGGGAGAACCTCGAGCTCGCGATGCAGACCGACAAGGGCTGGCTCGCGTCGCTGCGTGCAAAGCTTGATCGCACTGCGCAGACGAAGATCGAGGAGACGCTCGCGCTGATCGGCCTCGAAAGCCAGGCCTTTCGCGCGGCCGGCGAGCTGTCGCACGGGCAGAAGCAGCGGCTCGAGATCGGCATGCTGCTGATGCAGCGCCCCGCGCTGCTGCTGCTCGACGAGCCGGCGGCCGGGATGACCGACCACGAGACGATGGAACTCGCCGAACTGCTGAACACGCTGCGCGGCACCTGCTCGATGATGGTCGTCGAGCACGACATGGAATTCGTCGCGGCACTCGCGGGCGACACGGGCCGCGTGACGGTGATGGCCGAAGGCGCGGTGCTCGCGCAAGGCACGCTCGACCAGGTCAAGCGCGACGACGCGGTGATCGAGTCTTACCTTGGACGATGATGCGATGCTGAAGATCGATGCACTGAACCAGTACTACGGCGGCAGCCATATCCTGCGCAACGTGAACCTCGCCGCCGAGGACGGCAAGCTCACCGTGCTGCTCGGCCGCAACGGCGTCGGCAAGAGCACGCTGCTGCGCTGCCTGATGGGCGTCGTCGCCGCGAAGAGCGGCAGCGTGTCGTGGCGCGGCACGGCGCTCGGCGCGATGCCGCCGTATGCGCGCGTCGCGGCCGGGCTCGCCTACGTGCCGCAGGGCCGCGATATCTTTCCGCGGCTCACGGTCGAGGAAAACCTGCTCGTCGGCGCGGCGAGCCGCAAGGCGCCGTCGAAAGTGCCCGACCGCATCTACGACCTGTTCCCGGTGCTGAAGGACATGCGCGCGCGACGCGGCGGCGACCTGTCGGGCGGCCAGCAGCAGCAGCTCGCGATCGGCCGCGCGCTGATGAGCGAGCCGCAGCTGCTGATCCTCGACGAGCCGACCGAAGGTATCCAGCCGTCGATCATCCAGGACATCGGCCGCACGCTGCGCCAGCTCGTCGACGAATCGAAGATGACCGTGCTGCTCGTCGAACAGTATTACGAATTCGCCCAATCGATCGCCGACCGCTACTGGGTGATGAGCCGCGGCGAGATCGTAGCGGGCGGCGACGCGCACGAGATGGAAGCGAACGGCGTGCGTGAGCTGATCGCGGTGTAGCCGGGAAGGTGGCTCGGCGCGGCGTCGCCCCCGGCCATCGATTCGGCGCCTCGTCGAACGGCACATGTCGGGCGCGCGCCGGCGAAGCGGCACGGCGCGGGACCGGCGTTGCCAAGCGCTGCAACGCGGGTACCGAAGCGTATATTGTTGCGGTAGCATCCTCGTTCCCCGCGCCCGTCCCCTGCTTCCCGCCGATGTCCGCCCCCGATTCCCATGCCCCGCTGTCCCGCCCCGCCGTCGCCAAGTCGTGGCGCGGCCGCCTCGAACTCGGCTTCGAGCGGCACGGCGCGCGCACGACGCTCGCGCACCGGCTGCACGACGGCCCGTTGCGCGTGCAGCGGCCGCTGTATCCGGAAGGCGACGCGATCTGCCACGCGGTGATCGTCCACCCGCCCGGCGGCGTCGCGGGCGGCGACCGGCTCGACATCGACATCGCGCTCGGCGACGGCACGCACGCGGTGCTGACGACACCCGGCGCGACCAAGTGGTACAAGTCGAACGGACTGGACGCGACGCAGCGCATCGGCATCACGGTCGGCGAACACGCGAAACTCGACTGGCTGCCGCAGAACAACCTGTTCTTCGACGCGGCGCATGCTTCGCTCGATTTCACGGTCAAGCTCGGCGCGGGCGCCAGCGCGATCGGCTGGGACGCGACGCAGCTCGGCCGGCAAGCGGCCGGCGAAACCTGGTCGGCGGGCCGCATCGCGTCGACGTCGGCGCTCGTCGCTGCCGACGGCCCGCCGCTGTGGACCGAACGCGCGCTGCTCGATGCGCACGACCCGCTGCGCGGCGCGCTGCAGGGTCTGGCCGGCTTTCCGGCGTACGGCACGCTGTGGGCCGCCGGCGCCGCGTGCGACGCGGCGCTCGCCGAGTCGCTCGCCGCGCGGATGCCGTTCGATGCCACGCTGCGCGCCGGCGCGACCTGCGTGACGCCGGGCGTCGTACTGGTTCGCGCGCTGTCGACGTCGATGGAAGCGCTGCAACGGCACTTCACCGACTGCTGGCTGCACCTACGGCCGATCGTGCACGGCGTCGACGCACGGCCGCTGCGCCTCTGGCAAACCTGAGCACGGCACACCACGCACCGTTTCGGCGCAGCGCCGCAGTCGGTGCTGCACGCTGCGCATGCATCGCGCACCACGAGCGCGCATCGCACTGCGTCTGATGCACATGGCACGCGCCTTGCTCCTTACATAACCGATACACGACGCACGCAAAACAGCGCGGTGCTACGATGAACCGCGCGTTCGCCCCATTGCGCGCGCACCGATAAAAATTACGTTTTCCTGAACGTTTGCCTTCATGAAACTGACTCCCCGCGAGAAGGACAAGCTGCTGATCTTCACGGCGGCGCTGCTGGCCGAGCGCCGTCGCGCACGCGGCCTGAAGCTCAACTATCCGGAGGCGGTCGCCTTCATCACCGCCGCGCTGATGGAAGCCGCGCGCGACGGCAAGACGGTCGCCGAGGTGATGCACTACGGCACGACGCTGCTCACGCGCGACGACGTGATGGACGGCGTGCCGGAGATGATTCCGGACATCCAGGTCGAGGCGACCTTCCCCGACGGCACGAAGCTCGTGACCGTCCATCACCCGATTCCGTGAGGCCCCGCATGATCCCCGGCGAAATCCTCACCGACGACGGCGAACACGAACTGAACGCGGGCCGCGCGACGCTGACGCTCGTCGTCGCGAACACCGGCGACCGCCCGGTGCAGGTCGGCTCGCACTACCACTTCTTCGAAGTCAACGACGCATTGTCGTTCGATCGCGCGGCCGCGCGCGGCTTTCGCCTGAACATCGCGGCCGGCACCGCGGTGCGCTTCGAGCCGGGCCAGACGCGCACCGTCGAGCTGGTGGCGCTCGCGGGCGATCGCGCCGTCTACGGTTTTCAGGGCAAGGTGATGGGGCCGCTGTAAGCCGCGCCCCGCTCTTCAGGAACAGCACCATGACACTACGCTTGAGCCGCCGCGCGTACGCGGAAATGTTCGGGCCGACGACGGGCGACCGCGTCCGGCTCGCCGATACCGAATTGCTGATCGAGATCGAACGCGATTTCACGACCTACGGCGAGGAAGTGAAATTCGGCGGCGGGAAAGTGATCCGCGACGGGATGGGCCAGTCGCAGCGCGTGGCCGCCGACGTGCCCGACACGATCATCACGAACGCGGTGATCCTCGATCACTGGGGCATCGTGAAGGCCGACATCGCGATCAAGCACGGCCGCATCGCCGCGATCGGCAAGGCCGGCAACCCGGACATCCAGCCGGGCGTGACGATCGCGATCGGCGCCGCGACCGAAGTGATCGCCGGCGAAGGGCTGATCGTGACGGCCGGCGGCATCGACACGCACATCCACTTCATCAGCCCGCAGCAGATCGACGAGGCGCTCGCCTCGGGCGTCACGACGATGCTCGGCGGCGGCACGGGGCCGGCCACCGGCACCAACGCGACGACCTGCACGCCGGGCCCGTGGCACATGGAGCGGATGCTGCAGGCCGCCGACGGCTGGCCGATCAACCTCGGCTTTCTCGGCAAGGGCAATGCGAGCCTGCCGCAGCCGCTCGTCGAGCAGATCGCGGCCGGCGCGATCGGCTTGAAGCTGCACGAGGACTGGGGCACGACGCCCGCGGCGATCGACAACTGCCTGTCCGTCGCCGACGACACCGATACGCAGGTCGCGATCCACACCGACACGCTGAACGAAGGCGGCTTCGTCGAATCGACGGTCGCCGCGTTCAAGGGCCGCACGATCCACACGTACCACACCGAAGGCGCGGGCGGCGGCCATGCGCCCGACATCCTGAAGGTGTGCGGCGAGTCGAACGTGCTGCCGTCGTCGACCAACCCGACACGCCCGTACACGATCAACACGCTCGACGAGCATCTCGACATGCTGATGGTGTGCCATCACCTCGATCCGTCGATCGCCGAGGACCTCGCGTTCGCCGAATCGCGGATCCGCCGCGAGACGATCGCGGCCGAGGACATCCTGCACGATCTCGGCGCGCTGTCGATGCTATCGTCCGATTCGCAGGCGATGGGCCGCGTCGGCGAGGTGATCATCCGCACCTGGCAGACCGCGCACAAGATGAAGGTGCAGCGCGGCGCGTTACCGGAAGACAGCACGCGCAACGACAACTTCCGCGCGAAGCGCTACGTCGCGAAGTACACAATCAACCCGGCGCTCACGCACGGCATCGCGCACGAAGTCGGCTCGATCGAGCCGGGCAAGTGGGCCGACCTCGTGCTGTGGGAGCCGGCGTTCTTCGGGATCAAGCCGTCGATGATCCTGAAGGGCGGGATGATCGCGATGGCGCAGATGGGCGACCCGAACGCATCGATTCCGACGCCGCAGCCGGTCCACTATCGCGAGATGTTCGCCACCCGCGGCGGCGCGCTCGCGCGCACGTCGCTGACCTTCGTGTCGCAGATGGCCGCCGATGCGGGCATCGCGGAACGCTACGGGCTCGCGAAGCGGATCGTGCCGGTGCGCAACTGCCGCAACGTGACGAAGGCCGACATGATCCACAACGCGTGGCGCCCGTCGATCAGCGTCGACCCCGAAACCTACGACGTGATCGCCGACGGCCAGTTGCTCACCTGCGAGCCGGCCACGGTGCTGCCGATGGCGCAGCGCTATTTCCTGTTCTGACCTGATTGCCGGTTTTCGATTCATGCGCACCCTCGACAAACGCATTGCCCCGAACGTGAAACTCGCCGCGTCGCTCGTCGCGCGCGCGCCGACGCTCACGCTCGCCTACGACGCCCGCTGCAAGAGCCGCCTCGCGGCGACACTCGACACCGGCGAGGACGTCGCGGTCCTGCTGCCGCGCGGCACGATCCTGCGCGACGGCGACGTGCTCGTCGCCGACGACGGCGCGCTCGTGCGTATCGCCGCGGCGCCGGAGACCGTGCTGCGCGTGCGCGCGGCCGACCCGCTCACCCTGATGCGCGCCGCGTATCACCTCGGCAACCGTCACACGCCGGTCGAGATCGGCGACGGCTACCTGAAGCTCGAAGCCGACCCGGTGCTCGCAGACATGCTGCGCCGGCTCGGCACGCAGGTCGAGGAGACCCTTGCACCGTTCCAGCCGGAAGCCGGCGCGTACGGCGGCGGCCACAAGCACGGGCACGACGCGACGTTCGCCGAGGATTACGCGCTCGCGCAGCAGGTGTTCGGCGAGCATCACGGCCACGCGCATTCGCATTCGCACGACCACGACCACGACCATCAGCAAGGTCCCGGATGCGCGCACGGCCACGGCCATGACCACCACTGAACTCGTCGCGCTGCTGCACCTTGCATCGCCGGCGCTGCCGATCGGCGCGTTCAGCTATTCGCAGGGGCTCGAAGCGGCGCTCGACGCGAACCTGATCCACGACGCGGATACCGCGCGCGACTGGATCGCGAGCGGCCTGACCGACGTGCTCGCGCACGGCGAGCTGCCATTCCTCGCGCACCAGCTCGCGCGCTGGCACGCGCACGACGCGCCGGCGCTCGTCGCCGAGAATGCGTGGTTCATCGCGAGCCGCGAATCGGCGGAACTGCGCCGCGAGACCGAACAGATGGGCTGGTCGCTCGCGCAGCTCTGCGCGTCGCTCGAATGGGGTGATGCCGGGCGCCGCGCGACGCTCGCGGCGATCACACCGATCGCGCTGCCCACCGCATTCGCGTACGCGGCCGCCGCGCACGACGCGAGCGCTGATGCGGTGCTCGCCGCGTACGCATTCGGCTGGGTCGAGAACCAGACGTCCGCCGCGCTGAAGGCCGTGCCGCTCGGCCAGCTCGCCGGGCAACGCATCATCGTCGCGCTGCGCGGCGCGATCGACGCGGCCGTCCGCCGCGCGCTCGCGACGCCGCCCGACGCCGTCAACACGTTCGCGCCGCAGCTCGGCATCCTGTCCGCGCGGCACGAAACCCAGTACTCGCGGTTGTTCCGCTCCTGAATCCGACGCTACCCGCCATGAACGCACCTGCTCCCTCCTCCGCCCGCCGCACGAAGAAACTGCCGCCGCTGCGCGTCGGCATCGGCGGCCCCGTCGGCTCCGGCAAGACCACGCTGCTCGAAATGCTGTGCAAGGCGATGCGCGACAAATACGACCTCGTCGCGATCACCAACGACATCTATACGAAGGAAGACCAGCGGCTGCTGACGGTCGCGGGCGCGCTGCCCGAAGAACGCATCATGGGCGTCGAGACGGGCGGCTGCCCGCACACGGCGATCCGCGAGGATGCGTCGATCAACCTCGAGGCCGTCGACCGGATGCTGTCGCGCTTCCCCGACGCCGACATCGTGTTCATCGAATCCGGCGGCGACAACCTCGCGGCGACCTTCAGCCCCGAGTTGTCGGACCTGACGATCTACGTGATCGACGTCGCGGGCGGCGAGAAGATTCCGCGCAAGGGCGGCCCCGGCATCACGAAGTCCGACCTGCTCGTGATCAACAAGACGGATCTCGCGCCGCTGGTCGGCGCGAACCTCGACGTGATGGCGTCCGACACGAAGAAGATGCGCGGCGAGCGGCCTTACGTGATGACGAACCTGAAGGCGCTCGAAGGCGTCGCGGACGTGATCGCGTTCATCGAGAAGAAGGGATTGCTGACGGTCTGAGCGACGCGGCGGCATCATCCGGTGCCGCCACGCCTGCTCGTGGCGGCATGGCGCCGCCTTCGCCTAGTCGTCGGAAGGGTCCTGCGTGTCCTGCAGCGCGCGCACGCCGCGTTCGGCGGGCGGCAACAGTGCCGCGAGCACGTCGACCGTGCGTGCGGTCGCGCCGCGATGACGCGATGCAAACGCCGCGCCGGCCGCGCCCATTGCGATGCGCCGCGCCTTGTCGTCGAACAGCGCGTCGAGCACGTGCGCGAGATCGAGCGGATCCTCGACCTGCAGCGCCGCGCCGGCCGCGACCGCGTCGGCGGTCGCCTGCGTGAAGTTGAACACGTGCTTGCCGATCAGCACCGGCACGCCGACTGCGCACGCTTCGATCAGGTTCTGGCCGCCGAGCGGCAGCAGGCTGCCGCCGATGAACGCGATGTCGGCCGCCGCGTAATACGCACCGAGCTCGCCCATCGAATCGCCGAGCAGCACTGTCACGTCATCCGGCAGCGGCTCGGCAGCCGGCTGGCCAGACGCGAGCGCGGCCGTGTCTGCCGCCCACACCGAGCGTCGCACGCACTTGAGCCCGCTGCGCTCGACGAGCGCCTCGACCTCGGCGAAACGTTGCGGATGACGCGGCACGAGCACCAGCAGCGCGCCGGGCGTGCGCATCGCCGCGAATGCGTCGAGCACCAGCGCCTCCTCGTTCTCGCGCGTGCTCGCGGCGACCCACACGGGCCGCGTGCCGATCGCCTCGCGCCACGCATGGCCGCGCGCCGCGAGTTCCGGCGGTGTCGTCATGTCGAACTTCAGGTTGCCGAGCACGGTCACGTTGCGTGCGCCGAGCGACGTCAGCCGCTCCGCATCGGCCGGGCTCTGCGCGAGCACGCGCGAGAAGCCGCCGAACACGTCATGCGTCGCCGCGCCGAACTTCGATGCCCGCCGGAACGAACGCGCGGACATGCGCGCATTGGTCAGCACCAGCGGCACGTCAGCACGCCGGCACTCGTCGATCAGTGTGGGCCATACCTCGGTTTCCATCACGAGGCCGAGCGTCGGCCGCCACGCGCGCAGGAAACGTCGCACCGCGCCAGGCATGTCGTACGGCAGGTAGCAGCGCAGCACGCGATCGCCGAAGATCTGTTCGCCGGTCGCGCGGCCGCTCGGCGTCATGTGCGTGAGCAGGATGCGCGCATCGGGACGGACGTGCATCAGCGCGTCGATCAGCGGCTGCGCCGCGCGCGTCTCGCCGACCGATACCGCATGCACCCAGATCAGCGGCGCACGGTCATCGCGCGAGCGGCCGGCCACGTGGCCGAAGCGTTCGCCGATGTGTTCGCGATAGCCGCGCTCCTTGCGCGAGCGCACATAAAGCCGGATGACGGCGATCGGTGCGACGAGCCACCACAGCGCGCGGTAGATCACCCTCAGCATGCGGCGATCCTCATGTTGCAACGGAGAAGAGGCGCGCTCAAACCAGCGCCCTGCCCTTCAGGCGTTCGAGAATGCCGAGCGGCGCGCATTCGCGGCGCACCATCGCGTCGACCGGCAGGAAGAAGGTCTGTTCGAGCATGAACTGGCCGGACATCACAGCGTGCGAAGTCTGATCGGAGAAACATATCCACACGCTGCCCGGCGGAAACGGCATCGTTTGCTGTGGACAAGTCTTCTGGTAGTCGAGATCGGCCTTCATGCTGTCGTGCAGGTTCAGCATCAGGTGGTCGTACGCGCTGCGCGGCGATTTCGTCACGTGCAGCAGGTTCAGCAGCCATGCGGCGCCCGGCAGCTGCGGCTTGATGTGCGGCAGGAAGCGCTTCGCGACGTCCTCGAACGGCTCGCCGACGCGCCACACGCGCGGCACGCCGGCCGGGTTCACGTTCGTGAACACGCGCAGGATGCGCTCGCCGTAGTTCGGCCGCGACGGAAACGCGTCGACGTGCAGCCGGCTGTCGTCCTTGCGCCACGACGTCTGGCGCGTCTCGACCTGCATCAGCCGCAGGCTCGTCGGCGCGACGCGCAGCTTGCCGCGGTATTCGGGAAAGAGGCCGTCGACGAGCGTGCCGGCCTGCTGCTGGAAGCGCGCGACGAGCGCGCGCACCGCCGACTGCGTGACGCTGTCGCCGAGCACGCCGGCGAGCGCACCGCCGTTCGGCGCGAGGCTGATGTTCTTGCGTTTCGGGTCGGCGAGCGCCGGATCGAGCAACGCTTCCTCGCCGCCCTCGATCGCGAAGCGCAGGTGCGGGAAATACAGCACCTTGCCTTCCTCGACGGCGGCCAGCAGCTGCTCGCGCGGCGCCGACAGGTTGTGTCCGCTCCAATCGGCGGACGGGACTTCGATGATCTGGGATTCGCTCATGTTCGGTTCGCGTGGGTTCGCGCGTGTGACTGCGTTACAGGAGACCGAAGCCCGCGAGCGCCGACTTCACCTGCGCGATCGACGGGGGTTGCCCCGCCGTGCCGAGATTGACGACGTTCGGCGACCAGTAGCCGCCGGTCCGCCAGGCCGTCGCGAAATTGTACAGTTCGACCGTCGGACGCTTCAGCGCGGCCGCGATGTGAACCAGACCTGTATCAACCCCGACGATCGCATCCGCGCCGTCGATCAGGCCGACCACGGCCGGCAGCGACAGCTTCGGCGGCACGATCGCCGCCGCGCCGAACGCCTGCGCCAGCCGCTCGCTGGTCGCGCGCTCCGCGTCGTTGCCCCACGGCAGCACGAGCGACGCGCCGCGCCGCACGAGGGCCTGGCCGAGCTCGATCCACGCGGCGTCCGGCCACTGCTTGTCGGCACGCGACGTCGCATGGACGAACACCACGTACGGCACCGGCAGGTTCAGGCCGAGCGCGGCCACTGCGAGCGCCGCCGCGCGCGTGTCGAGGCCGAACTCGACCGGGTCGGCCGGCGTCGGCGCCGGGTCGCCCAGCGCGGCCGCGACGAGTTGCCGCGAGCGCTCGACGACGTGCGTGCGCGGCGCGATCGGCACGCGCTTGCGATAGAAGAAGCGCACGGGCCACTCGTAGCCGGCGCCGTCGGTGCGATTGCCGAGCCCGACGAGCGGGCCGTGCGCCCAGCTGGCAACCCAGGCCGTCTTGATGAGGCCCTGGCAGTCGATCACGAGGTCGTACTGCTCGGCCGCGAGGCGCTGGCGAAACGCGCGGATCTCGCGCCACGTGGCGCCCGAGAACGGCTTCTTGCGCCAGCGGCGCAGCGAGAACGGCAGCACGTTGCGCACGCCGTCGACGAGCTTGACCAGGTCGACGAAGCTTTCCTCGACGAGCCAGTCGATCTGCGCATCGGGGTGGCGGCGCCGGATATCGGCGATCACCGGCATGTTGTGCACGACGTCGCCCAGCGACGACACGCGCACGATCAGGATCTTTTGCACGCTGAAAAAACGCCGGCAGGCAGCCGGCGACAAGCATAAAGGGGGGATTTTATCTCGCCCGGCGGGCCAGACAGACAAAAAGCGGCCGCACGCCCTTGGCGTGCGCCGCTTTTCGGGGATGGCGCGACGATCGGACTCACCGTCGCGCCGGTGGCGGCCCGAGGCCGCCGATGCTCAGAACGGCAGCTTGACGTCCGGCTTCGCGGCCGTCAGCACGCGGCGGAAGTCCTCCTGGATGCGCTTGAGCCCTTCCTGCGTCTCCGACTCGAAACGCATCACGACGACCGGCGTCGTGTTCGACGAACGCGCGAGGCCGAAGCCGTCCGGATACTCGACCCGCAGGCCGTCGATCGTCACGACTTCCTCGGCGCCGTCGAACTTCGCCTCTTTCTGCAGCTTGTCGATCAGGCGGAAGTTCTCGCCTTCGTCGAGCCACAGCTGCAGTTCAGGCGTGCTCATCGCGTCCGGCAGCCCGTTCAGCAGCGCGCTCGGATCGGCCGTCTTCGCGAGGATCTCGAGCAGGCGCGCGCCCGTGTAGAGACCGTCGTCGAAGCCGTACCAGCGATCCTTGAAGAACACGTGGCCGCTCATTTCACCGGCGAGCGGCGCACCCGTCTCGCGCAGCTTCGCCTTCACGAGCGAGTGGCCCGTCTTCCACATCAGCGGCTCGCCGCCCTTCGACTTCACCCATTGCGCGAGGTGGCGCGTGCACTTCACGTCGTAGATGATCTGCGCGCCCGGGTTGCGCGACAGCACTTCTTCCGCGAACAGCATCAGCTGGCGGTCCGGATAGATGATCTTGCCGTCCTTCGTGACGACGCCGAGGCGGTCGCCGTCGCCGTCGAACGCGAAGCCGATCTCGGCGTCGGTGTCCTTCAGCGCCTGGATCACGTCCTGCAGGTTTTCCGGGTGGGCAGGATCCGGGTGGTGGTTCGGGAACGTGCCGTCGATGTCGGTGAAGCGCTCGACGAGCTCGCAGCCGAGCGCCTTGAACAGGCGCGTCGCCAGCGGGCCGGCCACGCCGTTGCCGGCGTCGACGACGAGCTTCATCGGGCGGGCCGGCTTGATGTCGCCGACGATGCGCGCGATGTATTGATCGGCCACGTCGAACTGTTCGTACGTGCCGCTGCCCGTCTCGAAACGCTCGTCGACGATGCGCTGGTACAGCGCCTGGATCTGCTCGCCGTAGATCGCGGCGCCGCGCAGCACCATCTTGAAGCCGTTGTAGTCGGGCGGGTTGTGGCTGCCCGTGACGACGATGCACGAATCGACGCGGCGCTCGCCGCCCTTCAGCGCGAGCGGGACGTTCGCCGCGAAATAACCGACCGGCGTGGGCACCATGCCGACGTCGACGACGTCGACGCCCGCCGCACGCAGACCGTCGGCCAGCGCGCCGACGAGGTCCGGCCCGGACAGGCGGCCGTCGCGCGCGACGACGACCGCATCGCCGCCCTGCGCACGCACTTCGCTGCCGAATGCCCGGCCGATCCCGCGTGCGGTGTCGGTGTCGAGCGTCTTGCCGACCACGCCACGAATGTCATAAGCCTTGAAGATGGATTGGGAGATCATCGATTCACTTCTCTCAGTTGCGTGCATGGAAAATTGTCTGGCTTGCCTGGCCGCCGCGCGCCGGTGCCGCGCATGATACATGCTGGCCCGGCACGGAGCGAAACCGCTGGCGCCGAACGGCGGGAGCGACCCCGATCCCACTTATAATCGCGGGTTTTGATGACTCGCATACCGCCCATTTTAATGCCTAGCTGTCCCGTCGCCGCCAACCTGCAGCCCCCGGGCGCCCTGCCGGCCGCCTCGCGCGCACGCCGCTGCCGCGCATGCTGAAGCGCTTCGGCAATCCGGACGTCGCGAAGGCCGTCGCGAATCTCGTCTGGCTGGGGCTCGAACGGCTCACGCAGATCGGCGTCGCGATCGCGATCAGCGGCCTGCTGGCCCGTTATTTCGGGCCAGATGTGTTCGGCAAATGGCAGTATGCGAATACGCTCCTCCTGGTACTGGCGCCGCTCACTTGGGTGTGCGGCGCGGAAATCCTCGTCCCGACCATCGTCCAGCGCCCGCCCGCCCAGCTCGGCGCGGTGCTCGGCAGCGCATTCGCGCTGCGCATCGCCGTCTCCGTCGCCGCACTCGTCGCGACCTGGATCGCGATCGCCGCGGGCGCCTTCGATCCGCTGGTCGGCGCGATGCTCGCGGGCCTCGCGGTCACGATGGTGTTCCGCGAGCCGTTCGTCGGCGTCATCAACGCGTGGCTGCAGAGCATGACCTACAGCAAGCCGCAGCTCGTCACCAGCATGGTCACGGCGCTGGTGAAGGCGCTGCTCGTCTGGCTGCTGGTCCGCGCGGCCGCAGGCCCCGCCCGCTTCGCGTGGCTGTGGGCGCTCGAGGCCGCCGCAATCGGCTTCGCGCTGCTGCTGTACTACCGGCATCGCAACGGCGGCGCGCTCGGCTGGACGTTCGACAAACCGCTGTTCAGGCACTTTGCAACGGCCGGCACGGTGTTCTGGCTCGGCCTCATCTGCATGTACCTGTTCCTGAAGCTCGACCGCCTGATGCTCGAGCGTCATGTTTCGTTCGCCGATCTCGGCCGCTACTCGGCCGCGCAGCAGCTCAACGAGAACTGGATCACGCTCGCGCTGATGCTCGCGCAGACGATCGCGCCCGCCTTCGTCTACCGCGTGCAGGACGTCGCGCGGCTGCGCCGCAACATCGTCCGGCTGATCGCGATGACGGCCTGCCTGATGACGGCCGGCGCGCTCGTGCTCGACGCCGCCGCCCCGCTGATCGTCGGCAAGGTGTTCGGCCACGGCTACGAGGCCTCGGTCGACATCTTCCGCTGGGCGGTCTGGCTGTCGGTGCCCGCCGGCATCGAGGCGATAGGCAATCTTATCGTTCTCAAATATCAAGCAAAATTCGTGTTGCTGTCGAAATGGCTGCTCGCGCTCGCGATCGCGGCGCTCGTCAACCTGTTCGCGATCCCGCGGCTCGGCCTGTACGGCGCGCTCGTCGGGCTGGCGGCCGGCTACCTGGCCGCCGCCGCCGTCAATTTTTATTACATCCGTTTCAAGCTGCGACCATGACGTCCCCTGATTGCCCGACCCCGCTCGACGACGTGGCCGTGCTGATGCCGGCCTACAACGGGCACGACGACGTCGTTCGGACCCTCGCCTCGTTTCGCGAGGACACGCCCGTGCACGTGCTGATCGTCGATGACGGCAGCACGCCGCCGATCGTCGCGCCCGACCTGCCCGGCCTCACGATCGACGTGCTGCGCATGCCGCAGAACGGCGGTATCGAGCGTGCGCTCGCCGCCGGCATCGACGCGCTCGCCGCGCGCGGCTTCCGCTATGCCGCGCGCATCGACGCGGGCGATCTCGCCGCGCCGCAGCGCCTCGCGAAAGAGCGCGCGTACCTCGGCGCCCACCCGCGCGTGGCCTGTGTCGGCATGTGGACGCAAGTCGTGTCGCGTGCCGGCGAGCCGCGCTTCATGCTGACGCCGCCCGCCGATCCGCGCACGCTGCGCCGCACGCGCTTCCTGCGCTCGCCGCTCGTGCATCCGTCGGTGATGCTGCGCATCGACGCCGTGCGGGAAGTGGGGAACTATCGGGCGAAATACCGTGCGGCCGAGGATCTCGATCTTTTTTTACGGTTAATGCAACGCTACGATTGCGCGAACCTGCCGGAACTGGGTCTCTATTACGAACTGAACGAGGGCGGGATCAGTGCGACCAAGCGCCGGCGCCAGCTGGTGTCGACGCTCACACTGCTGCTGAGCCACTTCAACGCGCTGAACCCGTACGACTGGGCCGGCCTCGCCAAGAACCTGCTGCATTTCGTGACGCCGTACCGGACGTTGCAGCGGATCAAGCAGACGCTGTTCGCCGCGCGGCCGTCCGCGTGACGCCCATTCGGCGTATCCGGCATTTACGACGCTTTATTTATTCTTTTTTTCATGTCCGCCACCTCCCCGCTGCGCATCGCGCTCGTCTGCAACACGGCCTGGGCGATCTACACGTATCGCCACGGGCTGATCCGGGCGCTCGTCGCGCGCGGCGCCGAGGTCATCGTCATTGCGCCGCACGACCGCACGGTGCCGCTGCTCGAGCAGATGGGCTGCCGCTACGTGGCGCTGGCGGTTGCATCGAAAGGCACGAGCCCGCGCGAGGATCTCGGCACGCTCGCCGCGCTGGTGCGTCACTACCGCGCGCTGAAGCCCGATCTCGTGTTCCATTACACGATCAAGCCGAACATCTACGGCTCGGTCGCCGCGTGGCTCGCGCGCGTGCCGTCGATCGCGGTGACGACCGGGCTCGGCTACGTCTTCATCCAGAAGAGCCGCGCGGCAAGCGTCGCGAAGCGCCTGTACCGGTTCGCGTTCCGCTTCCCGCGTGAAGTGTGGTTCCTGAACCGCGACGATCTCGCGACCTTCACCGACGAGCAGTTGCTCGCGCATCCCGATCGCGCGCGGCTGCTGCACGGCGAAGGCGTCGATCTCGAACAGTTCGCGCCCGTGCCGCTGCCCGCCGGCGACGCACCCGTCTTCATCCTGATCGGCCGGCTGCTGTGGGACAAGGGCGTGCGCGAATACGTGGAGGCCGCGCGCATCGTGCGCGCGCGCTTGCCGAATGCGCGCTTCCAGTTGCTCGGACCGCTCGGCGTCGACAATCCAAGCGCAATCGGCCGCGCGGATGTCGATGCGTGGGCCGGCGAAGGCGTGATCGAATATCTCGGCGAAGCGCACGACGTGCGCCCGCATATCGCGGCGGCCGACTGCGTCGTGCTGCCGTCGTACCGCGAAGGCGTGCCGCGCACGCTGATGGAAGCATCGGCGATGGGCCGCCCGATCGTCGCGACCGACGTGCCGGGTTGCCGCGACGTCGTCGCCGACGGCGAAACGGGCTTTCTGTGCCGCGTGCGCGACAGCGCGAGCCTCGCGGAGCAGTTGCTCCGCATGATCGAACTCGGAACGGCCGGCCGCGACGCGATGGGCGCGCGCGGCCGGCAGAAGGTCACGGCGGAATTCGACGAACAGCAGGTCGTCGAACGCTACCGGCGTACTATCCATTCGTTAACCGGTATCACCCTCTGAAGGAGCGCATCAGCAATGACCGCGAAAGGCACCATCCTCGTCACCGGCGGAGCGGGCTATATCGGCTCGCACACGACCGTCGAACTGCTCGGCAACGGCTACGACGTCGTGATCGTCGACAACCTCGTCAACAGCAAGGCCGAATCCGTGCGCCGCATCGAGCGGATAACGGGCAAGACGCCCGCGTTCCACCAGGTCGACGTGTGCGACGAAGCCGCGCTCGCGAAGGTGTTCGACGCACACCCGATCACCGGCACGATCCATTTCGCCGCGCTCAAGGCCGTCGGCGAATCGGTGGAGAAGCCGCTCGAGTACTACCAGAACAACATCGGTGGCCTGCTTGCCGTGCTCAAGGTCATGCGCGAGCGCAACGTCAAGCAGTTCGTGTTCAGCTCGTCCGCAACCGTATACGGCGTGCCCGAGCGCTCGCCGATCGACGAATCGTTCCCGCTGTCCGCGACGAACCCGTATGGCCAGTCGAAGCTGATCGCCGAGCAGATCCTGCGCGATCTCGAAACCTCGGACCCGACGTGGCGGATCGCGACGCTGCGCTACTTCAACCCGGTCGGCGCGCACGCGAGCGGGCTGATCGGCGAGGACCCGGCCGGCATCCCGAACAACCTGATGCCGTATGTCGCGCAGGTCGCGGTCGGCAAGCTGGAAAAGCTGCGCGTGTTCGGCTCCGACTACCCGACGCCGGACGGCACCGGCGTGCGCGACTACATCCATGTCGTCGATCTCGCGAAGGGGCACATCGCCGCGCTCGACGCGCTCGCGAAGCGCGACGCGAGCTTCGTCGTGAACCTCGGCACGGGCCAGGGCTACAGCGTGCTGGAAGTCGTGCGCGCGTTCGAGAAGGCGTCGGGCCGCCCGGTGCCGTACGAGCTCGTCGCCCGCCGCCCGGGCGACATCGCCGAGTGCTACGCGAACCCGCAGGCCGCGGCCGACATCATCGGCTGGCGTGCCGCGCTCGGCATCGAAGAAATGTGTGCCGACCACTGGCGATGGCAGGAGGGGAACCCGCGCGGTTTTGTATAATCCGCTGTCCATTTTTCGAGCGATCCCATGCTCAGCTTCGCGTCCGGCTTCATCGTTTCCCTGCTCGTCACGCTGTTCATCGTGCGCTATGCGCACCTTCACGAGAAATTCTCGATCGACAGCGATCTGGCCGGTGTGCAGAAATTCCACGTGCGGCCCGTGCCGCGGGTCGGGGGCATCGGGATCCTCGCGGGCGTCGTCATTGCCGCGCTGATCCTGTCCCGGCGCTATCCGACGATCGCCGGCAGCATTCTCGGGATCGTTGCCTGCGGAATGCCGGCGTTCCTGTCAGGCCTCGTCGAGGACCTGACGAAGCGCGTGTCGCCGCGCGCGCGGCTGCTCTGCACGATGGGGGCGGCCGCGCTGGCGTTCTGGCTGCTGGGCATCGCGGTCAAGCGCATCAGCGTGCCGCCGCTCGATTTCCTGCTCGGCTACGTGGTCATCTCGGCGTTCATCACCGTGCTCGCGGTCGCGGCGCTCGCGAACGCGATCAACATCATCGACGGCTTCAACGGGCTCGCGTCGATGGTCAGCTTCATGATGTTCGCGTCGCTCGCGTATGTCGCTTTCCACGTCAACGACCCGGTCGTGATGTCCGCGTCGATCATCATGATGGGCGCCGTGCTCGGGTTTTTCCTGTGGAATTTCCCGGCCGGACTGATCTTCCTCGGCGACGGCGGCGCGTACTTCATCGGCTTCATGCTCGCGGAGCTCGCGATCATGCTCGTGATGCGCAACCGCGAGGTGTCCGCGTGGTACCCGGTGCTGCTGTTCATGTACCCGATCTTCGAGACCTGCTTTTCGATCTACCGGAAGAAATTCATCCGCGGGATGTCGCCCGGCATCCCGGACGGTGTGCATCTGCATATGCTCGTGTACAAGCGGCTGATGCGCTGGGCCGTGGGGACGAAGCATGCGCACGATCTGACGCGGCGCAATTCGCTGACGTCGCCGTACCTATGGCTGCTGTGCCTCGTCGCGGTGATTCCCGCGACGCTGTTCTGGCGGCATACGGTGCACCTGTTCGTGTTCGTCGTGCTGTTTGCGCTGACCTATGTCTGGCTGTACATCAGCATCGTGCGGTTCCGCGCGCCGAGGTGGATGGTGGTACGCAAACACCGGCCCAGTCGCTGAGCCGTTCTCGGCCCGGCATGAAAAAAGCGCCCTGCGGGGCGCTTTTCTTTTTGGCCGGCCGGCTGGCCGCTGTGGCGGCGACCACACGGACCTCCGCGTTCAGCGGTTCGACGCGACCCGTACGCTCTTCAGCGCCGGAACGGCAGCCGTCTGATACTCGGGCACCCAGCGCCGCAGGTCGCGCCGCACTTCGTCATCGGGCAGGACACGATGCTGCATCAGCCACGGCAGCAGCTCGTCGAGGAAATTGTCCGGCACTTCCCGCGCCCGCGCGATTCGCAGCTTCGGATGCGGGGTACGCGTCGTTGCCTCGTCATCGGCGAGCAGTTCCTCATAGAGCTTCTCGCCGGGCCGCAGCCCGGTGAATTCGATCCGGATCTGCTCTTCCGAGAAACCGTACAGGCGGATCAGGTCGCACGCCAGATCGACGATCTTCACCGGCTCGCCCATGTCGAGAATGAAGATCTCGCCGCCATGCCCCATGCTCGACGCCTGCAGCACCAGCTGCGACGCTTCCGGAATCGTCATGAAGAAGCGCGTGATCTCCGGGTGCGTGACCGTGACCGGGCCGCCCTTCGCGATCTGCTGCTGGAACTTCGGGATCACGCTGCCCGCGCTGCCGAGCACGTTACCGAAGCGCACCGTCTCGAACTGCGTGCGCCCGCTCGTCTGCTGCAGCGCCTGACAGGCCATTTCGGCGAGGCGCTTGCTCGCGCCCATCACGTTGGTCGGATTGACGGCCTTGTCGGTCGAGATCAGCACGAAGTGACGCACATCGTGGCGAATCGCCGCGCGGGCCACGCGATAGGTGCCGAGCACATTGTTGCGCAGCGCCTGCCACGCGTTGTGCTCCTCCATCAGCGGCACGTGCTTGTAGGCAGCCGCGTGGAACACGATGTGCGGCGCATGACGCGACATCACCTGGTCGAGCAGCAGCGAATCCTTCGCATCGCCGATGATCGGCACGACAGGCAGGTCGGGGAAGCGCTCGCGCAGCTCCTCGGTCAGCCGGTACATCGCGTACTCGGACAGGTCGAACGCGACGAGCTGCGCCGGCGCGAAGCGCAGGATCTGCCGGCACAGCTCGGAGCCGATCGACCCGCCCGCGCCCGTCACCATCACGACGCGGCCGCGCAGCAATGCTTCGACATGCGGCGTGTCGATCGTCACCGCGTCGCGGCCGAGCAGATCCTCGAGATCGATGTTTCGTACCTGCGACAGGAAGCCCTGCCCCGGCATCAGCGCGGTCAGCGACGGCAGCACCATCGCCTTCACGCCGGCCCGCACGCACAGCGTCGCGACTCGGCGCTGTGTTTCGACCGACGCTGACGGAATCGCGATGATCGCGTAATCGACCTTCATTGCATCGGTCCAGTGCTTGAGGTCGTTGAACGAGCCCAGCACCTTGTAGCCGTAGATTTCGCGGCCCTGCTTCGTGACGTCGTCGTCGAGCAGGCCGACGAGGCGCCATTCGCCCGAGCGCGACAGTTCGCGGGCGAGGCTCGCGCCTGCCGTACCGGCGCCGAGCACCAGCACCGGCTTGCCCTTGCCGACGAGCCCGCCGTACAGGTAGTACTCCTTCGTCGCGCGATACAGCGCGCGTGCGCCGCCCATCGCCAGAAACAGCATCAGGGGCGACACGAGCAGCACCGAGCGCGGAATGATCGGCACCGGCTGGAACATCACGGCGCCAATCATCACGATCACGCCACCGCCACCCACTGCCTTCGCGATACGCATCAGGTCTGGCAGGCTCGCGAACACCCACAGCCCGCGATACAGGCCGAACACGTGGAACATCAGCGCGTACACGGGCAGCACCCACGTCAGCGCCATCAGCGCGCCGCTCAGGAAATCGGTCGGGACGCTACCGTTGAATCGGACGAGATAGGCGAACAACCACGCTGCAAGCACCGCCAGCAGGTCGAACAGGAAAGCACTCAATGACAGCCAAGATGCTTTGGATCGCAACATCGGCGGGAGACCTCAAGATTTGTTTTCGGTGGCCATGCCGACACGGCGCCAGCGCGCGTCGATCACGCAACCGATGCACGCAAGAACGCCATACCAGGCGACAAACAGCCCCCACTGCTGCAGTGTGGGACGGCCCAACGCCCACAGGGCTACAATTATGCCCGCGAGCATCACGAGGTACCAGTAGATGGCAGTGCGCCGATGACCGGTGCCGGAGCGAACCATGCGCTGATAATAATGCTCCCGGTGCGCCTGCCAGAACTTTTCGCCGCGTAACAAACGTCTCGCAAGTGTTACAGATGCATCCGCAATAAAGGGCGAGAACACCATCGCCGGAAACCAGATCGGCCAGACCCCGCCTCGCCACCCCCAGTAACCGAGCGCGCCCGCCATGAACCCAAGCGGAATCGAGCCCGCGTCGCCGAGAAACAGCTTCGCTGGATGGAAATTCAGCAGCAGGAAGCCGAACGCGGCGCCTGCGATCGCCGCGCCGCCCGCCACGAGATCCGGCTCCGGCTGCGCGCCCGCCAGGGCGGCGGCCGCATACGCGCCGAAGCCGAATAGCGCCATGCCACCGGCAAGGCCGTCCGCGCCGTCCATGAAATTGTACAGATTGGTCAGCCAAACCATTCCGAAACCGATGCCGACGAGAAGCCACCACGGCGCGGCGGCCGGATAGACGACGATCAGCGCGACGACCGCGGCAAGGTGTGCCGCGAACCGGACCCGCGCGGGCAGCCCGCGCCGATCGTCGAGTTGCGACAGCGCGGCGAGGCCCGCAGCGGCCACGGCGACCAGCCACATCGACGGCGCGAGCCACAGCATTGCGATCACGGACACCGGCACAATGCCCCAGCCGCCCACACGCGGCGTCGGCAGTGTATGCAGCGAACGGTCGTTCGGAATATCGGTCGCGAGGCGCCAGGCCAGCCCCGTCGCGAGCAGCGTCCGCAGGATAAGGGTCGAGGCGAAGGCAGCGGCTATTGCGACGCCGGCCACCGTGAGCCACGTGGTAATCGCGGGATGCATATTGTCTATTTCTGTTTGTCGCGCGAACGATACCACGCGGCGGTCGCCTCGAGGCCCTGTCTCGTCGTATAAGGTGGTCGCCAGTCGAGCATGCGCTTCATGCGGCCGGTGTCGAGCTGCAGGCTGCCCGTCAGGCGGTCGACGGCGGCGCTGCGGCCGGTCAGCCTGCCGAGCGTGCGTAGCATCGCGGCCGGTACAGGGAACAGCCGTGCCGGCCTGCCGAGCGCGTCGCCGACCAGCCTCAGCAACCCGGCCACCGACGGCGCGTCGTCGTCGGCGACATGAAAGCACTCGCCCGCTGCCCTTGGATCGGTTGCGCACCGCAGCAGCGCGTCAGCGAGGTTGTCGATATAGACGAGGCTGCGGCGTGCCTCGATCGCGCCGAGCGGGAGCGGCAATCCTCGCGCGACGGCGTCCATCATTCGCAGGAAGTTGGCCCGCACGCCGGGGCCGTAGACGAGCGGCGGACGGACGGTGACTACATCGATGCCCGCCTGCCGCCCGAATTGCGCGAGTGCCTGCTCCGCATGCAGTTTCGAACGGCCGTATGGATCCTGCGGTGCGGGTACGATGTCCTCCGCGAGCGGCACGCCGCGATCGCCCTCGGCGATTGCCTTGATGCTGCTGGCAAATACGAAGCGGCGTGCGCCGTGCGCATGCGCCGCTTCGGCAACGCGCAGCGTCCCTGCGACGTTGGTCGCCTCGAACGCGGCATCCGGATCTGGCGATTCGTCGTGCATCACATGGACACGCGCGGCCAGGTGGATCACGCAATCGGCCTCCAGATCATCCGGCCACGCGTGCGCGAGCCCGGCGAAATCCGGCGCGTCATGCACCCACTCGCGAACGCCGTCGACGCATCCGCCGGGACGGCGTACCAGCGCCGTGACCGTATGTCCTGCCGCGAGCGCCAGCCGGCAGACCGCACGGCCGACGAAGCCGTTTGCCCCCGTCACGACGATGCGAGTCACCACAGCCTCCAGCCAAAGCGGTTATAGAACTTGAACGCCGACGCCGCGAACATGCGGATGTGCGCGGAACCCTTGCGGGATGCGCCGCCGCCGTGATGAATCACGCGCGCCAGCGGCAGGTAGACCGTTCGTGCGCACTCACCGGTCCGCAAGCTGAGGTCGTAGTCCTCGAAGTAGAGGAAATAGCGTGGATCGAAGCCCTGCAGACGCGCGAGCACATCGGTGCGGAACAGCATGAAACAGCCGCTGACGATAGGCGGATCCCACACGACGTCGGTTTCATTGATACGGTCGCGCATCTCGTAACTTGCCAGCCGTCGCTCGAACGGCGGGCGCAAGGCCGCAGGCAGGAATCCCCTGACCAGAAGATCCACCAGCGCCGGATAGCGGCGGCACAGATACTGGATCCGTCCCGATTCGTCACCGATGCGCGGCGACAGCAAACCTGCTTCAGGATGCGCGTCGAGAAAGTCGAGCGCGTGCACGAGCGCATCCGGCTCGAGGTCGATATCGGGATTCAGGATCAGGTGATAGCGGCTGCGTGCCGCTTCGATCGCAAGGTTGTGCCCGCGTCCGTAGCCAACGTTGCCGTGACCGGACAGCACGCTACAGGAGATGCCGGCCTGCTCGAATGCGGCAAGATCGGCTGCGAAATCCGGCAAGCCGCCGTTGTCGACAAGGCAAACGCTGATGGCACCGCCGCCGCGCACGGCCCGGAGACGCGCGCACGCCGCACGGAGGCTGGAGAACGTACGAGCGAGGAGTGCCTCGTCCGGATGGTACGTCACGATGGAAATCGACAGTATTTCGTCGACGGGGTGCGGTGAGCGAGTGGATGCTTGCGGATGAGAAGTCACGTGCTGACTATTGTTTACATTTTGCGCGTAAGGCGCGTTACTAGTGTGCGCAGGCAGGCCAGCCCGCGCAACCGAGATTGCCATTTGTAGCAATTATGACGTGGCGGCGCGCGCCACAGGCGCCATGACCGGAAAAAGGGGCACAAGGCAGGGGCTCATCTGCACGGAGCGGGCAGCCCTCGCGTGCGCTGCCCCCGCCCCCGCGGGCGGGTGCGCGCGCCGAAACGCCAAATGCTTCTGTATATAATGCGTGACCTCGATACGCATCCGGCCAGCTGCACCCTATGTTTGATATTTCGGTGATTCTCAACGCCCACAATGAGGGCGGCATCATCAACCGGACGTTGCGGTCCCTGACTGAAGCGGCAGACTTCGCAAGAGCCCGCGGTATCACCCTGGAAATTGTCGTCGTCCTTGATAACCCGAACGAAGCGACCCGCTCCGTCATCGCGTCGGCAGATTTCTCCAGTTTTGATGGGGTCCAGACGATCGAGGTCTCGAACCGGTCGCTGGGCCTGAGCCGAAACTCCGGTTGCGCAATTGCACGAGGCGAATATTTCGCCACGGCCGACGCCGACGATCTCGTGTCGTTCAATTTCTTCGTCGAAGCGCTAGCGGCTGCGAAGCAGTACGGCAACGATGCCCTGCTGTTCCCGCAGTACCTGATCGCATTCGGTTCGATGTACTTCATTACCGAGTACGGCGAAGCGGATCTGATGCCGTTCCTGCTTGCGGACATCCATCCGTACGTGTCGCGCGTGTTCTTCCATCGCTCGACATTCGATCGTCTCAAGTACGTTCACTGCGACACGCAACGCGGCCACGCATTCGAAGACTGGCACTTCAATTCGTGTGCGATTGCGCTCGGGATGAAGGCGCACTACATCCCCGATACGGTTCTGTACTATCGTCAGCGCCAGCAAAGCATCATGGCAACCGCGCGCAACCAGAGCGTCGAGCTCGAAACGCCGGACACCAACCTGTTCGCCCCGGACGTCTACCTGCGCGTATTCGCCGACGATTATCGCGCGTATCGCGCCGGCGAACGTACGCTGCCGCCGTGGTACGACGTCAAGCAGAAGTTCCTCGGCAGCCGGATGCTGTCGGATATGACCGAAGCCGCCAACCGGATCGATCCTGCCGTCGATACGTTGTCGCTGCGGCACGGCAGCCAGACGAGCGCGATGTGGTCGACGCCCGAGCCCTCCGCGGTCTACTACGAAATGTGCGAAGCCATTCGCGACGCCGGACCGATTACGGACGTGTTCCTGATTCCGTTCCTGCCCGCCGGCGGCGCGGAGCGCTACGTTCTCGACGTAATGAACGGCCTGCTGGCAAGCGGTGCGTCGAAACGCATCCTCGTGCTGTCCGGCGAACCAATGGACAAGCATGCGTGGCTGTCGCGGCTGCCAGACGCTGCGATCTTCATCGACGTCGCGGTGCTCGGCAAGGATCTCGACGATCGTCAACGCGATCGCATCACCGCACGCCTGATTCGCGCAGCGGCGCCCGACGCCCGGCTGCACATTCGTGCGTGCGTGTTTTCACATCGCATGCTGAGCCGCCATTTCGCGCAATTCAGCGGACGTGATGTCACGTACTATCGTTTCTGCGACACGCGCGTCTATGAAGACGACGTCTCGATCATTTCGGGCGGCGCGGTCGAGTTTCTGACGAACAACATCCAGCACATCACACGGATCGTCACCGACAACGAACAGACCGTCGTCGACGACAAGTTCATCTTCGGCGCCGGCGCGTCCCGCTGGATCAATCTCCCCGCGCTGCTGCACGGCGTCAAGGAGCCGACGATTCATGCGACACCGCGACGACGCCTGCTGTGGGCGTCGCGGCTGGACGGCCAGAAGCGGCCGCAACTGGCCGTCGCGCTGTCGAAGTACTTCGCGCAGAGCGGCACCGGCATCACGCTCGACCTGTATGGCGGCATCACGCCAGGCTTCGAAATCGACTTGACCGGCGCAAACTACAAAGGGCCGTTCTCGGCGTTCGCGGATCTTCCGCTGCACGAGTACGACGCGCTCGTCTATACGTCGTGGTTCGACGGATTGCCGAACGTGATTCTCGAAGCCATGGGCTCGGGACTCCCGGTCATCGCACCGAACATCGGCGGCATCGGCGAAGCCGTGCTCGACGGTCAAACCGGCATGCTCATCGAGGCATCCAACGACATCGACGAAGCCGTCGACGCGTATCGGGAGGCCATCGAGCGCCTGTACGCACAACCCGATCTGCTCGGAGCGCTGTCGAAGCGCGCTTCCGACTACGTTCACGACAAGCACGGCGACGCACAGTACGTCGCGAACATTCAGCGGATATTCGGTATGAATGCCTCCCATCAAGAATCCCATCCGCCTGCTCAGGTGCCCGCCGATCAAGCCGCTTCGTCCGCGGAAAACCAGGAAGAACTGCGTCGATTGAGACGGGAACTCGCAGACGCGCGCGCAAAGCTGCTCGTTCATGCGCGCGAATCCGATCTCCTCAGGAACGAGTCCGTCGAACTGCGGCAGTACGCGAACCAGTGGGTCGCGTTTCAGCGCGCACGGATATTCATCATCTATCGCGCGTATCTGCGCCTTCACCGGATTCCGGTACTGGGTCCGCTGCTGCGGGCGATCATGCGGCCGTTTACAGGAAGGTGATCGCCGGTCCGTGCCGCCGCCATACCGCGCAAGCCGGTCGGGCAACCCGCATAATGAGGTTGCCCGCCGTGTATCGCTACCTTTAGACTGCTCCCCATTCAGACCGGAGTAAATGATGGAGCGAATCGCTATTTACGGGTGCGGCGGGTTCGGGCGCGAGATCCTGCCGCTGGCACGGCAACATCAAGCCCGGACCGGTACCGGTTCGGCATCCGGAATCGTCTTCGTCTCCGACACGCCGTCGGAAATCGGCACCGTCCAAAATGGCGTCGAAGTCATTTCCTTCGATGCCCTCATCACGCCGGCGCATCGCGACCGCGCGGTCGTCGTGTCGCTCGGCTCGTCCGCGGCCCGCCGCACGCTGGTCCAGCGCTGCGAAAGCGAAGGCCTCGCGTTCGGATCACTGACTGCCGGTTCGCATGTGTCGCTCGACAACGTCGAGGTTGGCGAGGGTGCGGTGTTCTGCGATTTCTCGATGTGCACATCGGATATCAAGATCGGCCGCCATTTCCAGTGCAACATCTACAGCTATGTCGCTCACGACTGCGTAGTCGGCGATTTTGTGACGTTCGCTCCGCGCGTCGCCTGTAACGGCCGGATCGTGATCGAAGACGATGCCTACATCGGTACGGGCGCGGTGCTGAAGCAAGGCACGCCCGACAAACCCCTGACGATCGGCAAGGGTGCGGTGATCGGTATGGGGGCCGTCGTGACCAAGGACGTACCACCGGGCATGACCGTTGTCGGCAACCCGGCTGCGCCGATGGTGAAACGGCCGGCGTGAACCGCGCAGGCGCACGCCGTGGTGTGCGCGTCGCGCGCCGCCGCGGTCAGTCAGGCTGCTCCTGTCCGTGCGCGACCATCACACCTGGCTGCACGTACCCGAGCAGGCCCGCATAGGTTTCGGCACTCGTCCACACGATGCGGTCGAAGTACGAATTGAATTCCCGCAGGAAATTGAGCACGGGAGGCGGTGCGTCCGCCGCGACGAACATCTCGCATCGTCGCCCCTGCCGCCACGCTTCCTTCAGTTGAGCAATCGACGGCATCGATCTCGCGTCGCTCGAAAACCGCTCGACCGGCCCGGTTCGATCGCGCCCGCCACAGAGCCATCTGGCGGCAAACTGCCGGCGAACGATATTGGTCTTCCTGAACTGGCCGACGCTGTCCGACGACGTGACGGATCGCGTATGGATCCGATGCCGATAGAGCGGCTCATGCAGGTAGTGGAAGCTGCCGAATTCCGCGATCTTCAGCGCCAGTTCCCAATCCTGGATGCCGGAATACGCGTCGATCGAACCACCTGACTGCAGATATGCATCGCGTCGAATGACCTTCAGGTGCGACGCGACCATGCCGTCGAGCAGATCGTCCTTGATGCCCTCGTCGTTCCTGAACGCAATTGCCGGATATCCGCCGTAGTCGGCCCGCCGGATTTCGTTGCCACTTTCGTCGATGTCGAACCGGTCCGTGAACAGGTAATCGCATGGCTGCCCCTGCGTCACGACTTGCGCGACACGAGACAGCGCGCCGAGCGCCAATGCATCGTCACAATCGACGAAGGCAACGTATTCTCCGACCGCCTGCGCGACCGCCTCGTTCTGCGTGCGCGAAATGCCCTTGTTCTCGCTGTTGAGGACAATCCGCACGTTCGGGTGAGTTCCCTGCAACGCGCGCAACAGCGCCGTCGTACGCGCATCGGGAGAACAATCGTCGACGCAAATGATCTCGAATGCGACGTCCTGCTGCTCGATAACGGACAGCAGGCAACCATCGATATAGTCGAAATGGTTGTATGCGGGGATCACGACGCTGATGAGCGGCGCCGCCGACACCGGCATCTTCGCGATGGCCGCCTGCAAGCGCGCGAGCTTCTGCGCGTGCAGATCGACGGGAACGGCCGGCGACGCGGCAGCGCCCGATCCGGCTGCACGCGGGAGGCCGCGCAACTGCGCGATTTCCTCTGCGTACGCAGGGTGCTTCCGATAGAAATTCTCGAACCAGTCGACCGCAGACTCGAAAAACGCCGGTTCGCGCGCGGACACCATCGCGTCGATCTTGGCAGCCGCGTGCAGCCAGCTCTTGCCCATCTTCACATAGGACCGGCGCATGCTTTGCGCGTGCTGCCGGTAGATCGCGTTGTGCGCGTTGATATAGGCCATCCGTGCGCCGCGCGCACTCAGGCCGCACCAGAACAGCCAGTCTTCCTTGGCGCGCGCGGATGTATCGAACGGCGTGTCCAGCAGCACGGCGCGGCGGAACAGTGCGCAATGAATCGGAATCGCGAAGCCGCGCTCCCATTTGTACAGAAAATCGGACAGCACGAGCGCCGAATGTGCGATCGCCTCGTCATGCTTCGAAAAGACCGAGCGGGAATCGTCACACAACAGGAAGTTGGACACCGATACGTCGAGCGCATTCGCCACCTGGAAATGCGCAACCTGCAAGTCGAGCTTCGGCGGAACGATGAGGTCGTCCGCGTCCAGCAATTGCACGAATTCGCCGTTCGCAGCGGCAATACCCGTGTTGCGCGCGCCCGAAAGCCCCGCGTTCTGCTGCGAAATCACCCGTACTGCGGGCGACAGCGCTTCCGCCGCACGTAAGTGGATATCGGTCCGGGATGCCGTGCTGCCGTCGTCGACGACGATGATTTCCAACGGCCCGCGGTATGCGTCGAGCACCGACGAGATCGACTCATTCAGATACTGCGCCTGATTGAAACAGGGGATTACCACCGATACGAGCGGCAACGACAAATCACGCGAGTCGTCCGTGCCCGATTCTTTCCGGTCAGATCCCATAACCTTCCAACTCCTTGACATGCTCGACGAACCGCTGCCACGTATGCCGCTCGTCGATCAGCTCGACGAGCGCGCGTGCGCGCGCTTCGACTTCCTGCGAATTCGAAATGACTGATTCCATCGCCGCGCGATAATCGGCGACATCCGGCTTCTCCGACAGCAGATATCCGGTCGAATCCGATATCAGCTCGCCCACGCCGCCGACCGACGGCGCGATGATCGGTACGCCCAATGTGCCGATTTCCAGCAGGATATTCGGCATACCTTCCCATTTCGATGTGAAGATGAAGCCGGTGTACGCGCGGTCGCGCACCAACTCGTCCGGGGACGTGAACGGCCCCATCAGATGCAGGTTCGCGAGATCGGGAAGCTGCTCACTGACGTTGACGACAGCCTGGCCGTAGACGTAGAAATCGATGTGCGGGCACGCCTGCACGAGCGCCAGCAACAGGTCGACGCGCTTCTCCTTGTCGAGCCGCCCGGCCCACAGAAACGCAGGGCGCTGCCCCGCCAGGTCCTGCCCGCGGCTCGCGATGCTCGCGAGCGCCCGGGCCTTCCACCCGGCGGTCGCCAAGCGGCTGGGGTTGTACACGGCGCGCAGCTTGTCGCCCTGCTGCCCGAGGCCGTACTCGGCGCGTGCATCGGTCACGAAGCGCTGGTTGTCGGACAGCAGCGCAGTCAGCGCCGGCAGCCCCGGTTGCAGGAAATAGGCCGCGTAGCCGATCTTGCTCTTTCCGTCCTCGGCGAACTGGAACGCGAAAATGCTGGCGAACAGGCGCGTGACTTCCTTGAGCTGCGGCCCTTGCGCGATGACCGCGTTCCACGCGACCTCGCTGTTGATGTTGTGGAATACGGCGGGCCGGATCGCCAGCAGCATGTCGTACAGCAGCGCCTGCTTCAGCGCGTACGAATCGTCGCGCGTGAAATCGCGCAGGACGACCACATGCACACCGTCGATCCGCGCAACGCGCTCGTCGACCAGATCGCGATCGGCAACGACGAGCAGGACCTGACGGTCCGGATGGATCTCGCGGAGCGCTTTCGAGAAATTGAGCGCGACATTCTCCGCGCCCCCCGTTCCAAGGAACGGCACGGCAATGACATGGCTGACATTTCTCACGCCATGCTGCGCGAGGTCGAGCATCAAGTGTTGCAGGCGCGACTCACGCGCGTGGTCGAGCAACACCTCACGCGTGACGGCAGACCGCAGCGCCTGACGAATCGACTTGCCGTGGCGCAACGACGTGATAACCGGCGAAATGGCCTTGCGGACGCGCCACTTCGCCTCCTGGCTCAACGGCAGGCGATGGTAGACGCGTTGTGCAAAGTACAGAAGATGCTGGTATCGCGGCATGGTTAGATATCTTGAATCATTCGCTGGTGCATGGGCTATCGGCTCAGGCGCCGGTACAGATTATCCGCCTTGCCCCAGATGGTGCCCCTGACACGATCGAGTTCCGTCTGCGCGTCAGCCAGGCTGGCGGTGAGCCGCCCTTCCCGGTCGGCCGCGGCACGCAGCTCCGCTTTCGCGTGCTCGAGTTCCGCGGCGACACGTTCGTGCTCGGTACGCACCTGATCCAGTTCGGCAAGCGCACGGTCGCGCTCGCCTCGAATCAGCAGTTGAAACGTCGCGGCGCCTGCGGCCGCCTGCGCGTCCGCCGCCGGCGCCGGCGCCGAACCATCGTACGCACCCTTCGGCTTCGACAGGCGCTCGCGAACGGCGGCAAAAGCCTGCGGCGACCACCCGGACGCGAGTCTCGTGACGAACGCTGTCAGTTCGCCATTGAAGAACAGATGCGGCGGAATCCTGAACGTGTCCTCGTGACGGTCGTACACGCGCAGCATCTCGATCAGCTCCAGGAACCGCCGCCAGTCGCCGTCAATCTCGAAGAAGCGCCCGACGAACGACTCCATGCTCTTGCGGAGCAGGTCGAAGCGCTCGATCCGCTCGAGGTACGGGTGCACGACGCCGCCGGAGATATCCGCATACTCCCACATCAGCGCATCGCGATTGCGATGCGTCACGTTGCCGCCGTGCGCACGGTAGAGGAGGAGCGCGTCCTTCATCACATGAAACCGGGCGCCGCCGGCGAGCGAACGAAGCCAGAAATCCCAGTCTGGCGAGTAGGTCAGGTCCTCCCGGAAAAAGCCGATCCGGTCGTGCGTGGACTTCCTGACCAGCACGGTCGAATGGCACAGGTGGTTCTCCCACACCCAGCTGTCGGGCGCATTCAGGTCGAGATCCTGATTGAACCACGGCGCATAAAAGCATTTGTCGGGGTCGACCGGCTGGCTCGACGCATCGATCTCAGCCATGAAGCTGCCGCAGATATCGACATCCGGATGGGCGTCCATGAACGCAACCTGCGCGGCAAGCTTCTCGGGCGCGAACACATCGTCGGAATCCAGGCTCGCGATGAATTCTCCGGACGCGAGGCGCAGCGCCGTGTTGTACGCCGCGCACGCGCCCTGGTTGCGCTCCTGGCGCACCGCGCGAATCCGCGGGTCATCGAACTGCTGGATGACCTCCCAGGAATCGTCTGTCGAACAGTCGTCGACAATGATCAGTTCCCACGACGCGTACGTCTGGGACAGCACCGACCGGATCGTCTCCCCGATGAATCTGCCGTAGTTGTAAGACGTCGTGAGAACGCTGACACGCGGCCGCGAATCTCCGGTCGAATAATTACTGTTTGCCATTGCAGATGTATTGAATGATGTCGACGATGCGATTCGCCCCGTCTTCCCCGAGTTCACCGTACAGCGGCAACGCCAGCACTTCGCGCGACACGCGCGTCGCAATCGGCAATCTTCCAGGATCGGCGCTCGGTAGCGCGCGATAACAATTGTGCTCACTGCAAAGCGGGTAGAAATAGCGCCGCGAAAACACGTTGAACTGCTTCAGCATGTCGTACAACCGATCGCGCGACACGCCGCATGCCTGCGGGTTCACGCGCACGATGAAATACTGCATGCTATGGCCGATGTTCGGAGGCAGCCGGAAGCACGTGATGCCGGGAATCTCGTCCAGGCGGCTCAGGTAAACCTGGGCAACGCGCTGCCGCGCGGCATGCTCGGCATCGTAATGGGCGAGATTGACGAGACCCAGTGCCGCCTGTACTTCGTTCATCTTGCCGTTGGTACCCGGCATGATGACTTCGGTCTCGTTCAAGATGCCGAAATTCTTTAGCAGATCGACGCGCCGCTTCATCGCCTCGTCAGCCATTGCCAGCCCGCCGCCTTCGGCCGAGTGGAACAGCTTCGTCGCGTGGAAGCTGTACATCGTCGCGTCGCCGAACTCGGCGACCGGCTTGCCGTCGATTTCCGTGCCGAACGCGTGCGCGCCGTCGTAGAGCACCTTGACGCCGTACTGCTCGCGAATGCGCTCGAACGCGTTCACGTCGCACGGCATCCCGTATACATGCACGCCGAGCACACCCGTCGTGCGCGGCGTGATCAGCGCTTCGGCCACCGCCGGGTCGATGGTCAGCGTTTCCTCATCGATGTCGCAGAACACCGGCGTCACGTTGTTCCAGTGCAGCACATGCGGCGTCGCGGGAAACGTAAACGGCGTCGTGATGACTTCTCCGGCGAGCCGCAGCGCCTGGCAAGCGACGAGCAGTGCGCTCGTCCCGTTGTTGAACAGCGAGAAGTGCCGGGCACCGAGCCGCTTCGCGAGCGCTGCCTCCAGCGCGGCGTGCTTCGCACCGCCGTTCGTCAGCCACGCGCTGTCCCAGATGTCTTCCAGCTGCGACGTGAACTCGCCGAGCGGCGGCAACATCGGTTTCGTCACGTAGATCGGATTGGCGAAACCATCCGGCTTTTGTCTCATAGGGCACTCCTGATTGATTCCTCGTGCGGATCCGCACGCCGGCCCCGGCGCCGGATCCGCTGCCGGCCAACGCTGCGTCAGGCTACCGTCTTCGACAACAGCCGCGTCTGGACCTTGTTGTCGAAATGTACGGCGCCATAAAGCGGCAGATAGGTGCCGCGCGAGACGTTGAATTGCACGGCGATCGGCACATGATCGCACGTGTCGACCTGGCCGATGCTCAGGTCGGTCGGCACCGACGTGGCGGCGCTGATGCTGTAGTCGCCGCCGCGCAGCGATACCTTGAACGTCCAGTCGACCACGTGGACTTCGCCCGCATGCACGTCGTACAAATGCGCGTGCTCGAGGCCGGTGTCCGAGTACGCGATATCGAACCCGTTCTTGTCGCGCAGGTGATAGCCGAATGCCAGCAGCGGCAAGTCTTCCTCGACGCTCACGACCATTCTCAGCGTCACGGTGTCGCCGTAGGTAACCTGGCGCGTCGCGCGCCCCTGCTCGTTCAGCAGTTGCACGTTGACGAAGCTCGCGCGGCCGTTGCGGATCCGCTGAAACGCCGCCTGCTTCTGGAACTCGTCCGCGCCGTCGTTGAGGTCGGCGTCGAGCTCGGCGATCTGCGTCGACGGCGCCTCGTCGTCGGCAATCACGTGCTGCTTCTTGCGGACATAGGACGAGTAATACGATTCGATCACATGGTCCGTCGATCCGACGGCAAGCATGTTGCCGTGATCGAGCAGGATCGCGCGGTTGCACAGTGCCTTCACCGAACCCGGGTCGTGGCTGACGAACAGCAGCGTCGTGCCGCGATCCATCAACTTCTTCATCACGGCCATGCACTTCGCCTGGAACAGCGCGTCGCCGACCGACAGCGCCTCGTCGACGATCAGGATGTCCGGATTGACGTGGATCGCGACCGAAAATGCGAGGCGCACGTACATGCCCGACGAGTACGTCTTCAGCGGCTGGTTGACGAAATCGCCGATCTCGGAGAAATCGACGATGGCCGGATACTTCTCTTCCAGCTCCTCCTCGCTCATCCCGAGAATCTGGCCGTACAGCATCACGTTTTCGCGACCGGTGAACTCGGGATTGAAGCCCGACCCGAGCTCGAGCAGCGCGGCAACCTTACCGTTCGTTTCGACGTTGCCGGCGCTCGGCGCGAGCGTCCCCGAGATCACCTGGAGCAGCGTGGACTTGCCGGAGCCGTTGTGGCCGACAATCCCCACCGTCTCACCGCGCGCGATATCGAACGAGACATCGCGCAACGCCCAGAATTCCCGGTAATACTGCTTGCGGGAGCCGAACAGCATCTGCATCAGGCGTGCGCGCGGGTTATCGTAAATATGAAAGACCTTGCTTAGATCCTTCACGCTGACTGCAAGATCAGAGGACATCTGCGAATCCTTTCCGCGTGCGATTAAACCATTGGTAGCCCAGTACCGCGACGCCGACACTGACGATCACCATCACCAACACACCGGTCCAGCTCGGCACGCCTCCAAAGATCACGACGTTGCGGCTTTGCTCGATGACGAACGCGAGCGGATTCATTCCGACGATACGCTGGTAACTGGCCGGCAACGAGCTCACCGGATAAAACACCGGCGTCAGGAACATCAGCACCGTCGTCACGAGCCCGATCGACTGGCCGATGTCCTGGATAAACACGCCCAGCGACGCCAGGAACCAGCAGACACCGAGGGTGAACAGGATGAACGGCAATACGATCAGCGGGAAATAGAGGATCGTGAGATGCACCTGGAAACCCAGCACGAGCATCGCGAGCACCAGCACGCAGAAGCTGATCGCGGCATGGAACAGCGCGACAAGCAATGCGACGACAGGCAGCACCTCGAGCGGGAACACGACCTTCTTCACGTAGTTCGCGTTACTGATGATCAGTGATGGCGCACGGTTCACGGCTTCCGAGAACACCTGAAACATGATCATCCCGACGAATAGCACGACTGCAAATTCCGTCTTCGAATCGGATCCGGTATTCCAGCGCGCCTTGAAAATCACGCTGAACACGAACGTATAGACGGTCAGCAGCAGCAGCGGGTTGAAGAACGACCACAGCAGGCCGAGCACCGAGCCGCGATATCGGCCGACCACTTCGCGGCGCGCCATTTGGAGGATCAGGCGGCGATGCCGCCAGATAGGCAGTGATGGTTGAATGATTTCCCGCATGACAATCTCTAGCTAAACCATGCCGCACGAACGACTCGGCATGAGATGTGATGTGCACCGCCCGGGCAGGGCGGCATCAGGCATCGAACAGTTCCGCGAGGACGAGCGCAAGCCCGTCCGACCACTGCGGCCGATGCAATCCGAAACGCTCGTCGAACCGCGTATTGTCGAGCACCGAAAAGGTCGGACGCGGCGTCTTCGCCGGATACTCGGCTGCGGGGATCGGCTTCACTTCGCGGACAGACAGGCCTATCTGTGGGGACAGGCTTCTGGCGCCGGCAAAAATGGCTTCCGCGAACGCGTGCCAGGTCGTCGAGCCTTGCGCCGTCATGTGATAGAGGCCGCTCGCGAACAATTCCGCCCGCTGCTCGACGAGCGCTTTCGCCGCCGCGTGCGCGGTCAGGTCCGCAATCATGCGCGCGCTCGTCGGCGCGCCGAACTGATCGCTGACGACCGACAGGGTCTCGCGACTCGCACCCAGCCGAAGCATCGTGCGCAGGAAATTCTGGCCGCGCGACGCGTAGACCCACGACGTGCGGAACACGAGCCAGTCGCCGCCGGCTTCGGCGATCGCCTGTTCGCCGGCCAGCTTGCTCGCGCCGTAAACGTTCAGCGGGCGGACGTCGTCGCTCTCGGCATACGGCGTCTGCTTGCTCCCGTCGAACACATAGTCGGTCGAGAAGTGGATCAGCAATGCGCCACGCTTCCGGGTGGCACGCGCGAGCGCGCCCGCCGCATCGCGGTTGATTGCAAATGCAGAGTCGGGCTCGTCCTCGGCGCGATCCACCGCGGTATAGGCAGCCGCATTGACCACGAGATCGGGCGCGAGCGCGTCGACATATGCAGCGACGGCCGCCGCATCGCCGAGATCAACGACTTGACGTGTCGCGGCTACCACCTGGCCCAGCGGTTGCAGCGCACGCACGAGCTCCCATCCGACCTGCCCGTTCGCACCCGTCACGAGAATCTTCATGCGTAGGCCTCCAGATCCGCCAGCACGGTGCCGGCGAGATCCTTCGGTGCGATCACCGGAGCGCCGTCGAGCGGCCAGTCGATGCCAACGTGTGCGTCGTTCCAAAGCAGCACGCGCTCGAATTCGGGATACCAGAAATCGGTCGTCTTGTATTGAAACGTCGCCGCCTCGGACATCACCAGAAAGCCGTGCGCAAATCCGGCAGGCACCCACATCTGAAGGTGGTTTTCCGCGGACAGAACACTGCCAACCCATTTGCCGAACGTCGGCGAGGAACGACGCAGATCGACGGCGACGTCGAACACTTCGCCTTCGACGACGCGGACCAGCTTGCCCTGCGCATGGCGGACCTGATAGTGCATCCCGCGCAGCACGGACTTGACCGAGCGCGACTCGTTATCCTGAACGAACTCGACATCCGCAACCTGCTCACGGAATTCCCGCTGATTGAAGCTCTCGAGGAAATACCCGCGAGCGTCGCCGAAGACTTTGGGCTCGATCAGCTTGACGTCCGGAATTGCCGTGGAAGTTACCGTGATTGCCATAGAATCTTGTCCGTCAGTAGGTTCTTCAGATATTGCCCGTACGCGTTCTTGGCGAGAGGCGCGGCGAGCGTCAGCAGGCGCTCGGCATCGATCCAGCCCATTCGGTATGCAATCTCCTCCGGGCATGCCACCACGAGGCCTTGGCGCTTCTGCAGGGTCGCGATGAAAGCCGCGGCCTCCATCAGCGAATCGTGCGTGCCCGTGTCGAGCCATGCGTAGCCGCGCCCCATGATCTCCACTTGCAGCTTGCCTGCCGCGAGATAACGGGAATTGACGTCGGTGATTTCGAGCTCGCCGCGCGCTGACGGCTTGATGTCAGCCGCAATGTCGCACACGTCGTTGTCGTAGAAATAGAGACCGGTCACGGCGTAGCGGGAGCGCGGCTGGGCCGGCTTCTCCTCGATCGACATCGCGCGCATCTGGTCGTCGAATTCGACGATGCCGTAGCGCTCCGGATCCTGCACGTGATAGGCAAACACGGTCGCGCTGTCGGTACGCCCATTCGCCGCGTGAAGCTGCTTCGCGAGATCGTGACCGTGGAAGATGTTGTCGCCGAGCACCAGTGCGCTCGGATCGTTACCGATGAAATCCCGCCCGATGATGAACGCCTGCGCGAGCCCGTCGGGCGACGGCTGGACCGCGTACTGCAGGTTCATCCCCCACTTCGAGCCGTCGCCCAGCAACGCCTCGAAGCGCGGCGTGTCCGCCGGCGTCGAAATGACCAGCACGTCGCGAATTCCCGCGAGCATCAACGTCGAAAGCGGGTAGTAAATCATCGGCTTGTCGTACACCGGCAGCAGCTGCTTCGACACCGAGTGGGTAATCGGATACAGCCGCGTGCCCGAGCCGCCGGCGAGAATAATGCCTTTACGTGCCATCGATCAGATCCTCACGTGCGTTGCGCATAGTTCGTTTCGACCCACTTGCGGTAATCGCCGGACACGACCTCGTCCACCCATCCCTGATTGTCGAGATACCAGCGCACGGTCTTCGCGAGCCCGGTCTCGAACGTTTCGGCCGGCTTCCAGCCAAGCTCGCGCTCGAGCTTGCGCGCATCGATCGCATAGCGGCGATCATGGCCCGGGCGGTCCGTCACGTACGTGATCAGATCGCGGTACGAGCCCGTCGCCTTCGGCCGCGCCGCGTCGAGCAGATCACAGAGCGTGTGCACGACGTCGAGGTTCTTCTTCTCGTTCCAGCCGCCGATGTTGTACGTCTCGCCCGGCACGCCGCGCGCAAGCACTTCGCGGATCGCACTGCAGTGATCGCCGACGTACAGCCAGTCGCGCACGTTCTGGCCGTCGCCGTAGACCGGCAGCGGCTTGCCGGCGAGCGCATTTGCGATCATCAGCGGGATCAGTTTCTCCGGGAACTGGTACGGACCGTAGTTGTTCGAGCAGTTCGTTGTGAGCGTCGGCAGGCCGTACGTGTGATGATACGCACGCACCAGATGGTCGGAGCCGGCCTTTGTCGCCGAATAGGGGCTGTTCGGGGCGTAAGGCGTCGTTTCCGAGAACTGGGGGTCGGTCGCGGACAGCGACCCGAACACCTCGTCGGTCGACACGTGCAGGAAGCGGAATGCTGCCTTGTTCGCGTCGTTCAGGCCATTCCAGTACGTACGCGCTGCTTCGAGCAGCGTGAACGTGCCGACGACGTTGGTCTGCACGAAATCGGCCGGCCCGTGGATCGAGCGGTCGACGTGGCTCTCGGCGGCAAAATGGATCACGGCGCGCGGCCGATGCTCGGCAAACAGCGCATCGAGTGCCGCGCGATCGCAGATATCGACACGAGCGAACACATGATCCGGATTCCCGTCGAGCGGTGCCAGCGTCCGCAGATTGCCCGCATAGGTCAGCTTGTCGACGTTGAGCACGGCTTCGTCCGAGACGCCCATCCAGTCGAGTACAAAGTTGGCACCGATAAAACCCGCGCCGCCGGTAACCAGGATCATGAAACGTCCTCTAGTAATAATGTGCGGCGCGCCAGGCAGGCGCTCGTCGCACTTCTTGTCATGTCACAGTGGCCGAGTCTCGGCCGATCAGGCCCGGCATTTTAACCGGTCGTCATACCAGCAAAGTCACGAGATGTTAATTTCAGAGTGAAAATGTCAATTATAGGAATCCAGCCGGTGCCAACTCCATGCTGCTAACAACTTGATACAGCGCGAGGACCCTTTTCGCCACGAAGAATCGCATGCCTGGCGGGCCGCCCGATGTGGAACAGCCATGGCGCTACCTTATATTCATACGATTCTCCCCAGTTCACCCCGTTTCGGCACGATCTGACCCTCATGCTTCCCGCCCCCATCGCCATCGGCGACATCCAAGGCTGTCATTCCGCCTTCCAGTCTTTGTTAGAAAAGCTTTCAGCCCCCGCCGACACGCCCCTCTGGATCGCCGGCGACGTCGTCAACCGCGGCCCGGACTCCCTCGCCGCGCTGCGCGCACTCGTCGACCTCGGCCCGCGCGCGACCGTCGTGCTCGGCAATCACGACCTGCACCTGCTCGCGGTCTCCGCCGGCCTGCGCACCGAACGCCCGGGCGACACCATCGGCGAGATCCTCGACGCGCCCGACGCCGATGCGCTGCTCGACTGGGTCCGTCACCGCCCGTTCGTGCATGCGGAGAACGGGATGCTGCTCGTGCATGCGGGCGTGCTGCCGCAGTGGGATGCGACCCTCGTGCTGGAACTCGCCGACGAACTGCAGCGGGCACTGCGCGCGCCGGACTGGCGCGACACGCTGCAGCACCTGTACGGGAACGAACCGAACCAGTGGCATCCGAACCTGAAGAAACGCGACCGGATGCGGGTGGCATTCAATGCGTTCACGCGCGTACGCTTCTGCACGCCCGACGGTGCGATGGACTTCAAGGCGAACGGCGGCCCCGGCAGCGCGCCGCCTGGCTACCTGCCGTGGTTCGACGTACCGGGGCGCCGCACGGAGGACGTGACGGTCGTGTTCGGCCACTGGGCCGCGCTCGGCCTGATGGTGCGCGAGAACGTCATCGCGCTCGATTCAGGGTGTGTGTGGGGGAACCAGCTGTCGGCCGTACGGCTGACGGCCGATCCGGCGCAGCGCACGGTCACGCAGGTGCAATGCGAAGCGTGCCGCGCGCCGGGCGGAGAGTGATTAAAGGCTGACCCGCGTCGCCTGAACGCGCGTCAACCCTCACGCCCCGGCACGGGTGCGTCAGCCGCCTCGTCGCCTGCCGCACCGGCACCGAGTTCCGTCGCTGGATACGCATGCTTCTGCAATTCCGCGAGCGACTCGGCCGTCGGCTTGCCAACCTTCTCCTGCAGCTTTGCAAGCGCAGCCGCGATCGCATCGCGCGCCGCCGCGGACGTCGCCCGCCGGTCGCCGCCCGGCGCGATGGGTTCGCACACGTAAAGGTGCGCGACGAGCGGGCCGCCGCGCAACACCATGTCGAGCGACGTGCCGAGCGCCAGTTCGCCCGTGTAGGCCGGCGCGACCGACTGCCGCCGCTGCGCGTCCTCGTACATCAGGCAGATCGGCTGCACCGCGCAGCCGGCCGATACCGCGGCCTGGAACAGGTTCGCGTGGAACGGCAGCAGCTCCTGCCCGTCGGTCGTCGTCCCTTCCGGAAACACGCACATCAGCCCGCCGTTGCGCAGGCGCTCGGCCATCTCGTGCATGACGCGCATCGCCTCGGTGCGCTTCTCGCGCTGCAGGAACACGGTGTCGAGCTTCTCGGCGAGCCAGCCGACCACCGGCCACTGCCGCACCTCGGCCTTCGACACGAACGGCGTCGGCCGCCACGCGTTGACCGTGTAGATGTCGAGCCACGACACGTGATTGCCGACCACGAGCGCGCTCGCGTCGAGCCGCGCGCTGTCGTTATGGACGACGAGGCGCATCCCGCAGATCCGCAGCAGCTTGAGCGACCAGCGGCGTATCAGCTCGGCGCGGCGCGCGGGTGTGACGTGCGAAAAACGCAGCGCGACGATCGCCATGCCGCGCAACAGGTGAAAGACGAGACGCAGCTTGCGAATGGCAATCATGGCGATAGTCCGGCGTGGTTCAGTGGCGCTCGAACGCGACCCGCCCGGCCACGAGCGTCGCGCGCACGGTGGCCGGCAGTTCGTAGCCGAGGAACGGCGAGTTGTGGCCCTGGCTCTTCAGCGCCCGCGGCTCGACACGCCAGTGGGCACGCGGATCGAACACGCACAGGTCGGCCGCGCCGCCTTCGGCAAGGCGGCCGGCCGGCAGCTTCAGCACGTCGGCCGGTGCGGACGTGATGCGGCGCAGCGCCTGCGCAAGCGGCGTACGCGTCTCGTCGGCCCACTTCAGCGTCAGCGACAGCAGCAGCTCGAGCCCGGTCGCGCCCGGCGTCGCTTCGCCGAACGGCAGCAGCTTCTCGTCGTCGTCGACCGGCGTGTGGTCGGAGCAGATCGCATCGATCGTGCCGTCGGCGAGCGCCACGCGAATCGCTTCGCGATCGCGCTCGCTGCGCAGCGGCGGATCGAGCCGGAACTGCGAATCGAAGTAGCCGATGTCGACGTCGATCAGATGCAGGTGATTCACGCCGACGTCGCAGGTCACGGGCAGCCCCTCGGCCTTCGCCTCGCGCACGAGCGCGAGGCCGGCTGCCGACGACAGCCGCGCGAGGTGCACGCGTGCGCCCGTCACGCGCATCAGTTCGAAGATCGTGTGCAGCGCGATCGTCTCGGCCGCGACCGGCACGCCGGACAGCCCGAGCCGCGACGCCAGCGCACCGCTCGCGGCGACACCGCCGCGGCCGATGAAGGCGTCTTGCGGGCGCAGCCACGTGGTGTAGTCGTAGGTGCTCGCGTACTGCAGCGCACGCAGCAGCACCTGCGTGTCGCGCACCGGCACGTTGGCATGCGTGAAGCCGACGCAACCGGACTCGGTCAGCGCGACCATCTCGGTGATCACCTCACCCTTGAGGCCGACCGTCAGCGCGCCGAGCGGATGCACGTTCGCCTGGTGCAGGTTGCGCGCACGGAACTTGAGCATCTCGACGAGGCCCGGCTCGTCGAGCACGGGGTCGGTATCCGGCGGGCACACGAGGGTCGTGACACCGCCCGCGACGGCCGCGGCCATCTCGGACGCGAGCGTCGCCTTGTGTTCGTAGCCGGGCTCGCGCAGCCGCGCGCACAGGTCGACGAGGCCGGGCGCGACGATCAGGCCCGCCGCGTCGATCGTGTTGTCCGCGTTGAAACCGGCCGGCGCCGCCGTGCCGAGCGCGGCGATCTTGCCGTCCGCGACGAATACGTCGGCCCGCTGCTCGGTGCCGGCGACCGGGTCGATCAGCGTGCCGCCTTTGATATGAATCTTCATGCGCTGTCTGTGAATGCGTTGATTGCGTGAATAAGGAGGCGCGAAAGCGGGCTCAGTCGCTGTTGCCGGCGACGATGCCCATCACCGCCATCCGCACGGCGATGCCGAACGTGACCTGGTTGAGGATCACCGACTGCGGGCCATCGGCGACCTGCGAATCGATCTCGACGCCGCGGTTCATCGGGCCCGGGTGCATCACGATCGCGTCGGGCGCGGCGAGCGCGAGGCGCTCGGGCGTCAGGCCCCAGGTCTTGAAGTATTCCTGCGCGGACGGCAGCAGCGCGCCGCTCATCCGCTCGTTCTGCAGGCGCAGCATGATGATCACGTCGACGCCCTTCAGCCCTTCGTCGAGGTTGTGGAACACCTTCACGCCCATCTGCTCGAGACCGCCCGGCAGCAGCGTGCGCGGGCCGATCGCGCGCACTTCCGGCACGCCGAGCGTGGTGAGCGCGTGGATGTCGGAGCGCGCGACACGCGAATGCAGGATGTCGCCGACGATCGCCACGCGCAGCTTCGTGAAGTCGCGCTTGTAGTGACGGATCGTGTACATGTCGAGCAGGCCCTGCGTCGGGTGCGCATGGCGGCCGTCGCCGGCGTTGATCACGTGCACGTGCGGTGCGCAGTGCTCGGCGATCAGGTACGGCGCGCCGCTCGACGCGTGGCGCACGACGAACAGGTCGGCATGCATCGCCGACAGGTTGTTGATCGTGTCGAGCAGCGATTCGCCCTTGCTCGTCGACGACGCATTGATGTTCAGGTTCAGCACGTCGGCCGACAGGCGCGTCGCGGCGATCTCGAAGGTCGTGCGCGTGCGCGTCGAGTTCTCGAAGAACAGGTTGAACACGGACTTGCCGCGCAGCAGCGGCACCTTCTTCACTTCACGGTCCGTCACGCTGACGAACTGCTCGGCCGTATCGAGGATGTGGTTGACGATCGAGCGCGGCAGGCCCTCGATCGACAGCAGGTGCTTCAGTTCGCCGTTTTTCGTGAGCTGCGGGTTGCCCTTCAGGAAGCCGTAGCGGAACCGGTCGGGGCTCGCGGCCGCAGCGGGATTGCCGGTGCGGCCAGTGGTGTCGGTGGTCATGGTGTGCGTGATTCCAACTATGCAAACGGGCCGCGGTGCAAACCAGCGGCCCGGGATACGGTTCGCGTGTCGTTCAGGCGCCGTGCGCCTCGACGCGCAGCGTGAACTGCGCATCGTCGCGTGCGAGCACGAGCGTCGCGCCGGCCGGCACGTCGAGCGCGCCGCCCGCGAAGCGCGCGGCGACCGGCAGCTCGCGGCCGCCGCGATCGGCGAGCACCGCGAGCTCGACCGCGGCCGGACGGCCATAGTCGAACAGCTCGTTGAGTGCCGCGCGCACGGTGCGCCCGGTAAACAGCACGTCGTCGACGAGCACGATGCGCGCGCCGTCGACCTCGAACGGCAGCGACGTCGGGCTGGCCTGGCTGTGCAGCCCCTTCTTCGCGTAATCGTCGCGGTGCAGCGCGACGTTCACGACGCCGAACGCCGTCGCGCCGAGGTCGCGCGCGAGGCGCTCGGCAAGCCATGCGCCGCCGCTGTGAATGCCGGCGAGCCGCGGGCCGCCCGGTTCGGCGAAAGCCGTGCCGTACGCGGCGCGGATCTGGTCGAGCAGGACGCGGTAAAGCGCCTCGGCGTCAATGGTGCTCATGGTCGGACGATTGATCGAAATACTGTTGAAGGATGACGCGCGCGGCCTCGGCATCGAGCATGTCGGCCCGTGCGCGGCCGCGCACATTGCGCTCGCGCAGCCCGGCCTCGGCCTCGACCGACGAATAGCGCTCGTCGACCCACGTGACGGGCAGCCCGAAGCGGCCGTTCAGCTGGTTGCCGAAGCGCTTCGCCTGCTGCGTCATGTCGTGCGGCGTGCCGTCCGGATGCATCGGCAGGCCGACGACGAGCGCGTCCGGCCGCCATTCGGCCAGCAGGTCGCCGACCGCCTTGAAGCGGTGTTCGCGGTTCAGGTTCTGGATCACGACGAGCGCGCGGGCCGAGCGCGTCAGCGCATTGCCGACCGCGACGCCGATACGTTTTTCGCCGTAGTCGAACGCGAGGAACGTCGCATCGCGCGCACTCGCGCCACTCATGCGTGCCCTGCTTCGCCGGACAGCATCGACGAGCTGACGCCGAGCAGGCCGAGTGCGGCTTCGAAGCGCTCTTCGGCCGGCGTGTCGAACACGATGCGCGGATCGGCGGCCACGGTCAGCCAGCCGTTGCGGGAAATTTCTTCCTCGAGCTGCCCTGCCCCCCAGCCCGCATGGCCGAGCGTCAGCAGGAAGCGTTTCGGGCCGGTGCCCGTCGCGACCGCCTCCAGCACGTCCTTCGACGTGGTCATCTCCAGCCCGCCCTCGACGGACATCGACGAGTTGTAGCTCGCGCCCTCCACCGGCTCGTGCAGCACGAAACCGCGCTCGGTCTGGACCGGGCCGCCGAAGTACACCGGGATGTGCAGCAGCGGCTCGATGTCGAGCTTCAGGTCGATGCGGTTGAACAGCGATTCGAGGTCGATGTCGGTAGGACGATTGATGACGAGGCCGAGCGCACCGCGCTCGCTGTGATCGCAAAGATAGACCACCGTTCCCGAGAACGTCGGATCGGCCATGTTCGGCATGGCGATCAGGAACTGGTTGGTGAGATTGATGCGATCGGAAGGCTTTGACATGGTTTGAATTTTAGCAAAGACGCCGCGGCCTGACCGGGCCGCGATCAACAAGCAACGCCGCACCGCGCTGGCAACGGCGCGCACGGATCACACGGCACTCTAACACGCGCGCGGGCGCTGTCGGCAGCGTGTTGCGGGCCCGCGCGGCAAGGGCCGCCGGCGCGTGTTCGTCCCCTTGTTCGTCAGGCCCGTCCGAGCGCCGCGCCGAGCGCGCCGGACACCGCCGTGAGGTCCGGCGGCGCAACGCCGGCCGCAATCTTCAGCAGCGCCGCGCGCAGCATGTCGGACGCGTGGCCGTGTGCATCGAGGCCGCCGTCGGCGAGCGGCACGCCGTGCGCCGCACGCCGCCACGCGAGGCCGAGCGTGTCGGCCAGGAGCGCCGCGTGACCGAGCCCCAGCGCGCACGCGGCGGTACCGACCCGGTAGGCGGCGCCGGACGCATGCCATGCGGCACCCGCGTCGGCGCTCGCCGGATCGGCAGCCAGGTCGGCCATCGACGCATCGGCCGTCTGCAGGAAATCCTCATAGGCATGCGCATTGACCGTCACGACGCCGAGCGCGCGGGTCGGCGCAACCGCGACCGCATCGTGTTCGGCCCGGGCGGCATCGGCCTCCCACAACGCTTCGGACGCGGGCGTGCCGGCGACGTGCCAGTCGACCGTCAACCCGTAGTCGTGCAGCACGTCGACGAGCGCGACATCCTCGGCCGCGGCGCCGAACAGCGCGAAATCGCGCCACAGCAGCGCCACCGTCTCACGCACGAGTTCGGGCGGCGCACTGCGCCGGCCCTGCGCGTGCTCGCCGAGCAGCAGGTTCGTCCGCGCGAGAAAGCGCTTCAGCTCGGGTGCGCCGCTGGCGCGCAATGCGCGCACGCAGGCGGCCGCGAGCCGCCAGAAATCGTATGGATCGTCGCTGGCGAGCGCGGCCAGCATCGCATCGAGTTCGTCGAGCGCCGCGTCGGGTGCGCCGTGTTCCGCACGCAGCACACCGAGCAGCGCCTGTTCGTAGCGGGCACGAATCCGGGTCGCGAACGCGTCGGGCAGCGCGCGCAGCGTGGCGGGCGGCACCGCGCGGCCGACGAGCGCGAGCGCGTCGAGCGGCGCCTGCGCGCGCAGGTCGGCGGCGCTTTGCGCACGCAATGCACGGAAATGTTCGAAGAGAACGGGCGAGCAGGCAAGTTCGCGCAGGTTGTGGCGTGCGACGGCCGCGCGGAAATCGCGCAGCGCGGCACGCCAACCGGCCGAAGTCGGCTCGGTGGCGACGAGCGGCACGGCGGCCGACAGCTGCCCCGCGAAACGCGCGGCCGGCAGCCAGCCGGCTTCCGCCAGCACGGCCGCCGCAGCGGACAGCGGTGCGGCCGCGTCGTCGCGATGCTCGAAAGCGTCGGCGGCCGCCGCAAGCCATGCGTCGGCCGCGCGCACGGCCCCGCCGCGCGGGTTGGGCAATGCGTCAGGGTGGGGAACGTTCGCCGGTTCGGGCCTCATGGACACGCGCGCCTGTCATCGTCAAGTCGCTCGCGCAAGCCTCGACGCGCGAGCGCCGGGCCGATGCGAGGCCTGAGCGGTGTGTCCGTGGGCCAAGGGTCCGGTCAGATCTGGACCATCTCGAAGTCTTCCTTGCGGGCGCCGCATTCAGGACACGTCCAGTTGATCGGGACGTCTTCCCAGCGCGTGCCCGGGGCAATGCCCTCTTCCGGCAGCCCGGCTTCTTCGTCGTAAATCCAGCCACAAATCAGGCACATCCAGCTCTTGTATTCCATCTTAAGCCGCGTCGGGAAAGTCGGTAAATTCGGGAGCCATGATGGTACCGTGTCGGGGCCGGACTGCCTAGCAATCGCGCTGGAGTAACGCGACTACGTTGCGCTGCGCTAAAAAATCCGTCGTGCAGGCCGGATTCCGCCGCATAATGGCTGAAAAGTGCGGCCTGCCGGGCAACACAGGGCCGAAAACGCCCATTTCGCCTCGCCGTCCGCATGCCCGTCGCTTTCCCGTTTTTCTCTTGCCCCATTTTTACATGTCCAGCAACGCCCCTCCGATCGTCCTCACCTTTGGCCTGTCCGACCCCACCGGCGGCTCTGGCATTCAAGCCGATCTGTTGACCCTGGCGAGCATGGGCTGTCACGGCGTGTCCGTCCTGACGGGCTACACCGTGCGCGACTCGGCCGCCTGCGACGAAGTGACCGGCCTCGATCCCGACGTGGTCGCCGCCCAGGCGCGCATGCTGCTCGAAGACATGCCGGTTGCGGCGTTCAAGATCGGCGCGGCGACGCGCGCGGAAGTCGTGAGCGCGATTGCCGAGGTCGTCGCCGACTACGACGGCGTGCCGCTCGTGCTCGCGCCCGACTTCACGCTCGACGACGAGCACGTGCTCGCCGCCGACGACCTGCGCGAATCGATCGCCGACCTGCTGGCGCCGCAAACCACACTGCTGGTCGCCGACTACGCGACGCTGATCGCGCTTGCGCAGCCGGACGGCGACGCCGAGGCGCCGAATCTCGACGCGGCCGTCTCGCACCTGCTGTCGCAGGGCTGCGAGTACATCCTGTCGTCCGAGACGGGCTCGCACCGGCTCGTCAATACGCTGTACGGCGAGGAAGGCCAGCTCCGCGAGGACATGTGGGATCGCTCGCCGCACCGGCTGATGGGCATCACCGACACGCTGGGCGCGGCCATCGCGGCGCTGCTCGCGAACGGCCAGGAGCCGCCCGAAGCGGTTCGCGAGGCGCAGGAATACCTGTACCAGGCCGTGCGTGATGCGTTCCGGCCCGGCATGGGGGCGTACCTGCCCGACCGGTTCTTCTGGGCGCGCAGCAACGAAGATTCGGATACGCCGCCGGCCGTGAAGGCCGACCCGGTGCCGAGGACATCGCACCGGCATTGACGCACGTGCGGCGGGGCATGCCCCGCCGTCGCCCCCACGTCAGGCCCTTTGGGCGCAGCACCTCCGGCCGCCCCGCGCACGCATCGAAATCCGCGCGCACATAAAAAAAGACCCACATCGCTGCGGGTCTTTTCTTTTGGCTGGAACGCGCATCGCTGCGCGCTCCGGACACCATCGACCGAAGTCGATTACATGTCCATGCCCATGCCGCCCATGCCGCCCGGCATGCCGCCCGGCATCGGTGCATCTTCCTTCGGCAGTTCAGCAACAGCTGCGTCCGTCGTCAGCAGCAGGCCTGCAACCGACGCTGCGTTCTGCAGTGCGGTACGCGTGACCTTGGTCGGGTCGACGACACCGGCTTCGACCATGTCGACGTACTCGCCCGTCGCTGCGTTGTAGCCGTAGTTGCCCTGGCCTGCAGCAACTGCCGCCACCACGACGCTGGCTTCTTCGCCGCCGTTCGTGACGATCTGGCGCAGCGGCTCTTCCATTGCGCGCAGCACGATCTTGATGCCGGCGTTTTGATCGGCGTTAGCGCCGGTCAGGCCCGCGATCGCGGTGCGAGCGCGGATCAGCGCAACGCCGCCACCTGCCACGATGCCTTCTTCCACAGCTGCGCGCGTTGCGTGCAGTGCGTCTTCGACACGTGCCTTCTTTTCCTTCATTTCGACTTCGGTCGCAGCACCGACCTTGATCACTGCAACACCGCCGGCCAGCTTGGCCACGCGCTCTTGCAGCTTTTCACGGTCGTAGTCCGACGTCGCTTCTTCGATTTGCGCGCGCACTTGCTTCACGCGTGCTTCGATGTTCACGGCTTCGCCTGCGCCGTCGATGATCGTCGTGTTTTCCTTGCCCACTTCGATGCGCTTCGCCTGACCCAGTTCTGCCAGCGTTGCCTTCTCGAGCGTCAGGCCGGTTTCTTCCGCGATCACCTGGCCGCCGGTCAGGATCGCGATGTCTTCCAGCATCGCCTTGCGACGATCGCCGAAGCCCGGCGCCTTGACCGCAACGGTCTTCAGGATGCCGCGGATGTTGTTGACGACCAGCGTTGCGAGCGCTTCGCCTTCGATGTCTTCCGCGATGATCAGCAGCGGACGGCCAGCCTTCGCGACTTGCTCGAGCACCGGCAGCAGATCACGGATGTTCGACACCTTCTTGTCGTGCAGCAGCACGAACGGGTTGTCGAGGACGGCGACTTGCTTTTCCGGGTTGTTGATGAAGTACGGCGACAGGTAGCCGCGGTCGAATTGCATGCCTTCGACGACGTCGAGTTCGTCAGCCAGCGACTTGCCGTCTTCGACGGTGATGACGCCTTCCTTGCCGACCTTGTCCATCGCTTCAGCGATGCGATCGCCGATCGACGTGTCGCTGTTCGCCGAGATCGAGCCGACCTGTGCGATTTCCTTGTTGGTCGTGCACGGCTTGCTGATCTTCTTCAGCTCTTCGACAGCCGCTGCGACTGCCTTGTCGATGCCGCGCTTCAGGTCCATCGGGTTCATGCCCGATGCGACGTACTTCATGCCTTCGCGAACGATCGATTGCGCGAGGACGGTTGCCGTCGTCGTGCCGTCGCCTGCGTTGTCGCTGGTCTTGGAAGCGACTTCCTTGACCATTTGCGCGCCCATGTTCTGGAGCTTGTCCTTCAGCTCGATTTCCTTCGCGACCGACACACCGTCCTTGGTGACCGTCGGGCCGCCGAAGCTGCGCTCGAGCACGACGTTGCGGCCCTTCGGACCCAGCGTGACCTTGACTGCGTTGGCGAGAATGTTCACGCCTTCGACCATCTTCGAACGGGCGGAATCGCCGAATACGACGTCTTTAGCTGCCATCTTCTAACTCCTTGAATTCTTGGGAATATGTACCGTCAGTGGACGCTTACTTCGCGTTGACCACGGCCATGATGTCTTCTTCGCGCATGACCAGCAGTTCCTGGCCGTCGACCTTGACGGTCTGACCAGCGTACTTGCCGAACAGGACGCGATCGCCGACCTTCACGTCGAGTGCGATCGGTGCGCCCTTGTCGTCGCGCTTGCCCGGGCCGATGGCCAGGACTTCGCCTTGATCCGGCTTTTCAGCTGCTGCGTCGGGGATCACGATGCCCGAGGCGGTCTTGGTTTCCTGATCCAGGCGCTTGACGATCACGCGATCGTGCAAAGGACGAAGGTTCATATTCACTCCTCTCTTGACTGAGATTGAAGAACGCTTAGGGAATCTGCCCGGCGGGTCGCCCGGCAGAGAATTGTTAGCACTCTCGTGCAGCGAGTGCTAATTATATGGACGGGTTTTGACAAATTCAAGAAGGGGAACCGGACGAATTTTCAAGGCGGGGATGGGGCGAAAAAAGCACGAGGATCCGACAAAAAATCCTTTGAAAACAAACCCCGACAAGCGTCGCCCGGCCTTGTCGATGGGGCCGCGCGGCCCGGGAATCTCATCCAGCCCCGTTTGGACACCGGGAAAGCACGGAGTTCCTGCGATCGGCGGCATTACCTCATAAATTCCGTAGCGGCGTCGATTCCGTCCGCCGGCACGCGTCATCCGGCGCCCGCCGGTTGCCTCCTGCGCCCCGCCCCGCGGATCCATCGATCCGCATCGAAGCATTCATTTTCATTACGGCGATATTTACGGTTTACCTCGGCACCAAACACATGTCGGGCTCCATCCGTAAGGAGGTGGATTACATTCAGTAATTTAGATGCGAATCATTCTCGTTTACATTGACTTTCTCATTTGAGACTCCTACGATGCGCCGCGTTGCGTTCATCTTCATGCCCTGGCCGATCGGTGCCGAGCATCCGGACAGCGACCGACAAGCAGGACTCCACACTAATTAGAACCACGGATTTGATATGAAGTTTGCGTCGTTCGAGGGAGACAACCTCCGGGCCCGGATGCGCCCCGCCGCGTGCGCGGCCATCCTCGCGTGTGCATCGTTCGCGAGCGGCGCGGCTTTCGCCGACGTGCCGGTCGACGCACAGCCCGAAGCCCCCGAGGCCGACCTGGCGATCCAGGCGAAGCCGACCAACATGTGGACCGGCATCTGGACGCGCCAGAGCCTGCTCGGCGACATGGGCGGCATCCGCCCGTGGCTCGGCAAGTACGGCGCGACGCTGCAGATCACCGAAACCAGCGAATACCTCGCGAACCTGCGCGGCGGCCTGAACCGCGGCGGCGCGTACGACGGCTTGACGACGGCCACCTTGACGGTCGACACGCAGAAGGCAATCGGCCTGCCTGGCGGCACGTTCAACGTCAGCGCACTGCAGATCCACGGCACCAACCTGAGTGCGCGGAACCTCGGCACGCTCAACACCGCGAGCGGCATCGAGGCGCAGGGCACGACGCGCCTGTGGGAGCTGTGGTACCAGCAGTCGTTCCTCGACAAGCGCGTCGACGTGAAGATCGGCCAGCAGAGCCTGGACCAGGAATTCATGGTCAGCACGTATGCGAACACGTTCGTCAACACGATGTTCGGCTGGCCCGCGCTGCCGTCGTACGACCTGCCGAACGGCGGCCCCGCGTATCCGCTCGCGGGCCTCGGCGTGCGCGTGCGCGCGCAGCTCACGCCGAAACTCACCGCGCTCGCAGGCGTGTTCGACGGCGACCCGCTCGGCAACAACCCGAACAACCTCAGCGGCACCAACTTCAACCTGCACAACGGCGCGCTCTATATCGGCGAACTGCAGTACGCGCTGAACCAGCCGTCGGACGGCGAAATGGACACCGGCCGCTCGAGCGGGCTGCCGGGCACCTACAAGATCGGCGTCTGGTATCACAACGGCCGCTTCGCGGACCAGAACGTGGGCACCGACGGGCTGTCGCTCTCGGATCCCGCGTCGAACGGCGACGCGCAGCAGCGTCACGGCAACTACAGCTTCTACGCGGTGGCCGACCAGATGATCTGGCGCCCCGACCCGACCGGGCCGCGCAGCCTCGGCGTGTTCGCGCGCGTGATGGGCGCGCCGGGCGACCGCAACCTGGTGAGCTTCTCCGCCAACGCGGGGATCGTGCTGAAGGCGCCGTTCGCAGGCCGCGACAACGACAGCGTCGGCCTCGGCGTCACGTACATCCAGGTCGGCAACCACGTGACCGACCTCGACCAGACCGCGCGAACGTTCGCGACCGGCCCCTACGGCGTGCGCACGCGCGAGACGACGCTCGAAGCGACCTACCAGTACCAGGTCAACCCGTGGTGGATCGTCCAGGCCGACGCGCAGTACACGTTCAATGCCGGCGCCGGCCAGAACCCGAGCGACGCGACCCAGCCGCTGCGCAACACGTTCGTGCTCGGCGCGCGGACGACGATCACGTTCTGAGCGACGCGCCCACGCTGACCATTTTCGCGCGCCGCCCGGACGGCGCGCTCCCCAGGAGCCCCACATGAATCCATCCGCCCCGCTTCGCCGTCTCGCGACGGGCGCACTGGCCGTCGCCGCACTGACGGCCGCGCCGGCGCACTCGCCGAGCCGCAAGGTTTCCTCGAGACCGTGCATCGCCACACCACGCTCGTCAACACGGTGCCGGACAACGGCGACCAGAACCCGTACGCGATCGCGGTCGCACCGGTGTCGGCCGGCACGATCCAGGCGGGCGACGTGCTCGTCGACAACTTCAACAACTCGGCGAACCTGCAGGGCACCGGCAGCACCATCGTCGACTACCGCCCGTCGACGAAGCAGTTGAGCCTGTTCGCGTCGATCCCGCGCGACCTGAAGGCGTGCCCGGGCGGCATCGGCCTGTCGACGGCGATGACGATGCTGAAATCCGGCTGGGTGATCGTCGGCAGCACGCCGAGCAACGACGGCACGACCAACACCAAGGGCGCCGGCTGCCTGATCGTGCTCGATCCGCAGGGCAAGATCGCGTCGACGTGGTCGACCCCGAACATCAACGACCCGTGGGGCAACATGGCCGTGGTCGACCGCGGCGACAGCGCGACGCTGTTCGTCAGCATGGCCGGCTTCGGCGTCGGCGGCGCGGACGGCAATCCGCCCGTCTACAAGCAGGCGACCGTACTGCGTCTCGACCTCGACGTGCCGGCCGGCAAGCCGCCCGTCATCAAGCAGGAAACGATCGTTGCGAGCGGCCTCGGCGCGCAGGCCGACAAGGGGGTGTTCCTGGTCGGCCCGACCGGCCTCGCGCTGTCGGGCGACCAGAAGAAGCTGTACGTGTCGGACGCGATCGGCAACCGCATCGTCGAGATCGACGACCCGCTCACACGCGACACCAGCGCGGGCGTCGGCCGCCAGGTGACCGCCGACGGCTTCCTGCGCCGCCCGCTCGCGCTCGCCACCGCACCGAACGGCCACCTGCTCGCGACCAACGCGCAGAACGGCCAGGTCGTCGAGATCGACCCGGTCGCCGGCAAGCAGATCTACGCACGCTGGATCAATACCGACAAGGCGCAATCGCCCCCCGGCAACGGCAACCTGTTCGGCATCGCCATGACGCCCGAAGGCGACGGTTTTTACTACGTCGCGGACGACGTCAACACGCTGTTGCTCGCGAAGTAAGGGAGCCCATCATGGCAGACGATTCCAACCAGCCACCGCGCCCCGCGCGGCGCGGCTTCCTGAAGGCGGGCGGCGCCGCGGTGGCCGCCGGCCTCGCGGCGGCGTCGATCCCGGCCGCGAAGGCAGCGGATGCACCCGCCGCCGCACCCGCGCCCGCTTCCGCGCACGACGGCGTCGAGCCGTTCTATGGCAAGCACCAGAGCGGCATCGCGACGCCGCAGCAGCGCCACGCGTATTTCGCGGCGCTCGACCTGACGACGGCCCAGCGCGCGGATGTCATCACGCTGCTGAAAACCTGGACCGACGCCGCCGCGCGCATGACGCGCGGTGATACCGCACTGCCGCTCGCCGCGACGGGCGTCGACGACATCGCGCCGGCGGACGGGGGCGACGCGCTCGGCCTCGGCCCCGCGCGCCTGACGATCACGTTCGGCTTCGGCCCCGGCATGTTCGCGCTCGCCGGCAAGGATCGCTTCGGCCTCGCGAAGCATCGCCCCGCCGCGCTCGTCGACCTGCCGCGCTTCAACGGCGACCAGTTGCTGCCGGAAAAGACCGGCGGCGCCCTGTTCATCCAGGCGTGCGCGGACGACGCGCAGGTTGCGTTCCACGCGGTGCGCCAGCTCGTGCGCCTCGGCGCGAAAGCGGCGCAGATGCGCTGGGGCCAGGCCGGCTTCACGTCGGGCAAGCCCGGCGAGACGCCGCGCAACCTGATGGGCTTCAAGGACGGCACGATGAATCCGCCGATGTCCGACCCGGCCGCGATGGATGAATTCGTGTGGGCCGGCAGCGAAGGCCCGGCATGGATGAACGGGGGCACCTATACGGTCGTGCGCCGCATCCGCATCACGCTCGAGCACTGGGACAACACCGAGCTCGGCTTCCAGGAGCAGGTGGTCGGCCGTCACAAGTACAGCGGCGCGCCGCTCGGCCAGAAGCACGAGTTCGAGGCGCTCGATCTCGACGCGGCCGACAAGGACGGCAACCCGGTGATCCCCGACAACGCGCACGCGCGCCTCGCGTCGCCGCAGTTGAACAACGGCGCGCAGATCCTGCGCCGCGCGTACTCGTACAACGACAGCACGAACTTCTACATCGAGCGCTGGCCGCCGTGGCGCCAGCAGACCGAGTACGACGCGGGGCTGATGTTCGTCGCGCACCAGCGCGACCCGCGCAAGGGCTTCATTCCGATCAACGAGAAGCTCGCGAAGCTGGACATCATGAACCAGTTCACCACGCACGTCGGCAGCGCGATCTTCGCGTGCCCGCCGGGCGCGCAACCGGGTTCGTACATCGGCGCCGCGCTGTTCGACGCATGACGACACGCCACGCAAGCCAAGGCACACCTTCCCGGCCCGGCCGGATGCAACCTGCTGAAAACCTCATGAACACTTCACCCGTTAGCCGCCCGCTGCGGCACCTGATTTCCGCGGCGGCCGCCGCGCTGATGCTGACCGGCGCACTGCACGCCGCGCGCGCGCATGCCGCGACGCTCACGCTGTACAACGCGCAGCACGAGCAGGTCGTCAACCAGCTCGTCAAGGACTTCGAGGCGCAGAGCGGGATCACCGTGAAGGTGCGCTCGGGCGAAGGCCCGGCACTCGCCGCGCAGCTCATCGCGGAAGGCGACCGCACGCCGGCCGACGTGTACTTCACCGAGAACTCGCCGGAGCTCGTGCTGCTCGACCGCAAGGGCCTGTTCGCGAAGACCGACGCCGCCACGCTGCAATCGGTACCCGCGCGCTTCAACCCGGCCGACGGCGACTGGGTCGGCGTGCTCGCGCGCGAGAACGTGCTCGTCTACAACACCGCGAAAATCCAGCCGCAGCAGCTGCCCGCTTCGCTGCTCGATCTCGCGAAACCGGAATGGAAGGGCAAGGTCGGCGTCGCGCCGAGCGACGCGGACTTCCTGCCGCTCGTGAGTGCGGTGCTCGCGCTGCACGGCGAAGCCGCGACGCTGCAATGGCTGAAGGGCCTGAAGGCCAACGCGCAGATCTTCGACGACGACGAAGGCGTGACGGCGGCCGTCAACCGCGGCGGCGTGCTGACCGGCATCGTCAACAACTACTACTGGGACCGCCTGCACGCCGAGCTCGGCGACAAGTCGACCCGCAGCGCGATCCATCACTTCGGCAAAGGCGACGTCGGCGGTGCCGTCAACGTGTCCGGCGCCGCCGTGCTGAAGGCCTCGAAGCACCAGCCTGAAGCGCAGAAGTTCGTCGCGTATCTCGTCAGCGAGCGTGCGCAGAAACTGATGGCCGGCGGCCATATCAGCTTCGAGTATCCGCTGCATCCGGGCGTCGCGCCCGATCCGATCCTGAAGCCGTTCAACGAACTGAGCCCGCCGGCGCTGTCGTTCGAACAGCTCGGCGACGACAGCCAGGCCGGCAAGCTGCTGCGCCAGGCAGGCCTGCTCTGAGCATGAGCGACACCGTGTCCCGCACGGCAGGCACCGCACGCGACGGCGAGCACACCGCGCCACGGCGCCGCCCGTCGCGCGCGCTCGTCGCCGCGGCCGCGTGCGGGCCGCTCGCGATCCTGCTGCCGCTCGGCTTCACGCTGTACCGCGCGGCCACCTTCGGCGTCGACGATGCGATCGAGCTGCTGTGGCGCCCGCTCGTCGGCGAACTGCTGGTCAACACGTTGTCCATCACGCTCGCCGCGACCCTCGCGTGCACGCTGCTCGGCACGGCGCTCGCGTGGTTCATCGAGCGCACCGACCTGCCCGCCCGGCCGTTGTGGACCGCGCTCGCGGCCGCGCCGCTCGCGGTGCCGCCGTTCATCACAAGCTACGCGTGGGTGTCGCTGAGCCTCGACCTGCAGGATTTCCTCGGCGCGCTGATCGTGCTGACCTCCGCGTACTTCCCGCTCGTCTACCTGCCGGTGGCCGCCGCGCTGCGCGAACTCGACCCCGCGCTGGAGGAAAGCGCACGCACGCTCGGCTGCTCGCCGTCGCATACCTTCGTCCGCGTCGTGCTGCCGCAGCTGCGCCCCGCGCTGTGCGGCGGGATGCTGCTCGTCGCGCTCGGCGTACTGTCCGAGTTCGGCGCATTCCAGTTGCTGCGCTTTCGCACGTTCACGACCGAGATCTATGCGGAATACCGCACCGCGTTCGACGGCGGCGGCGCATCGCTGCTCGGCTGCGTGCTGATCGCGCTGTGCCTGCTGTGCCTCGCGATCGAGGCACACGCACGCGGCCATGCGCGCTACGGTCATACGCACCGCGCCGCGCGCCGCGTCGCGATGCGTTATCCGCTCGGCCCTCTGCGCGGCCCCGTCACCGCCGCGTTCGCCGCACTCGCGGCGGCGACGCTCGGCGTGCCGCTCGCGATGATCGGCTACTGGCTCACGCAACAGGGCGCGGCCGCCGTCACGCCGGCCGACGTGTCGCCCGAACTGCTGTGGCAGGCCACGCTGGCGTCGTCCGGCTACGGCCTGATGGCGGCCGCCATCACGACGCTGCTCGCGCTGCCGCTCGCGTTCCTGCTGGTCCGTTATCCGGGCCGCGTCGCGACGCTCCTCGAGCGCACCGCGATGACCGTGCAGGGCGTGCCGGGCATCGTCGTCGCGCTGGCGATCGTGTCGATCACGGTGCGGCTGCTGCAGCCGCTCTACCAGAGCGCGCCGGCGCTCGTCGCCGCGTACGCGATCCTGTTCCTGCCGCTGGCGGTCGTCAGCGTGCGCGCCGCGCTGTCGCACGTGCAGGTCCGGCTCGAGGAAACCGCACGCTCGCTCGGGCTCGGCTGGCGCGCGACGCTCGCGCGCGTGGTGCTGCCGCTCGCGGCGCCCGGCCTCGGCGCGGCCGCGACGATGGTGTTCATCTCGGTCGTGACGGAACTCAACGCGACGCTGCTGCTGTCGCCGATCGGCACCCGCACGCTCGCGACGCAGGTGTGGAGCGATACGGCGACGCTCGCGTTCGCCGCCGCGGCGCCCTATGCGGCGCTGCTCGTCGCGCTGTCGCTCGGCGCATCGGGACTGCTGTTCCTGCTGCTCGGCCGCGCGTCAGTGCGCGACTGAGCGCCGCCCTTTTCCCCGGAACCGCCCATGAGCGAACTACGCATCCACGGCCTGTCGAAATCGTTCGGATCGCATACCGTCCTGCACGACATCGACCTCACGGTGCGGCGCGGCTCGCGCCTCGCGCTGCTCGGCCCGTCCGGCAGCGGCAAGACCACCCTGCTGCGCGTGCTGTGCGGCTTCGAGCGCGCCGAGCGCGGCACCGTCGAAATCGATGGCCGCCGCGTGGCCGCGCCCGACGTGCATCTGCCGCCCGAGCAGCGCCGGATCGGCTATGTGCCGCAGGAAGGTGCGCTGTTTCCGCACCTGTCGGTGGCCGACAACATCGCATTCGGTCTGCCGCGCGCGGCGCGGCGGCGCCATCATCGCGTCGACGAACTGCTCGAGATGGTCGGGCTGCCCGCGTCGTATGCGAGCCGTGCGCCGCAGCAACTGTCCGGCGGACAGCAGCAGCGCGTCGCGCTTGCTCGCGCGCTCGCGCCCGAGCCGTCGCTCGTGATCCTCGACGAACCGTTCTCCGCGCTCGACACGTCGCTGCGCCACGAAACGCGCAGCGCGGTCGCCGATGCGCTCGCCGCGGCAGGCGCGACCTCGGTGCTCGTCACGCACGACCAGCCCGAGGCGATGACGCTCGGCGACGAAGTGGCGGTGATGTGGCACGGCCGGCTCGTGCAGACGGCCGCGCCGCAGACGCTGTACCGTCAACCCGTCACACGCGACGTCGCGTCGTTCGTCGGACAGGCGGTGCTGCTCGCCGGCCGCGTGCGCAACATGCGCATCGCCTGCGCGCTCGGCGACCTGCCGCTCGTCGCGCCGCTGCCCGACGGGCCGGCCGATGCGATGCTGCGTCCCGAGCAGATCGGTATCGTGCCGGTCACGCACGGCGACGCGGCGCGCGGCCAGACGGCGCGTGTCGAAGTCGCGCAGTTCGCGGGTCAGGACGCCGACGTGCTCGTGCGCCTCGATGCCGATGGCGACGTACGCGTGCGCACACGCGTGCCGGGACACCGGTGTCCGGCCGTCGGCGAACGTGTCGCATTGGTGGTGGATGGCGCGGTGATGGCGTACGCGCGCTGAGCGGCGCGGCCCGCCGCTACGCGCCTTTACTCGCGTTCACCCGCGCTCAGGCATCGGCGCAGCCCGCATCCGGCAAAGGCCGGAAGGTCCGGCCCTCCGTCTCGACCGCCGCGCCCAGCAGCCGCGCGAGCCCCTTCGCGCCTTCGCGCATCACGACGTCGTGGTTCCATCGGAACAGAGGGCGACCGAGCGGCTCCAGCCGATTCATCCAGCGCACGTGCGTGCGGATGTGCCAGTCGTAGCGCACGATCGTGCGTGCGCCGTCGGCGACGAACGACCAGCATCCGTCGCCTTCGATCGCGCCGCTCGCGCGGCCTTCGAGTGCATGCGGCGGCTCGACGCGTCGCACGCGCATGTCGAAGGTCAACCGGTACGGCAGCGCCCCCTTCCATGTGTAACGATGCAGCGCGCCGACGCCGCGCGCGTCGCCCGGTTCGATCTCGACGGTGCTCACGGCACCCTTCCACCAGGCGGGCCAGCGGTCGACCTGGTAGATCGCGTCCCACACCGCCGCGAGCGGCGCGTCCACGCGCCAGGTCGTCGAGAACCGGTATTCCGCCATGCAGCCTCCGGCATGCCCGTCACGGGCACGAGTCAGCGCACCGCTCAGGGCGCGAAGAAGCGTTCGGGAAACGCGACGTCGATCTCGATGTCGTCGAGCGTCACGGTTTCGAGCGGCACATCGTCATCGTCCGCGAAGCTGACGACCTTCCGCGGAAAGCCGTCCTCGGTATCGAGCCACAGCCGGTAGCGATGCACGCCGTCGACCGCGTGCGCGGGCGCGCCCGTGACCGACACGCGCAGCGCGGTCCGGCCGCCGACGGCCTCCTCGCCTTCGGTCACCGTCGCGCCGCCTTCCTGCAGCGCATGGACGTTGCGCAGCAGTTCGCCGACGTCCGACCGGTCGACCCGGTGGCCGCTGCGGTCACGCACGAGCGGATTGGACGGCGACAGCGTCAGCGCGGGCGGCGCATGCACGCCGAACGGACGCAGCCGCACCTTGCCGTCGCCGGGATCGTAGGCGAGCACCGCGCCGTGATGCGGCGACACGAAATCCATCCGGACGAAGCCCGGTTTCAGGTACGCGTAACGGATTTCGGTGTGCTCGCCGCCGCGCGCGGACGAGCGGATCGTCGCGCGGTACGAGCGGACGTGGTCGAAATGCGCCTGCGCAACGGTCACGGGATCGGCGGTCATGCTCGCTCCTATCAGGCTCGCGGCCAGCAACGCGGCGATCACGGCGCCGCCTCGACATCGAGCACGCCTTCCATCCCGCGCTCGCGATGGCTCCTGAAAAACAGCAGCCGATGCGTGCAATAGTAGGCGAACCGGCCCGGCTGCGCCGGCGTGAAGCGAAACGTCTTCGGCGTCGTGCCAAGCTCGGTGCGCACCGCGATGCCGGCTTGCGGCGCATCGATTTCGAAGCTGTGCGGCACCAGGCCGGGCTCGGCCGACACGGTCAGCTCGACCGGCACGTGCGCCCGCACGATCACGTGGTTCGGTCGGAAGAAATAACTGCCGCCGACGATCGCCACCCGTTGCACGCCGTCGGCGTCGACCGGCACGCGCAGCGGCGCGTCGCCCTCCGCCCGAGCAAGCGCGGCGCCCGCGGCGAGCGCCGCCAGCACCAGCATCGGCACGAGCCCCTTCGTCATCGTGGTCTTCATCACCTGCTCCCTGCCGGCGCCGCGCGCGTCACCCTTTCCACGCGTCGGTCGGGCCGCCGAGCTCGCCGCACGCTTCGATCGCGAGTTCGCGCAGGCGCCGTTCGTCGCCCTGGCCGGACAATGCGTAGCCCATCCCGCGATCCGACCAGAAATACGTGTAGCGGTCGCCGGCCGACATCGCCTGCGGCGCGAGCCGCCGTGTGTCGTAGGCCGTCATGTACAGCGTCACGCGCTCGCCGTCCGCGCGCTGGTACATGAGTTGCGCGGCCGGCCCCGCTTCGCCGGGAAGCAGCCGGCCGCCGAGCAACTGGTAACCATATTCGTCGAGCGACGGCGCACGCACGGGCCGCCCGAGACGCGCGGACAGCCACGCGACGAGATGGTCGGGGTCGCCTGCACCGACCTCGACCGGATGGTCGCGGTCGGCCACGTACGTCGCATAGGCGACATCCGCGCGCGCGGCGAACGCCGGTTCACCGCCGAACGCCATCCAGCCCGCATGCAGCGCGACACCGATCAGCAGCCCGGCCGCGAGCCCCGCGAACGCATAGGCGATCCCGCGCCGGCGCGGCGTACGGCGTTGCACGAACAGCGCGGACGCGGCGGCCGGCAGCGGGAACAGCGCCTGCAGCGCGTCGCGCTGCGCCTGATAATGCGCGAATCGTTCGGCTTCCTCCGGATCGGCCAGCACGCGCTCGAGCACCTCGCGACGCTCGTGCCCGGACAGCTCGCCGTCTAGCAACGCGGACAGCAGTTGCGCCGACGCATCGTCGTCCCGCTCGTTCGAAGGTTTGTGCGGATCGTCCATCATGTCTTCCCGATCACCCGTAATGCAGCCGTGCCGTGCGCCGGCGGCTCGTCGGACAACAGCGCGCGCATCTGCCCGCGCGCCCGTGCAAGCCGCGACATCACCGTTCCTACCGGGACGCCGAGCACCTCCGCGGCATCGCGATAGCTCAATTCCTCGAGCGCGACCAGCAGCAGCACCTCGCGCTGTTCGACCGGCAGCCGGTACAGCGCGCGCTGCACGTCGCGCAACACCAGCCCGCCGATTTCGCCGGCCGGTGCGGCCATCGTCTGCCATGGCGCCGTCGCATCGTCGACCGCGATCTCGTGCCGCGCGCGCAACTGGTCGATGAAGCGGTGCCGCAGCAGCGTCAGCAGCCATGCACGCAGGTTGCCGCCGTCGCGCGGCGGGCGGTTCAGCGCACGCTCGAGCGTGTCCTGCACGAGATCGTCTGCCCAGGCCCGGTCACCCGTCAGCGCGCGCGCATAACGCGTGAGATGCGGCAACCACACCAGCAGATCCGATTCGTAGCTCATCGGGATGCCTCGCGCACCGCCCCACCGGCCGTCGTCACGGACGCGCGACGTGCCACATGCCGCCGATCCCCTCACCGCCCGCGTCGCCGGGCTTGTGATCGAGCTTCCAGCGATACAGCGGGCGCCCGCGGTACGCCCATTGCTTGCTGCCGTCGTCACGCGCGACGAGACTCAACGCGCCGGTTGCCTTGTCGTACGCGTCGGCAAGCGCAGGCGGCCAGTTCGCCGCGCACGCGCGGTCGCACGCGCTCTTGCCGGGCGCATCGCGATCGAACACGTACAGCGTCATGTGATCTTCGTCGACCAGCTTTCCGTCGCCGGCTCGCGGTGGTTCCGCGGCGGCGGGCTGCACGATTGACGCCGTCAGCGCGGCGGCGACGAGTATCCGTTTCATGCCCTTTCTCCTTGACGCGGTATCGCGACACGGCGGCACCGGCCGGGACGATCGGCTTCGTCACGACCATTATCCCGCCGGCCGGCGCTGCCGGGATTCGGTATGTAAACGGATGGAGGCGACCGGTTATTCCACGCCGGCCGGCGAGCGCCGTTGGCGGCGGCCATTCGTCCGACGAAATAAAAAAGGGACACCAAAGACAACGCGGCATGACATCGCTGTCATGCCGTGTCGTGCGGCCCGTTGCGCACGGCGGCCGATCCTGGCTCCGCCGTGCGTGCGCGGCCGGTTACTTCGGCAGTGCGCCCGTCAGCGACTGGAGCAGCGACGACACCGGCGCGAGCGGGTTGCCCGGCGCGCTGTTGCCCGAGTGCGGCGTGACCGACAGGCCCGGCGCGGAGCCGAGCGCCGTGCCCACCGTCGTACCGACCGCGTTGACGACCGTCGCCGTCGCGTTGGCGCCCGTCGTCAGCAGCGAGCCGACTGCGCCCGCCGTGCCGCCGGCCGCGTTCGCGCCCGAGCCGAGCAGGCTGCCGCCCGCCGCTGCCGTCGAACCGGCCGCGCCCGACAGCGCGCCGGCCGCCTGCCCGAGGGCCACCGGACCGTTCGCGAGTGCGCCCGACACCGAACCGAGCGCACCGGTCAGTGCGCCGGCCGGGTTGCTGCCGCCCGTCAGGCCGCTCACGAGGTTCGTGATCGGGGCGATCGGGTTGCTGCCTGCCGCGCCCGACAGCGTGCCGACGACCTGGTTCACGACACCTTGCACCGGCGCCAGCGGGTTCGAGCCGCCGAGGTTGCCGAGCGTGCCGACCACCTGGTTCACGACGCCCTGTACCGGCGCCAGCGGGCTCGAGCCGCCGAGGTTGCCGAGTGCGCCCACGACGGAGCCGACCGCATTACCCAGTGCGTTCGTGGCCGTGCCGACCGCGTTGCTGCTGCCGAGCGTGCCGACGACCTGGTTCACGACGCCCTGCACCGGCGCCAGCGGGTTCGAGCCGCCCAGGTTGCCGAGTGCGCCCGTCACCGAGCCCAGTGCGCCGGTCAGCGCGCCGGCTGCGTTGCCGCCCGTCGGCAGCGCGTTCTGCAGACCGTTGACGAGGTTCGTGATCGGCGTGATCGGGCTACCGCCACCCGCGCCGGACAGCGTGCCGACGACCTGGTTCACGACGCCTTGCACCGGCGCCAGCGGGCCTCCCGCGTCGCCGAGCGTGCCGGCGAGCTGCGTGACGACGCCCTGCACCGGCGCCAGCGGGCTTCCCGCGCCGCCGACGTTGCCGAGCGTGCCCGTGATCGTGTTGACCGCGTTGCTCAGTGCGCCGGCCGGGTTGCCGCTGCCGAGCGTACCCGTGACCTGGTCGACGACGCTCTGGATCGGCGCCAGCGGGTTCGAGCCGCCGCCGATGCCGCCCAGTGCGCCCGTCACCGTGCCGAGTGCGCCGGTCAGTGCGCCTGCCGGATTGCCGCTGCCGAGCGTACCCGTTACCTGGTTCACGACGCCTTGTACCGGCGCCAGCGGGTTCGAGCCGCCACCGATGCCGCCCAATGCCCCCGTCACCGTGCCGAGTGCGCCGGTCAGTGCGCCAGCCGGGTTGCCGCTGCCGAGCGCGCCCGTGACCTGGTTCACGACGCCTTGTACCGGCGCCAGCGGATTCGAGCCGCCGCCGATGCCGCCCAATGCCCCCGTCACCGTGCCGAGTGCGCCGGTCAGTGCGCCAGCCGGGTTGCCGCTGCCGAGCGCGCCCGTGACCTGGTTCACGACGCCTTGTACCGGCGCCAGCGGGTTTGAGCCGCCACCGATGCCGCCCAATGCGCCCGTTACCGTGCCGAGGGCGCCGGTCAGTGCGCCTGCCGGATTACCGCTGCCGAGCGCGCCCGTGACCTGGTTCACGACGCCTTGTACCGGCGCCAGCGGGTTCGAGCCGCCGCCGATGCCGCCCAATGCGCCCGTCACCGTGCCGAGTGTGCCGGTCAGTGCGCCTGCCGGATTACCGCTGCCGAGCGCGCCTGTGACCTGGTTCACGACGCCTTGTACCGGCGCCAGCGGGTTCGAGCCGCCGCCGATCGAGCCCAGAGCACCCAGTGCCCCCGTCACGTTGCCGAGCGCGCCGGTCAACGTGCCTGCCGGATTGCCGGCACCCAGTTCACCGGCCACCGTACCGAGTGCACCCGTCAACGCACTGGCCGGGTTGCCGTTATTGAGCGCCGTCGTCACTTGATTGACGACACCTTGAACCGCCCCCAGCGGGTACGAACCGCCGCCGACATTACCCAGCGCGCCGGTCACCGTGCCGAGTGCGCCGGTCAATGCACCTGCCGGGTTGCCGCTACCGAGCGCGCCCGTTACCTGATTGACGACGCCCTGTACCGGCGCCAGCGGATTCGAGCCGCCGCCGATACCGCCCAATGCACCCGTGACCGTGCCGAGTGCACCGGTCAGTGCGCCAGCCGGATTGCCGCTGCCGAGCGCGCCCGTCACTTGATTGACGACGCCTTGCACCGGCGCCAGCGGATTCGAGCCGCCGCCGCTACCACCCAGTGCGCCCGTGACCGTGCCGAGTGCGCCAGTCAGTGCGCCTGCCGGGTCGCCGCCACCGAGCGCGCCCGTTACTTGATTGACGACGCCTTGCACCGGCGCCAGCGGATTCGAGCCGCCACCGACACCGCCCAGTGCGCCCGTGACCGTGCCGATCGCGCCAGTCAGTGCGCCTGCCGGGTCGCCGCCACCGAGCGCGCCCGTTACTTGATTGACGACGCCTTGCACCGGCGCCAGCGGGTTCGAACCACCGCCGATGCCACCCAGTGCTCCCGTCACCGTACCAAGTGCACCGGTCAACGCGCCAGCCGGGTTGCCGCCACCGAGCGCACCCGTTACTTGATTGACGACACCTTGAACCGGCGCCAGCGGGTTCGAACCACCGCCGACGCCGCCCAGTGCGCCCGTGACCGTACCGATCGCGCCAGTCAGTGCGCCAGCCGGGTTGCCGCCACCGACCGCACCCGTCACTTGATTGACGACACCCTGAACCGGTGCCAGCGGGTTCGACCCGCCGCCGACATTACCCAGTGCCCCCGTTACCGTGCCAACCGCATTGCTCAGCGTCCCCGTCGCCGTATTCAGCGCACCGGTCAACGCACCCGCCGGGTTGCCGCCGCCCAACGCACCCGTTACCTGATTCAGCACACCCTGGACCGGCGCGAGCGGCTGTACCGTGCCGCCGCCACCGCCGAGTGCGCCCGTCACCGCCCCCACGGCGCCCGACAGTACCTGGCCGGGATCGCCCAGCGACGTCTGGATCGCGCCCGCCCCGCCTGCCGCCACGGTGACCGAGCCCAGCGGCGACGTACCCGTCGCGACCAACCCGACCGACACGCTGTTCGTCGGCGGGTTGACGATCACTTGCGGAATCGGCAGCGCATCAAGGGCCCCCGCCATCGCGGAACCCGAAGCCAGTACCCCGAACACCGTCGCGACCGACAGCGCCACACCCGTCAATTTAAAATTGTGTCTCATCTTTATTTTCCCCATCTCGGTTGGCACAACGTTGATAAAGCATGGGGACGGATTGCACGAAGTGTGCCAATTCGAAAAACAGGATCAATTCGTCTGCCTATTGACGGGCAATAACGCTTTTTAATCGATTTCAGACAAAATTCACGGCCTTGGCGCCGCAATCATCTGATGAAAAAGGCCGACGGAACGCGGATGTAACGTAACGTTTGCGCGCCCCGTGGTAACGTGTTCCGGTACATTCCGCGTAACACCGGAACACCCGCTGCGATGGTGTGCCTCACCGTCACGAGCGGGTGCCCATTACGCATTTCAGCAATATGAAAATGCATTGATAAATCGCCGATTTGCTGATTTTCTTTATTTCGCGATTATCTTTCTTGCCGATTACGCAGATCATTTCCGATTGCGTGATTTCCGATAATTCGGATAGCAGATTGAAACATTGTGAAGGCCGGCGCGCGCGACGCAGCACGCGCCGCCGGATCAGCCGAAGCGCGCGGGCCGGTACGGATGCGGATCGATATAGGTCGGCGCGCCCGTCATCATTTCGGCGAGCAGGCGTCCGCTTGCGGGGCCGAGCGTGAGCCCGTGATGGCAATGGCCGAACGCGAACCACAGGTGGCGATGGCGCGGCGCGGGCCCGATCACCGGGCGCATGTCGGGCGTGCACGGCCGCATCCCGAGCCACGGCTCGGGATCGAGCCGGTCGCCGATGCCGAACGCGTCGCGCGCCAGCGGCTCGGCGCGCGCGAGCTGCACGCCGGTCGGCGGTGCGCCGCGCAGCGCGATCTCGACGCCGGTCGTGAGCCGCAGGCGGCCGCCTTCCATCGGCGCGACGACGAAACCTGCCTCGGTATCGCACACCGGCACGTTCAACGGCGCGCGCGTCGGCCGGTAATGCATGTGATAGCCGCGCTTCGCGCGCAGCGGAATCCGGTAGCCGAGCGGCTCGAAGACGTGATCGGACCACGGCCCGAGCGCCACCACGGCCGAGCGGGCCGAGATCGGCCCGTGTTCGGTACCGACCTGCCAGCCGCCATCCACCTGCACGAGCGTCCGGGCATTGCCGAGCGCGAACGTGCCGCCGTCGCGCTCGAACAGCCGCGCGTAGGCTTTGGTCAACCCGCCCGGGCTCGACACGGTCTTCGGGTCCTGCCAGTGGAATGCGCCGCAGAACGCGTCGCCGATACCGGGCTCGCGTGCGCGCAACGCATGTGCGTCGAGCACGGTCATCCGCAACCCGTGCGCGTCGGCCACGCGCTGCTGCGCGCGCGTTTCCGCATCGAACAGCGTGGGCGAACGGAACGCCTCGATCCACCCGCCGTCGTGCACGAGCGGCTGCGCATCGGTGCGCGCGAGCAGCGCGTCGTGCTCGACCACGCTCGCCGCGACGAGCGGCAACAGGTCGCGCGCGGCGGCCGCCAGCCGCTGCGGCGACGATTCGCGCCAGAAGCGCGCGAGCCAGCCCGCATACGCGGGCAGCGCGCGGTAGTCCCAGTAGAGATCGACCGAGCGGTTGCGCGCATAGCGCAGCAGCGTGCCGAGCCGGCGCGGAAACGCGTACGGCACGACCGACGAGCGCTCGATCAGCCCCGCATTGCCGTGGCTCGTTTCCTCGCCGGGCGCGCGCCGGTCGACGAGCGCGACGCGCAGCCCGCGATCCTGCAGATGCAGCGCCGACGACACGCCGACGATGCCGGCCCCCAGAACGATGACGTCGAAATCCATGGTTCCCCGTACTGCGTCGAGATTCGATGCGACACGCGCCGGCGCGGCGGCCGGCGCACGGCGGTCATTACGATTACTTCGAGACGATGTCGCGCTTGAAGTACTTCTGCGACAGCGCGCTGAGCGTGCCGTCCTTCTTCAGCGCGTCGAGCGCACCGACGATCTTCGCCTGCAGCGCCTTGTCGTTCTTGCGCATCCCGAAGCCCGTGCCTTCACCGAGCGTCGCCGGATCCTTCAGCGGCTCGCCGACGATCTGGTAGTCGCGGCCGGCCGGCTTGTCGAGGAAACCGTCCTGCGCGGTCTGTGCTTCCTGCACGGCCGCGTCGAGGCGACCCGCGACGAGATCGGCATAGATCTGGTCCTGATCCTGGTACGACACGACGGCCACGCCCGCGTTGGCCCAGTGCGCCTTCAGGAAATCCTCCTGGGACGAGCCCTGCAGCACGCCGACGTGCTTGCCGCGCAGGCTCGCGACGTCGGGCCGCAGCGGCGAGCCGTGCTTCGCGATCATCACGATCGGCACCACGTAGATCGCCGGCGTGAAATCGATGCTCTGCCGGCGCTTCGACGTGATGTTCATCGCCGAGTTGATCGCGTCGAACTTGCGCGCCTGCAGCGCCGGGATCAGGCCGTCGAACGCATTCTCGACCCACACGCATTTCATGTTCAGCTTCGCGCACACCGCGTTGCCGATGTCGACGTCGAAGCCATGCAGCTGGCCGGCCGGCGTCTTGCTCTCGAACGGCGGATAGGCGGCTTCGATCCCGAAGCGCAACGTGGTCTGTTCCGCATGGGCCGTGACGGCCGCGCAGGCAAGCGCCGCGGCGGCGCAAAGGGAGAGCTTCCAGTTCATGACGGTCCTTCCGTTCTGGATTGAGGCGATGAAGATCGGTGCACGACGGTGCCGGCCGGACGCCGGATCGGCATTCGAAGCAGGCGGCCGCCACACGGCGGCGCATCGTGTCCTGCACGCGAAATATAGACTCAAAGTCTACTATAGACTATAGGGGATACGAGAATCGTGCCCCGATACGCGACATCAAAAAATCACCACCCACCAGAAATGCCGTTGATTTACCGGTGTTTTTTTCGAGCCAAGCGAAGACACGAAGTCTCGAAAAGAAAAATTCTCCCGATTTTGTTTGTCTATATTAGACTTTTCGTCCATCACGAACATTGCCGGACACCGTCGATCGAGACTGTCCTGTCCGGCCCCGACCGGAGATGTCCCCATGACGCAAACCGCCCCGTCCCTGCCGCTGACCGTCGACGAAGCCGCGGTGCGCGCGGCCCTGCCGTCGCTCGACGTGCTCGGCACGCTGCGCAGCATGTTCGCGTCGCTCGCCGCGGCGCGCGCGGTGCAGCCGCCGCAGACGCTCACGCTGTTTCCCGATCAGGCAGGCGACTTCATCACGTATCTCGGCGCGCTCGCCGACGCGCAGGTGTTCGGCGCGAAGCTGTCGCCGTATGTCGTGACGGGCGGCAAGCCCATCGTCACCGCGTGGACCGCGCTGATGTCGATGCGCACGGGCCAGCCGCTGATGTGGTGCGACGCGGGGCGGCTCACCGTCGAGCGCACGGCCGGCACGACCGCGCTCGCGGTCGACTGCCTCGCGCCGCGCGACGCGCGCCATCTCGCGATCGTCGGCGCGGGCGCGGTCGGCCTCGCGCACCTGCGGCACACGGCAGGCTTGCGCGACTGGGAGACGATCCGCGTGTACTCGCCCTCGCTCGCCGGCGACGCGGCGCAGCATGCGGCGCTCGCGCAGCTCGATCCGCGTGCGCGTGCCGCGGCGAGCGTCGAAGCCTGCGTGCGCGACGCGGACGTCGTGATGCTGTGCACGTCGTCGGGCACGCCCGTGCTCGGCGACGGGATGCTCACGCGCCCCGCGCTCGTCACGTCGATCAGCACGAACGTCGCACACGCGCACGAGATCCCGCCGGCCTGGCTGCCCGACATGGACGTGTACTGCGACTACCGGCACACGACGCCCGCGAGCGCCGGCGAGATGCAGATCGCGGCGGCCGAGCACGGCTGGGACGCCGCGCGGATCGCCGGCGACCTGCCCGCGCTCGTCGCCGGCACCTGCCCGGCACCGTCGTACGCCCGTCACGCGTTCTTCCGCTCGATCGGCCTCGGCCTCGAGGACATTGCGATCGCGCACGCGCTGTACACGCACCTGACGCGCGCATGAGCGGCACGCGCGCGCGGGGCCGATACAATGGCGCAACCGCCGCGGCGGCCGCGCGCGGGCGCACGGGCATGCCGGCCAACGGTGCGCCGGCACGCCGGCCCGATGCGCTGCCCGGCCCCCGCCCACCCGAGATGGCGAACCCGATGCGCAAGAAGAAATCCCCCGTCAAAGACCTGCTGCTCACCCGCTATGCGCCGATCGCCGACGGCATCGCCGCGCTGTTCTTCCCGTACGCGGAAGTCGTGATCCACGACCTGCACGACCAGACCGTGCTGTATCTCGCGAACAACCTGTCGAAGCGCGAGGTCGGCGACGATTCCGCGCTCGAGGAAATCGATCATTCCGCACGCGAGCGCGTGATCGGCCCGTACGAGAAGCTGAACTGGGACGGCCGGCGAATGCGCTGCGTCAGCAACGTGCTGTTCGACGACGAAGGCCGCCCGGCCGGGATGATGTGCATCAACTTCAACATCGCGGTGTTCGACGAGGTGCGCGCGACGCTCGACCTGTTCATCAAGGGCGCGGGCGTCGTCGCGCAGCCGGACGAGCTGTTCCGCGACGACTGGCAGGAGCGCATCAACACGTTCCTGCACGGCTGGCTGCGCGAGCGGCAGGTCGGGCTGAACGGGCTCACGCGCGAGCACCGGCGCGAGCTCGTCGAAGCGCTTTACGCGGAGGGCGCGTTCCGCGGCAAGAGCGCGGCGAACTACGTCGCGAACGTGCTCGGGATGGGCCGCGCGACGGTCTACAAGCACCTCAAGCACCTGAAGGAAACGCAGGGCGACGCGTAAGCGCTCCCCTTTCGGGCCGGTTCGCCGCAGCACACGGCGACGGCCGGGCATCGGCATTCGCTATCGGGACGCCGCTTCCGTGTCTATGCTTCGTGATACGCCGGGCGCCCGTTTCATATGACCGCATGGCCGCCCGGCCAACACGAAGCGTCGAAGAACAAAATGATATAGTCCCGGTTACACTTTTTTTGCTGCCCGGAACCGCCCATGACGACCGCTCCCGCCCCGACTGCCCGCCCGACCCTGACCGTCGAAATCTGGTCCGACCTGATCTGCCCGTGGTGCTGGATCGGCAAGCGCCGCTTCGACGAGGCGCTCGCCGCGTTCGCGCACGCCGACCGCGTCGACGTCGCGCTGCGTGCGTACCGGCTGATGCCCGGCCAGCCCGTCGAGCCGGTCGAGGCGATGCTCGCCGGCAAGTACCGGATGTCGCCCGCGCAGGTCGACCAGATGCTGCGCCAGGTGACCGATGCGGCCGCGAGCGTCGGGCTGCGCTACGACCTGCCCGGCACGCTCGTCGGCGATACGCTCGACGGCCACCGGCTCGTGAAGCTCGCGGAAGCGACGGGCCGCGCACACGTGCTGACCGAGCGGCTGTACCGCGCGTATTTCTGCGAGCACGGCTCGCTGTTCGATCACGCCGAGCTGACCGAATTCGCGGTCGAAGCGGGGCTCGAGCGCTCGGCCGTCGAAGCCGTGCTGCGCAGCGACCAGTACCACGCCGAAGTCGACGCCGATGCCGCCCGCGCCGCGCAGATCGGCGGCCGTGGCGTGCCGTTGTTCGTGTTCGGCGGCCGTTACGCGGTATCGGGCGCGCAACCGGCCGACGCGTTCGCGCAGGCGCTCGACCAGGCATGGCGCGACGGCATCGTCGAACTCGATGGCGGCGACGCAGCCGCGTGCGGCCCCGACGGCTGCGAACTGCCGGCGCGCTCGTAACGCCCGTCGCGTCCATCGTCACGCGCGTCCCGCCCGGACGCGCGACTACGCATCGCTGCTGCCACAAACCGGCAGGAAGCCCGCGCCGAGGGGGTCTACAATGCAGCCGTTCAAATAACGATCAGAAGGCGGCAAGCCCATGACCCACGGGATTCACGGCGAGAAGCGCTGGTACGCGCTGATCGTTCTCTGCCTCGGCGTGCTGATGATCGTGCTCGACAGCACGATCGTGAACGTTGCCCTGCCGTCGATCAGCACCGACCTCCATTTCACCGAGACGGCCCTCGTGTGGGTCGTCAACGCGTACCTGCTGACGTTCGGCGGCTGCCTGCTGCTCGGCGGGCGGCTCGGCGACCTGTACGGCCAGCGGCGCATGTTCCTCGCGGGCCTCGTCGTCTTCACGCTCGCATCGCTCGCGTGCGGCCTCGCGCAATCGCAGGCGATGCTGATCGCCGCGCGCGCGGTGCAGGGAATCGGCGGCGCGGTCGTATCGGCCGTCGCGCTGTCGCTGATCATGAATCTCTTTACCGAGCCCGGCGAACGCGCCCGCGCGATGGGCGTGTACGGCTTCGTCTGCGCGGGCGGCGGCAGCATCGGCGTGCTGCTCGGCGGGCTGCTGACGAGCTCGCTGTCGTGGCACTGGATCTTCCTCGTCAACCTGCCGATCGGCATCGCGGTCTATGCGATGTGCGCCGCGCTGCTGCCGCGCCTGCGCGCGCCGGCTGGCAACGCGCGGCTCGACGTCGCGGGTGCGATCACCGTGACCGCGTCGTTGATGCTGGCCGTCTACGGGATCGTCGGCGGCAACGAGGCCGGCTGGCTGTCGACGCAGACCGTCGCGCTGATCGGCGCGGCCGCCGCGCTGCTCGCGCTGTTCATCGCGATCGAGGCGCGCGCCGCGCATCCACTGATGCCGCTCTCGCTGTTCGCCTCGCGCAACGTCTCGCTCGCGAACGTGATCGCCGTGCTGTGGGCGGCCGCGATGTTCGCGTGGTTCTTCCTGTCCGCGCTGTACATGCAGCGCGTGCTTGGCTACGGGCCGCTGCAGGTCGGTCTCGCCTTCCTGCCGGCGAACCTGATCATGGCCGCGTTCTCGCTCGGGCTGTCCGCGCGGATCGTGATGCGCTTCGGCATCCGCGGCCCGATCGCGGCCGGCCTGCTGATCGCGGCCTGCGGCCTCGCACTGTTCTCGCGTGCGCCGGTGGACGGCGGCTTCGTCTGGCACGTGCTGCCCGGCATGACGCTGCTCGGCATCGGCGCGGGCGTCGCGTTCAATCCGGTGCTGCTCGCCGCGATGAGCGACGTCGATCCGGCCGATTCCGGGCTCGCGTCGGGGATCGTCAACACCGCGTTCATGATGGGCGGCGCGCTCGGCCTCGCCGTGCTCGCGAGCCTCGCGGCTGCCCGCGCCGACGCGCTCGCGGCAGCGAATGCCGCGCCGCTCGACGCGCTGAACGGCGGCTACCATGCGGCCTTCGCGTTCGGCGCGGCATTCGCCGCCGTCGCCGCGCTGATCGGCCTCGCGCTGCGCATCCGGCAGCAGGGTGCGGTCGAAGGCGTCGGCCCCGCGATGCACTGACCGGTGGCTGGTGGCTGGTGGTGTCCACCGCCGCCATCGAACCAGGGCGCGCACTGTCGCGCCCTTTTTTATACGTGCCAGGCCTGGCACCCGCTCTCGCTTCACCGGACGTTTCAGGCCGATCAGCCGCGAGGAGGACGGCCACCACGCCCCCACGCCACTCAAACGCCCGTTTTACTTCCAGCCGGATGCCCGCCCCACGGGCTTTCCCCTTCGATTTTTAACGCAGTCGTACATCGACGCGCCACATTTGCGACAATGGCGGACTTTGATGCGCGCGCAGCGGCCACGCGCCGCCGCCGAACATTGCATAACCGTCGCCGCATAACCGTCTGCTTCCGATGTCGCTTCCCCATATCGATCTGCTGTACTCGTTGTCCGGCCTGTTCGTCGGCATCCTCGTCGGCCTGACGGGCGTTGGCGGTGGTTCGTTGATGACGCCGATCCTCGTGCTGCTGTTCGGCGTCCACCCCGCAACGGCGGTCGGCACCGACCTGCTGTACGCGGCCGCGACCAAGGCCACCGGCACGCTCGTCCACGGCCTGAAAGGCTCGATCGACTGGCGCATCACGGGCCGGCTCGCGGCGGGCAGCGTCCCGGCCGCGGCCGTCACGCTGTGGTGGCTGCATACGCACGGGATGAACACGCCGGGCACCGCGCGGATGATCCAGCTCGTGCTCGGCATCGCGCTGCTGCTCACGTCGCTCGCGCTGATCTTCCGGCCGCAGCTCACCGCGTTCGCCGCACGCAACCCGCTCGCGCCGAGCCCCGCGCGCACGCTGTGGTCGACCGTGCTGACGGGCGCCGTGCTCGGCGTGCTCGTGTCGATGACGTCGGTCGGTGCGGGCGCGATCGGCGTGACCGTGCTCCTGCTGCTGTATCCGATGCTCGCGACGACCCGCATCGTCGGCTCCGACATCGCGCACGCGGTGCCGCTCACGCTCGTCGCGGGCATGGGCCACTGGCTGCTCGGCTCGGTCGACTGGTCGATGCTGCTGTCGCTGCTGCTCGGCTCGCTGCCCGGCATCGTGATCGGCAGCCTGCTGTCGGCGCGCGCGCCCGAACGGCTGTTGCGCAACCTGCTCGCCTCGACGCTCGTCGCGGTCGGCATCCGGCTCGTGCTCGCGTAACACGCGGCGCGAACGCCCTGTCCTCGACGGTTTGACGCCATTTCTCTGTCGGCGCACGACGCGCCGGCCCCTCGCCCTCCCCAAATAAAAACAGCCCGACCGGCCTGCGCCGATCGGGCTGTCGTCCATCCGGGGCGGCGCAAGCCGCCCTCGCCGCTTACTGCCCCTGCTGCTGCAACTTCTGCTGCTTGAGCTGCTGCGTGCGCATCTGCAGCTTCAGCACGCGCTGCAGCGCGGTGCGGTTGGCCAGGATGCCGTCGTAGAAGTTGGCGAGATCGCCCTTCAGCGCGGTCCGCGACGCGTCGTTCAGGTAGATCATGTGGCCCGACGGGTAGTTCTTGATCGTCAGGTTCTGCGCCTTGAGCGTCGGGTCGAGCGGCATCTGCGCGAGCGTCAGCTCCGTCTGGTGGAACGGCGTGACGGCGTCGAAATAGCCGTTGGCCGACAGCACCTTCAGGTCCGGGTTCACGCTCATCGTCGACGCCAGGTCGCCCGCCGTGTACAGCGTATTGCCGCCGCCCTTGTTCGCGCCGGTCGGGTCGGTGTGGCTGAAGTCCCAGTTGTTGAAGACCTGGTCGTTCAGGTCCACGAACGACGACGTCGACGTGTACTTGAGGTCGGTGTTGATGTAGCTGTTCCACAGCACCGTGTACGCACCGCCCACGTTCGTGATCGACGGATCGTTACTGCCCGAGTTCGGCAGGATGTACGGCGCGATGCCCTTGCCCGTGAAGTTCGCGCGACCGTCGTACTGGCCGATCTGCGTACCCGGCACGAGCGTCAGGAAGAACGTGTACGGCGGGTTGTCGTTCGACGACGGCACGTTGCCGAGCGCGGCCGGGTTGCCGAACGTCTGGATCAGCGACGTCGGATCCGTGCCGATGTACGCGCCCATCTGCTGCGCGGTCTGCAGGTTCAGGTTCAGGCGCACGTTCACGAAGCCGCCGTCCTGCGGGTTCGGCTTCTGCGCGAGCGGCGCGAGCGTGTTGTCCGCGTAGTTGCGGGCCTGGACCATGTACGCGTCGAGGTCGGTCGGCGTCGGGTTGAGCGTCGTCTTCTTCCAGTAGAACGCATCGGCGGCGAGCGTCGGGAACGTGCCCGGCGCGGACAGCGCGTTCGCGTAGTCGAGGATCGACGACTGCAGCGTGATCCCGTTCAGGTCGATGCCGTCCTCATGCAGCACCCACGACACGACCGCGCTGCGCGCGGTGCCGTACGACTCGCCGTACAGGAACTTCGGCGAATTCCAGCGCGAATACTTGGTCAGGTAGCGCTGGATGAAGCGATCGATCGAGCGGGCGTCCTGGTCGGTGCCCCAGAAGTCCTTGTTCTTCGCCGGGGCGATCGCCGCCGAGTAACCGGTGCCGACCGGGTTGATGAACACGAGGTCGGTACGGTCGAGCAGGCTGTCCGGGTTGTCGAGCAGCTTGTACGGCGCGGGCGGCGTGAAGTTCGGGAACGACGACTGCAGGCGCTTCGGCCCGTACGAGCCGAGCAGCAGGTAGACCGACGACGAGCCGGGGCCGCCGTTGTAGAAGAACGTGACCGGGCGCGGCTTCGACGGGTCCGGATTGTCCTGCGTGTACGCGACGTAGAACATCTTCGCGTTCGGCGCCGACGTGACCGGATCGATCGTCGTCAGGTGGCCCGTGGTGGCCGTGTATTTGATGGTCTTGCCGCCGATCGTGACCGTACGGTGCACGACGGCCGCCCCTTCCGTGGAATCCGTGACCGCGTCGTTCGGCCCGGTGCCGTACACGTCGTTGTCGACGTACGGCTGGTCGGCCGCGGCGGCCGTTGCGGTGGTGTTGGCCGACGTGCTGGCGCCGGCCGACGTCGCGGCGGCGGCGGCGGCCGAAGCGGCCGGACTCGACCCGTCGTCGCCGCCGCACCCCGTGACGAGCAGCGCAGCGGCCGCGGCCGCTGCGAGCGGCACGCTCAGTGTCGTTCCGAATAGCGCGAAACCGTCTTTCAAGGACTTCCGTGTCGTCATTATTGCCTCTCGAACAGAACGATAAATACCGCCGGTCGCAAAGGATCATTTGCGCCGGCGCTCCGCACCGGGAATGCATTCGTTATGCGACGCACTCCGAGTTTTTTACCGGCTCGGTGAATAAGCTCTCAACAGAAAGTAAATCTATAATTTGATCCGAATCCTTGAAGGACCGTATCGACGTCTTCTTCAAGGGTTTGGATGTCACGCGCCTTGAAGGCCAGCCACTCATATTTCATCTTGTGCCACAGTTTCTCGATGCGATTGAGCTCCGGGCTGTA